>NZ_BMJQ01000006.1:0-300000 GCF_014643535.1 Aliidongia dinghuensis | reverse complement strand
TTCGGATTTCCGTCTTCGTTCAGATCGCCGGGCAGGCAGGCAGGGGGCGACCGCCGCCCTGCTGCTCGGCCCCTGCGCGCTTGCCGCCTGGGCGCCCGCCGCCCGGGCGGACGATGCGACGCCGGCCAATGGGAAGAAACAACCGACGATCGAGGAACTGCAGAAGCGGCTGGACGAGCGCGATGCCGTGATCCAGGAACTGCTGCTGCGGGTGATGAAGCTCGAGCGCGCGCAGGCGCAGGCCCAGGCACAGGCCCAGGTACAGGCACAAGCGACGGGACGTGTGGCGGGTGCGGCATCGGCGCCGCCGCCGTCGCGTGCGGCGAGCGCTCCGGCTGCGGTGGCGCCAATCCCGCCCAGGCCGGCCGAAGCGGCCGCCGCCGCGCAAACGGCCGTCGAGGCGCAAGCGAGCCCGCCGCCCGCCGCTCCTGCCGCCCCGCCAACGACTGCCTCGTCGCCTCCTTCGTCGCCTCCTTCGTCGTCAGGCACTTTCGAGGTCGATCCGGAGGCGGCGGAGCATGCGCTCGAGCGCGCGCTGGTCCAGACCGGCGCGCTCCTGCTGCCGACCGGCGTCTACCAGATCGTGCCGACCGTCACCTACACGCGGCGGGAGCAGACGGTGCCCGGTCCACTCGTGCTGACGACCGACGGCCGGGCGCTGACGTCCGACATCTTCACGCAGCAGGACCAGCTCGAGACCTCTCTGCTGTTCCGCGCAGGCCTGCCGTGGGACGCGCAGGTCGACATCAATCTGCCGTACGACTATCTCACGACCTCGAACACGACCCGGGCGCTCGGCGTCGGTCTCAAGGAACAGTCGGCCACGTCATGGCTGCTGGGACAGCCGAGCATCACGCTCGACAAGTTCCTCGTGCGCGAGGGCTCGTGGCGGCCGAACCTCGTAGCCAGCGTCGGCTGGCTGTCCAACATCGGCCGGCAGAGCAACAGCACCGCGATCGGCGGCGGCTTCAACCAGGTGGCGGTCACGCTGAATGCCTCGAAGCGGCAGGATCCGCTCGTCTTTACGGGATCGTTCCGCTACGCCCATTCCTTCCCCGAAAGCAGCATCGCGCCCGGCGACACCTATACCGCCGCTACCTCGGTGCTGTTCGCGGTCAGCCCGGAAACCTCGCTGAGCGTCGGGCCGCAGCTCGAGTTCCTCGGCAAGACCGAGGCGTCGGGCGTCCGCGTGCCGGGGTCCGAGGCGGCGGTCAGCCTGTTCCAGGCCGGCCTCTTCACCAACCTGGCGCCGGGCATGGCGCTCGACATGACCGCCGGCATCGGCGCCGGCAGCCGGGCGCCGCGCTACGTGTTCCAGGTGGCCCTGCCGATCCAGTTCTGACCGCGCCTGTCCAGCCCCTTCATACCTTGCCCGCGCTCAAGGTGCGGGCGGGATGGTTCGGGCCTGTCACTTATTTTCTGGTGTTTCGCTCAAGTAAAATCGCGTATAAATTGGGGTGTATGTTTGGAAAAGAATTGCTATTACATCTCTGACGCTAAGTATTTATTGGCGACGCAATTCAGGGGTGATTGAAGAAGCGCGGATCGGCGCGACGGATATGCTCGGAAAGCGCGTTGGACAACAAGGGTTTCTCGATGATCGGCACGCCGATTGCGGCAGCGCGCTGGCGCACGGAACGTCGCGGCTGCGTGGTGATCAGCACGGCCGGCAAGCGGATCTGCCGACGCCGCAACTGGTCGAGCGCGTCGAGGCCGTTCATACCAGGCAGCCGGTAGTCCACCACCAGGCAGCCGATTTCGGGAAATTCGGCCTGCTGCACCAACTCCTCGCCGGTCGCGAACGTCTCGACAGTGAACCCGTCCAGCTCCAGGGAGAATTGCAGCGCGGCGCGCAGATCGGCGTCGTCGTCCAGGATGAACACTTTGAACGGAGGCGAGCCTGGCAAGGGAGTGGAGCCTGGACTGGACATGCTCGAGACCCCGAACAGCTGCCCCGAAGCAATGAGCCCGCCGCCCGATCGGCGGGCGCGGTTCGCGGCCACTCGAGCAACGGCGCTGCACTCCCAATCCAACCTATTGCGAAGACGAAGGAAACACAAATCCGGTATTTCCCCTAAGTACTATTCCGAAGCGCGCGCGGCGCCGAAAAAACTTATGCAGTTCAAGGCGTAGCGATGGCTTCGCGACGGCGGAGCGCGACAGTGAAATGAGCCGATGGGTGCAGGACTGGCGGATCTGGTTCGGCTACGCGATCGCCGTCCTCGGCGTCATCGCCGGCCTGGCGCTGTACCTGCTGCTCGAGCTCGCGTTCGGCGAGCGGTCGGTCTATTTGTTCCTGATCCCGGCCATCGTCGCCGCGTCGGCCCTGGGCGGCTTCCGGCCTGGACTGCTCGCGACCCTGCTCTCGCTGATCGCCGTAGTCGAGACGACCTTTCCGGCGGACCAGCCGGTCGTCATGGGCGACGTGGCGAGCGTCGCCGTGTTTGCCGGCATCAGCAGCGCCATCATGGGCGTCGGATCCTGGCTGCAGCGGACCCGGCAGCAACTGATCGTCATCAACCGGTCGCTCAGGGAAAGCGAGATGCATCTGCAGACGCTCCTGCAGACGATACCGGTCGCGATGATCGTGACCGACGAGCGCGGGCTGATCCGTTCCTTCAGCCATGCGGCCGAGGACCTGTTCGGCTGGGCCGCCGGCGAAGTCCTCGGCCGTAACGCCAACCTGCTGATGCCGGCACGGGACCGCGAGACCCACGACGGCTATCTCGACCAGTACGAGCGTTCGGACGACCGACGGACGACCGGCACCGACCGTATCGTCATGGGCGAGCGCAAGAACGGCTCGACCTTCCCCATGGAGCTGACGATCAGCGAAGCGCTGACGGACAAGGGGCGCTTCTTTACCGGGTTCGTGCGCGACCTGACGGAACGGCATCGCTCGGAAGCCCGCCTGCAGGAACTGCAGTCCGAGCTCGTTCGCGTATCGCGCGTGACCGCCATGGGCGAGATGGCCTCGGCTATCGCCCACGAGCTGAACCAACCGCTGTCGGCGATCGCCAATTATCTGAAGGGTGCGGCACACCTGCTCAGCGAGCCGGACATACCGCGTGAGCGGCTCGCGGGCGCGCTCGAGAAGGCGGGGGCGCAGGCGCTCAGGGCCGGGCATATCATCCGCCGCCTGCGCGAATTCCTGGCCCGCGGCGAAACGGAGCGGCGGATCGAGAGCCTCTCGCAACTGATAGATGACGTCGGCGAGCTCGCCTTGGTCGGCGCCAAGGAGCGCGGTATAACGGTAAGGCGAAACTACGATCCCTCCACCGATCTCGTGCTCGCCGACCGGGTCCAGATCCAGCAGGTGGTGACCAATCTGCTGCGGAATTCCTTCGATGCGATGGAGGGGAGCCTGAACAAGGAATTGACGATCTCGGTCGAGCGCGTCGGCCCGGAACTGGCCCAGGTCAGCGTCGCGGATACCGGCCCCGGCATCGACTCGGAGGTGATCGACACCCTGTTCCAACCCTTCGTCACGACGAAGGCCAACGGCATGGGCGTCGGCCTCTCCATTTCGCGGACGATCGTCGAAAGCCACGGCGGCCGCATCTGGGCGGAGGCGACGCCCGGGGGCGGTGCCACATTCCGCTTCACGTTGCGAAGCGTCGAGAGGGAGGAAGACGGACGTGATTGACGGTGTGGTCCACGTGATCGACGACGACGAGGCCGTCAGGGATTCGCTTCGGTTCATGCTGGAGGCGGCGCGCTTCGACGTCCATACCTACGAGTCGGCGACCGCCTTTCTCGAGCTGCTGCCGATGCCTGCCACCGGTTGCATCGTAACCGACGTGCGAATGGCCGACACGAACGGGCTCGAGCTGATCCGGCATTTGAAGCGACGAGGCGCCGGCCGGCCGGTGATCGTCATCACCGGCCATGCCGACGTGCCGCTGGCGGTGGAAGCGATGAAGGCCGGCGTCGTCGATTTCATCGAAAAGCCGTTCGACGAGGAGCGGCTCATCGGCTCCATCCGGTCGGCCTTGAACGGTGAGGGCCGTCTCGTCGAGACCGATTCGCCTGAGGCGATCCGCGCTCGCCTCGTCGCCCTTTCCGCCCGCGAACGGGACGTGCTCGACGGCGTGGTCAGCGGGCGCTCGAACAAGGTGATCGCGTTCCAGCTCGGCATCAGCCCGCGCACTGTCGAGGTCTATCGGGCGAACCTGATGAGCAAGATGCAGGCGGGCAGCCTGTCCGAACTTGTCCGGATGGCGCTGCTCGCCGAACGGCATTGAGCCGTCTTCGTTCCTATAACGAGTACACGGTCGCACTGGCGGTGCCCAGCCAATGCGACCGTGCTCGAGGACCACGTCCGCAGCCTCGTCGCGCAAGGCGACGAGTCCGCGGACGCCCCCCTCCCCCTTAGAACGCGCCCGTGACGCCGGCGCGGATGGCACCGGTGAGCTGCGGGTCGGACAGGGTATCCTCGGCGAAGTACCACCAGAAGCCACCGCCGACGCCGAACGAATAGCCGAGGCTCGCCGAGTAGTACTGGTTCGCGACCGCGCGGCGGGTCGAGGTCGTCGGGTTGTTCGGCGAGATCGCCCACCAGGCCTGCGACGTGTCGGGCGACCAGTAGCCGAGCTCACCCAGACCGATCTTCTGGTTCGGGAATTCCGTGTGCAGCTCGTTCATGATCTGGTCGAATGCCAGGCCCATGGGCGCATCCTCGACATAGGTCGACAGCAGCACGACGTTGATCAGGTTGCGCGTCGAGGCCGGCAGGTTGGCGCGGGCCCAGTTGAACGTCGACCACTCGGGCGCGTCGGTGCCGATCTGCCAGTAGAGCGTCAGGACACGCTGGGCCTTGGGTGCGGCGGCTGCGACGTAGGACGCGGTGGCGGCGATCTTCTGGCCCATGCCCGAGCCCAGCCAGCTGCCGTTGACCTCGTTGCCGATCTCCCACGCATCCATATTCGGGAATGCCTGGATGTAGGTCTGGAAGCGGGCGACATAGGCCGACTGCGAGAAGCTGGCGGCTTCCGAGGAATCGATCGGCTGGCCGAGGACCTTCAGGCCCGCGGCATGGGCCGCGTTGACAGCCTCGGTGTAGTCGGACGGCTGAGCGCTCGGATCGAACACCATGCGGACCCAGCCGTGCGGCGTCGCCACGGTGGCGTTCGACACCGTGGTCGAGACGTTGTCGGTCGTGTCGAACGTGGTGCCGAGCCAGGTGGCGCTCCGCCCCGTCATGGCGTGGCCGTACTCGGACAGCATCAGGTCGTTGGCGATATGCGCCTGGTCGAGCGCCAGCTGGCCGTACTTGCCGCGCGTCGACTGCGCGGACGACGCGGTCGCCTGCTGCAGATCGGCGCTCATTGCGCTGTAGGCGGTCTTGAACGCGGCCGACGGCTGATAGGTCGGCCGGGCGGCCAGTGCTGCCACGAGCCGGCGCGAGGAGTCGAGGGCGGCCTGATAGGTGAAGTTCACCGTCCCGCCGTTGGAGAAGCCCTTGCCGCCGTTGTCGACGATCAGCGTCGAGTAACCGCGCGTGGTCGGCCAGTTGAGCGAGAGGGCTGCCGGCTCAGAGATCGTGTCGAAGGCCAGGCCCTGGTTCGTGTCATAGAGCGGCGTTTCTTCGAGGTCCTGCAGGTTGGTCGGATTGACCAGCGCGTCGCCGTCCCAGCCGGCATTGTTGTTGTTGAGGATGTTGCGCACGCTCGCCGACGACAGCGCGTTGCCGTTCCGGTCGAAGAACAGAAACGTGACGGTGCCGGAGGCGAAAGCCGTGCTGGCCTGAGCGAACGTCAGTGCCGTCGCGCCAATGAATAAAAATTTAGATAAATTTAATTTTAATTTCTTTTTCTCAGATAATACTTGCGAACCACCCAAGATTGTGCGAAATCGTGTAAGTAACATAGCGAGATTTCCTCCACGAGAAGACGAAAGCGCGCCGTTTATACGGAATATATTCTGGAACCGTGTGGCATTTTTGGTCTAAAAAGCGAAGTATTTGTATATAATGATATTTTATGCTGATTCTATGCTTAGAATCAGTGGGATGCGCCGTAGCGGGGTATGGGCGATTTGAGCCCGAATCGGCCGGGAGGGGGAACGAGCGATCCGGTTGAAGGCGATCGCCCTCGGAAAATGATGGGTCTGGCGGCCCCGCGATGTAGCATGATCGACCGGCGCGAGCCGAAGCGCCGGTCGAGGAGCATGTGAGGTGACCGTTCGCGGGGAATCGATGCTGAGCCGTCGGCGATTCACGCTGTGGCTGGCGCTTGCGGCGGCCGGACTGGCGAGCCGCGACGCGCCGGTTGCCGACTGGCTGCCCGCGCGGCTCGACGGTTCCTTCTTCCAGCCGTGGCGCGCCGATTTCGACGACCTGGCGATCTGGCCTGCACGGTTCGACCTGCTGCGGCACCTCGGCTGTCAGCAGCTGATCCTGCAATGGGTGGATTACGTGGACGGCACCGACCGGTTCGCCGCCTCAGCCGATACTCTCGACCGTCTGCTGGATCTGGCGGCGGCTCGGGGCCTAGCCCTCAGGATCGGCTTGCCGTTCGACAATGGATATTGGGCGGCCGCCGCTGCCGACGAGCCGAAGATGGACGCCCATCTCAAGGCGGTGCTGACCCGCCAGACGCGGCATATCGAAACTGCGTCCTATGCCCAGCACCCGGCATTCGCCGGCTGGTACCTGCCGCAAGAGCTCGACGACTATACCTGGCGGCGGTCCGGCTTCCTCGACCGTCTGCTCGACTACCTGTCGACGATCACGGCCGCGGTCGCCGGTCACGACGACCGCCTGCTGGCGGTTTCGACCTTCCATTCGGCCTTCGCGGCCAGCGGGGTCTGGCCGGACCTGTGGTCCGCGATCCTCCAGCGGGTGGCCCTCGTACCGCTGATCCAGGACGGTGCCGGTGTCGCAGCACCGACAGGTGAGGAGCACTCGGCCGCATCGGCGCAACTCGCGGAGCGGCTTCGGGCGGATGCCAAGCCGTTTGAGCTCATCATCGAACTGTTCGAGCAGTTGGATCGGGACGACGGCCGCGCCCAACAGCCGTTCACCGCCCGCGCGGCGTCGTTCGCCCGCGTGCGGACGCAGCTCGAGCGCGCGGTGGACCTGGGTCCCGGCCGCATCCTGGGCTTTGCCGTTGATCCCTACATGACCGACCGTGTCGCGGGCGGGAAGGCGCTGCGCCGGGCCTATCTCCTCGCCGCCCGCGATCCGCGGACCGCCCGCGTCGAAGACGGCTCAGAACGACAGCGTCAGCTGCAGCACGATGCCGCCAAGCCGGCCTGAGCCCGTCGCGTTGAAGCGGTACGCGAGATCGAGTTCGGCGAAGCTCGCCGGCGCGCGATAGGTCGTCTCGCGGAACCAGTAGCGCACGCCGATGCCGGGCCCGGCAGCCACCGCGGTCCGGCGATATTGCGCGCCGTCGTATTCGGCCGCGAGATCGAGGAAGCCCGTGCCGATGAGATTGGGCGAGGTGTCGAGCAGCGAGGTCGCCTCGCCGTAGCGCCCCTCGCCGTTGGCCGCGAAGCGGCGCTGGTGGAGGTAGTAGTCGGTCTCGACGTAGTATTGCGACGTCGGCCAGTAACGGCGCACCGGCTCGACCTCGAGGCCGAAGCCGCCGGATGTGGCGCCGCGGAACAGCCAGTCCTTGAGCGCGCCGTGCTCGACCGGCACGAGCTTCTCCGCCGCGATCACGATGTTCTCGGTCGAGAACGGCTTCACCCGCGTGCCGAATGCGGCCTGGGTCGAGGTGGTGGACGAGGTGCCCGCAGACGTCTGGTCGACCGCGTTGACGCCGATGCGCGCGTAGACCTGCAGGCTGTTGTTCAGGATCGGCGGTTGCCAATAGGCTTCCGTGATGGCCTGGCCCACCGTGCCATTGTCGGCGTTGTCGCGGCCGCCGCGAAAGGTGAAGCTGCCGTTGACGCCCCAGCTGCGCGAGAGCGTGTCGACTTCGCGCCGGAGGCCGAAGATGGTCCTTGTATCCGTCTCGGACTGCGTGCCGCTCGCAAGGCGCTCCTCGAGCCCGCGCTGGAAGAAATTGATCGCTTCCTCGTTCCGGCCGAGCCGCTTCGCCGCATAGCCGAAATCGACCGCGTTGGCCGGCTTGAGATCGGCGCCGCACGGGCCCTCGACATAGGTGAGCGCGTCGGCATCGTCGCCGACACGCATCATGAGATAGGCGATGTCGATGTCGCACGGTGCGCCGGCGACGTTGAGCGCCGGCAACAGCCGCTTGACCGAGTCGAGATCGCCGCGCTCGGAGTCGGCTTCCGCCTGGCCCTTCAGCGCCTGAAGCCGGTTCTCGTCGTTGGGCGCGGTCCGGGCAGCGATCGCGAAGGCGGCCGAGGCGTCGTCGTTGCGCTTGAGGCTGAACAGCGCGTAGCCGCGGCGGATCGCGACCGGGTAGCTCGCCTCACCCGCGAGCGGCTCGAGTGCGTCCAGCACCTTTTGCGGCTGTTTGCCGGCTGACGCCGCGTCGGCCTCGGCAAGGCGCAGCTTGCGCACGTCCTCGTCTGACTGGCCGGGGACGGCGAGGGCGCGGGCGAAATCGGCGACGGCCGCGTCATAGTCGTTGAGCGCATTGTCGAGATAGCCGCGGGTCGTCAAGGCGCCGGCATCCGGCGGCGCCCCGGCGAGCGACGCGTCGAGGACGCGCCGGGCCTCGTCGAGCTTGTTCTCGCGGCGCAGCACCTCCACCAGCAGGAGCGCCGTGCTGCGGCTGTCGGGGCGCAAGCCATAGGCGAGGCGCGCCTCGCGCTCGGCCGTAGGCAGGTCCTTGGCGTCGAGGGCCTTATAGACCGCGGCCGCATGCTGATAGGCTTCGCCGGTCAAGGGGGGCTCTGAGCCGAGCGCTGTGCCGGCAAGCAGAGGCAGGAGGAGCAGCATTCCCACCCCGCGTCGAACCAGGTGCTTCATGCCGCTGTGCTCTCCGGGTTGTTGACCAACTCTGGCGCGAAGCCGTTTTGTCGTTCGAGCGCTGCTTGAAGATCTTCGGCGTCAATTCTGCCGTGTGCAATCAAAAACTGGCCGAAGCGGCCGTCGCGCGCCGGCTCGTACCGGTCGAGCGCCTCCGACAGGTCCTGGCGACGGAGCGCGCCCATCTCGATGAGCAGGTCGCCCAGCAACGGCGGGGCGGCCGTGGGTTCTAGCGCCGGCTGCTGGACGATCCCGGTCACGAGCCTGAGGCCGTCGGCGATGTCGCTCTCTCGCACGATGGAGACAAGCGGCGGCTGACCGGCCTGCGCGGCCGCCGCCTCCAGCACCGCGGTGTCGGGCGGACCGGCGGCCAACAGGTGCAGGCCACCGGTCGGCGCGTCACCAGCCACCAGTACGCGGTGGCGGATGACGAGTGGCAGCGGCAGCCGCTCGCTATGGGCGAGCACGGCATCCTGATCGAATTCCGCTCGCGGCAGGCCGTGCTGGTAGGCGAGCGCGTCGGCCAGCGCATCCTCGCGCAGCCATCCCTCGCGCAGCAGCACCCGGCCGAGCGGTTCGCCCAACTCCGTCTGCCGGGCGAGCGCCTCGTCGATCTGCGCCTGGTCGATCGCCTTCCAGGCGAGCAGCACCTCGCCCAGGCGCTTGCGCGTCTCTTGCAGCTGCTCCATCGACGGATAGGCGTGGTCGGTCTTGTCCCAGGTCAGTTTCCGCCCGCCGATGACATGCACGACGAAGAGTTTCCAGGCGCGCATCGTGGCATTGAAATTGATGAGGTTATTGACCAGCAGGCGCGGCACGGTCATGACGCCCTGCCACAAACCGTAGAAGCGCGAGACGAAATAGAAGCGCTGGCCGATCCGATTGCACAGCAAGAGAAAATTGAAGGCGAGCAGCATCTGGATCCATTCGTGCGACGCGATCATGCTCGAATAGGTCATGAGGTTTGGGTCGTACCAACGGACGAGCCCGATCAGCACGAAATTGAGCAGGATGAAATAGGCGAGGATCGTGACGACAGACGTGACGACGCCCTTGCGGTCGCGGACCAGCATGTAGCGGCTGCGCCAGTCGCCCTTCCAGGCCATCTCCAGCCAGCCCTGGAACACGATGCCGACAATCCAGCGCGCGCGCTGGCGATAGGCGGCGCGATATTTGTCGGGAAAGAATTCGCGCACGGCCACATAGCTGTCGACCGACACCTCGCGCTCCCGGCCGGTCAGGAAATGGCGGCGGCGCACCTTGTATTCGATCGGGAAGCGCACGAAGACCTGGCTCATGTGGAGCTTGGCGAGGCGGTAGCTGAAGTCGTAGTCCTCGGTCAGGGTGTCGGTGTTGAACGGCTGGTTGTTGGTCTCCGCCGAGAGCGCCGCCATCGCGCGGTGGCTGAAGCAGGTGCCGACGCCGGCGCTCGGCACCTGGCCGGTGAAGCTTTCGCGGACGACCAGGTCCTTGGAATGCCACTCGGCGAAATCGTCCATGTAGGTGCCGGCCACCAGCTCGTGCCACTGGCGGTCGAGCGACAGGACGGGCAGCTGGATCAGGTCCTTGCGCGGCAGCAGGTAGTTGTAGAGCTTGAGCTCGAGCGGATCGATCACGTCCTCGCTGTCGTGCAGGACGATGCCGGCGAATTCGATCGCATGGGTGCGCTCGTTCAGAAAGATCGCCTGGATGATCCAGTTGAGGCAGTCGGCCTTGCAGGTCGGGCCGTCGTGCGGCACGGAGACGTGCACGACCTGCTTGTAGCGCCGCGCCATGCGGTCGACGATCTCGCCGGTCGCCGGGTCGTTCGGATAGGTGCCGCAGAAGATCTTGAAGTTCGAATATTCCAGCGTCGCGACGCTGTTCTCGATCATCTGCGCGATGACGGCGGATTCCTGCCAGGCCGGCACCATGATCGCGATCGCCTGCTCCGGCGGCCTTCTCAGCGCCTCGATCGGCAGCGGCTTGATGCGCCGGGCGAGAAAGGTCGCGCGATAGGCTTCGCGCACCCAGAAATAGGCGTCGATGAATGCGTCGTCGATGCCGCTCACGATGATGATGATGGCGGTCAGCACCGTCAGCCATTCAAGCGCCGCGACGTAATGGGCGAGAAGGAAGCCGTTCGAGAACATGGCGAGGGCGCCCCGCCTAGCCGCCGGACTTCCGCCGCTTGCGATGCACGACCACCGCCCGGATGAGCCGCATCACGATGAGCGCCGACAGCAGGCCGAGCCCGGACAGGATCCAGGGCTGGTAGCGGAAGAACACGGCTGACGGCGCATAGATCGCCTGGCGCAGCGCGGCCTGGTACTGGTCGGTGCCGCCGAGCTCGGCGATCAGGCCCTGGCGGTCGACGAGCGCAAGGTCGCCGTTCGACAGGCTCGGCAGCTGGATCTCGGGCAGGGCGCCCGAGGGGGGGGTGTCGACGGCGACGCCCGGCTGGTTCGCATAGTCGACGATCTGGGCCAGGACCATGTCGGCGGTTCCGGCGGCGCTCACGACAGGCTTGCCGTCGCTCGTCGCGACCGCGAGGCCGTGGCTGTCGAGCGTCGCACGCTTCACCACGCCCATAAGCTCGTGGTCGAACGCGACGAAGGCGTCGTCGGGCTGAAAGAGCGTGTTCTCGTCCAGCACTGCGAGCCGGATGGATTGCGGCGTGAAGCCGAGGGCGACCAGGAATTTCTCGACGAGCGGCAGGCTGGCCAGCGGATGGGTCAGGTAGCGCTGAGGAACGGCGACGATGCCACGCCGGGCGAAACGAGGTTCGAGCGCGAAGAACTGGTTCTTGATCTGGCGCTCGCTCAGCACGAGCCGGCTGGTCGGCAGCATCTGGGCGGGAAAGCCGCGCGGCGCCAGGCGGCAGTCGCCGGCGGCGCCGGCGCGCTGGATCGAGACCTTGAGCGTGTTGTTGGCCCGCAGCACATAGGGCGGGATCTGGGCGATCATGCGCGTGACGCCGCCGCTTGCGACCTTCTCCGCGCGCAGCAGCGTGTCGTTCAGGCTGACGCTCGCGACCGGCGCCGTGTCGGCGGGATCCGGCGCCACCGTCATCTCGAGCTCGACGGCACTGGGCCAGCGGTCGGTCGGCAATTGAGCCGTGGTGAACGACACCTGCCAGTCGCCGCGATCGACGATGTCCTGGCGTGCCAGCGCGCTGCCCAACTGGGTGAGCGGAATCCAGTTGGCCCCGGTGTCGCTGCCGCCGACACTCCGGATGTCGAGGCTGCTTGACCGGGCGAGCCGGGTCCAGGGGCTGCCGAGGAGCGCGGCGGCGACCGGCGCCGTGTCGGCGTCGAGGGCGATGACCGGCTGGCCCAGCACCTGGTGCAGGCTCAGGTTCTCGCCCGGCTCGCGCACCGTCGGATCGGCGTTGACGGCCTTGAGCCACGCGTCGAGCGCCCTGGCGGCCGCCGGGTTCTCTGGCTGCAGGCTGGCCTTGAGCTCGTCGAGGTCGGTCGCGACGAGTGCTCCGAACCAGCCGTCGCCGACCACCAGATCGGCAAGCTGCTGGTTGGCGAGGACGCGCAGGATCATGTAGGCGCCGCGCGTCGCCGGGGCGTCGAGCCGCACGGTGCCGATGGCGTTGGCGAACTTGCGGAAGACCGGAAGTGCTGCGAGCGCCGGCGGTACCGAAAGTCCGGCGACGGAGACGCTGTCGCCGATGGCCGGCAGATTGGCGAAGACGGCGTCCCGGCCGGCGGCACGGAGCGCCAGCGCGATCCGGATTGCGGCGTCATACTGCACCGGCCCCATCTCGCCCGGGGGCAGCAGCACGACGGGGCGATTCGGCAGGACGCTCCAGGCGGTCCGCACGTCGCGGATCTCGGACAGGGCCAGATGATATGTCAGCGCGGTTTCGGGCGCGATGCTGGCGCCGTTGCCGATCGCGCGCTCGTCGGTGCAGCGGTCCGTCGTCACGACCGAGGCGAAGCGCATGTCGACCTGCACGAAGCCGTCCGAATGGGTCCCAAGGGAAATCGGGATATGCTCGCTGATGACACCGCTTCCGGCGTCGAGCGGGCGGGCGACGACCGGGTTGCCGTCGATATCGACGACGAACGTCGTCCGGCCCGGTGTCGGCTGCAGATATTGGCCGACCAGGTCGAGGACCGCCGCCTCGATATGGGCGCCGCGCGGCACCGGCAAGAAGAACTGCCGCTCGGCACTGCTGCCTGTGAGGTCGATGGCCGAGGTGAAACCGAGATCGGCGAGCGCCACCCGCCGCACGATCTCCGGCCCTGCCACGCGCGGCAGGAAGAAGTCGGCCGCCGAGGCGGCCTCGGCTGGCGGTCGGGCGGCGGATGGCCCGGCCGCGGCGGCGAGCAAAGGCGCAATGCTTGCGATGAGCAGGAAGCGCCGAATGCGCGCTGACGGAATGGTGCCCAGGGTCATTGGAACGTTCCCCGCAAGAGGCTCATCGTGCAAGCCGCCTCAGAGATGCGCCGTCACGACAGCATCGGCGATGCGCGGGGCGGCATGCCCATCGCCGAACGGATTGTGCGCGCGCGCCATGGCGTCGTAGGCGCACGGATCGTCGAGCAGTTCCGACACGGCGTCGACCAGGCGGTCGGCATCGCTACCGATGAGGCGCGCGGTGCCGGCGGCGACCGCTTCGGGCCGTTCCGTCACGTCCCGCGTCACGAGCACGGGGCGGCCGAGTGCCGGGGCTTCCTCCTGGATGCCGCCGGAGTCGGTCACGATGAGCGAGGCCCGCTGCATCAGATAGACGAACTGGTGGTACTCGAGCGGGTCGATCAGGAACACGTTCGACAGGTCGCCGAGGATGCGCCGCGCCGGCTCCTGGACGTTCGGGTTCAGATGAACCGGATAGACGACCTGGATGTCGGGGCGGGTGGCGATCCGCGCCAGGCCCTCGAAGGTCGATACCATCCGCGTGCCGAAATTCTCGCGGCGATGGCCGGTCACGACGATGAGTCGCTTGTTCGAATTGAGGAACGGGAAGGCGCTCGCGCATTCGTCCCGGAAGGCGGGATCGCGATCGAAGCGCTGGGTCACCTCCAGAAGCGCGTCGATGCCGGTGTTGCCGGTCACGAAGACGCGGTCTTGCGGCACCCCTTCGCTGAGCAGGTTCTCTCTCGACGTGGTCGTGGGCGCGAAATGCAGGTCGGAGAGGACGGTCGTCATCCGCCGGTTGGCCTCTTCCGGCCACGGCGCCATGATGTCGCCCGTGCGCAGGCCTGCCTCGATGTGGCCGACCGCGACCTTGCGGTAGAAGGCGGCGAGTGCGCCGGCAAGGGTCGTGGTCGTGTCGCCCTGGACGAGGATGCGGTGCGGGGCGAAATCGGCGATGACCCGGTCGAGCGCGCCCAGCGCCCTCGCCGTCAGTTCCTGAAGGTTGGGCTTGCCGTTGATCAGGCCCAGGTCATAGTCCGGTTCCATGTCGAACAGGTGCAGGACCTGGTCGAGCATTTCCCGGTGCTGGCCGGTGACGCAGATGCGCGTCTCGACATCGGGGACGGCGCGAAACGCTCGGACGACGGGAGCCATTTTGATCGCTTCCGGTCGGGTTCCGAAGACAATTAGCGTGCGTAATTTCATGGCTCACCTGTACGAACTGCGTTTATTCGTGTGGTTGCCTAAATAACGGGGCGCAAAAGATGCCCTTCGCCCAGTTTTGGACGATGAAAATCTCTATCCAGAATTGTTATTCTCTCCCACTTATAATGTTCTGGCTGCGCTCCCGTTGTTTCTGTTATACGCGTCTGCCGTAAAGGTGCTTGCCAGCAGAGGTTGCCTGAACGCTTTACAGGCTGCCGGGCGCCACGAAGGTGTAGCCCATGTCCTTCAGGCCCGTGACGGTGTCCTGGAGGTAGCTGAGGCTGTCGGACGGGTGATAGAAGAAGCTCGCAAACCCGTCGCGCACGACCAGGTTGCGCTGCGCATCCGCCAGGATGTCCGCGGGCTGGCGCGCCGGGAAGATCTCGAACGCCTGGGGCTCGATGCCGCCGAGATTGTCGGGCAGGACCTTGCCGCCGTAGACGTCGCGGACGACGTAGGGGAAATACTGGCCGACGATCCGGGTATAGTCGGTCGGCGCTCCGGTCAAGAGGCCGCTGAAATAGAGCGACCGCTCGGCGCGCGCCTTGAAGATCGAGTTCGCCACCTCATAGTCGGTCGCCGAGGCGGCATAGCCGGGGAACGTGACGAACGACGGGAAAGCGAGCCCTGCGTTCCTCAGATCCGTTGCCGCCGATGAGAAGCGGCCCATGGCCCAGGCCTTGGAATCCGGCGGCAGCGGCCCCTGGTAGTTGAGCGTGAGATCCGAATTCTGTGTCACCCGATAGAATTCGAAATCGTCGCCCGTCACCGCGGTGAAGGGGTTCGCGATATTCGAATATTGGTGGGTCCAGCCATGGTTGATCATGGCCCCGCCCTTGGTCAGCATGTATTTGAACGCGCTGGCCACGGCCGGCATGGAGGCGAGCGGAATATTCTGCGGCACGCCGCCGGTGTAGGCGCCGTTCGGGTCGAGGTAGCGCGGAATGACCTGGAAGCCGAACGGCACGCCCTGGCTCGCGAGATAATCGGCGGCGGCGCGCAGCTGAGTGGGGTCGTAGGTCGGATCGATGTCCTCGAGCCGCACGAGGGCCCGATGCTGGGTCGGCGTGGCTGGCGCCAGCGCGTCGAACAGCAGGTCGCAGAACGCGATGTACCGGTCGCCCTCCGAGATATAGACGAGCGGGTTCTCGCCGATATAGGTGAGGTTGCCGGAACGGAGCGCCCACGGGAACGTCGTGCTGTCGGAGCGCACGCAGGTCGCGAGCACGCTCACGTTCGAGCCGACCACGGCGTAGTTCATGATGCCGGCGCCGTTCGGAGAATAGCGCTTCAGCTGCTGGCCCTTGTAGTTGACCTGCGCCACCGTCGAGAAATCGAAGCCGGACCAGTTCCAGCCGTATTGCGCCGTGAAGTTCGCGGCCTGTGCAGTCAATTGCCAGATATTGTCATAAGCCCAGATGACCGGCTGGGTCGTTGCCAGCACGTCATTCAGGAATGCAGTTGGGATCGGTTCGCCGTAAGTCGAGCCGATGTAGATCGTGCAGGAATATTGGTTGAGCATGCCGGACGTGTATTTGACGACCGGGACGGCGGTCCAAGTGCCGAAATGGCTCGCCAGGTTGGCGACCATGATGGCGTAGAGCTCGCCGAGCCAACCCCATGTATTCGTCGTGTCATAGAGGATGAGCGTCGACGGCGTCGTGCCGGCGGCCGTCGTGGCGAGCGGTGCTGCGAGGGTCGACAAGGTCGACCTGGTCGACTGCACCGTGTTCGTGACGAGAGCCGCACCGCTGCGCACGGTGTTGCTTACCGGCCGCGGACTCGAGAGCGGTCCGCCGATCGGCCGCAGGAAGGGGTTGTGCTTGTAGTCGAGCGCGGCATAGGTCGGCCGCGTCCGCGGCCTGCTCCCTTGCTTCGCCGCCTCGGCGACGCCGTGCGGCAATGCGGCTCCGGCGAGGGTTGCCCCACCGGATAAAAGCACGAAGCGTCGGGAAAGAGACTTGTCTCGTGCCATGAATTTTCTCCCCATGTGCTGTTGCTTCAATGGGAATGGCGGGCGAGACGACCACCAAACGCCAGCGGGTGCTTGTCCCGCTGGAAAGCTGCTTCGGCTTACCGCTAGAGTTCGGCTTTGCGATACCCTGCGAATTATTGTAATCGCCTTCCGTACCTTTTGTCTCAAATAAATTTTTCCCAATCAACTAGTAATTGCTCGTATATATGTCGAGACCATTGCGCGTTGTTCAAATTATTTATACGTAAGTATTTTGCGCATATTTACTTTTCGCGGAAAATTTGGTACAATTTTCTGCCAGTTATATTTGTTTTAATCTTTTATTAAGCAATTTATACGAGCGCTTCCGGCGCAAATACGGGTTGAGCTGCGACGTTGCTGATGCGTGCGCGGCCCGCTTGGTTGGGTCGACAGGTTCTTGGCCCTTGGTCCATGGCGCGTTTCGGACGCGCCGGGCGGAAGCGGCAAGCAATCGTCACACGTGCGGTGCGGGTCAGTCGGGTTTCGACGACAATGAGTGTGCGTATTTCCATGGCGCACCTGAATGAACGCAGTTGATTTGGGTCGAGGCCCAAGTAACGCGCGCAAACGCCGTCGTTCGCCCGCCTTGGGCCAACAAAACTCCCTTCCATCGATTTTGTTTTGCTGTCTGAGATAATGTTCTGGCCGCTTACCCCCTCATGTTCGTCAAGGCATCCGAGAGATGCCAAAGCGCTTGCTGGCAGGCGATTGGGCAGCCTAGAGGCTGCCCGGCGCCACGAAGGTGTAGCCCATGTCCTTCAGGCCCGAGACAACGGTCTCGAGGTAGCTGAGGCTGTCGGACGGGTGATAGAAGAAGCTCGCGAACCCGTCGCGCACGACCAGGTTGCGCTGCGCGTCGGCGAGGATGTCCGCCGGCAGGCGTTTCGGGAAGATCTCGAACGCCAGGGGCTCGATGCCGCCCAGATTGTCGGGCAGGACCTTGGTGCCGTAGACGTCGCGGACGACGTAGGGGAAATACTGGCCGACGATCCGGGTATAGTCGGTCGGCGCCCCGGTCAGCAGGCCGCTGAAATAGAGCGACCGTTCGGCGCGCGCCTTGAAGATCCCTGCCGCCACCTCGTAATCGGTCGCCGTCGCGGCATAGCCGGGGAACGTGACGAACGATGGGAAGGCGAGCCCTGCGGCCCTCAGATCGGTTGCCGCCGAGGTGAAGCGGCCCATGGCCCAGGCCTTGGAATCCGGTGGCAGCGGCCCCTGGTAGTTGAGCGTGAGATCCGAATTCTGCGTCACCCGATAGAATTCGAAATCGTCGCCCGTCACGGCGGTGAAGGGGTTGATGATATTGGAATATTGGTGGGTCCAGCCATGATTGATCATGGCCCCGCCTTTGGTCAGCATGTATTTGAACGCACTGGCCACGGCCGGCATGGAGGCGAGCGGAATATTCTGCGCCACGCCGCCGGTGTAGTAGCCGTTCGGGTCGAGATAGCGCGGAATGACCTGGAAGCCGAACGGCACGCCCTGGCTTGCGAGATAGTTCGCGACGGCGCGCAGCTGAGTGGGGTCGTAGGTCGGGTCGATGTCCTCGAGCCGCACAAGTGCCCGATGCCGGGTCGGTGTGGCCGGGGCGAGCGCATCGAACAGCAGGTCGCAGAACGCGATGTACCGGTCGCCCTCGGAGATGTAGACGAGCGGGTTCTCGCCGATATAGGTGAGGTTGCCGGAGCGCAGCGCCCACGGGAATGTCGTGCCGTCGGAGCGGACGCAGGTCGCGAGCACGCTCACGTTCGAGCCGACCACGGCGTAGTTCATGATGCCGGCGCCGTTCGCGGAATAGCGCTTCAGCTGCTGGCCCTTGTAGTCGACCTGTGCCACCGTCGAGAAATCGAAGCTGGACCAGTTCCAGCCGTATTGCGCCGTGAAGTTCGCGGCCTGCGCGGTCAATTGCCAGATATTGTCATAGGCCCAGATGACCGGCCGGGTTCCGGCTAGCACGTCATTGAGGAACGCGGTCGGGATCGGTTCGCCGTAAGTCGAGCCGATGTAGATCGTGCAGGAATATTGGTTGAGCATGCCGGACGTGTATTTGACGACCGGGACGGCGGTCCAGGTGCCGAAATGGCTCGCCAGGTTGGCGACCATGATGGCGTAGAGTTCGCCGAGCCAGCCCCATGTATTCGTCGTGTCGTAGAGGATGAGCGTCGACGGCGTCGTGCCGGCGGCCGTCGTGGCGAGCGGCGCCGCCAAGGTCGACATCGTCGAATTGGGGGTCGACGGGGCGCTGTTCGTAAGGAGAGCGGCGCCGGTCTTCGCGGTGTTGGGCGTCGGCCGCGGGCCGGGGAGCGGACCGCCCTGCGGCCGCAGGTAGGGATTGGTCGGATAGTCGTGGACCGCGTAGGTCGACACCGACCGCGCTTGTCTCGTCGGCTTTGCGGCGGCGGCCGTCCCGCGCGGCAATGCGGTTCCGGCGAGGGCCGCCCCGCCGGACAAAAGCACGAAGCGCCGGGAAAGGGGCTTGTCTCGTGCCATCAGTTTTCTCCCATGCGCTCTTGCTTCGACGGGAATGGCGGGCCGGACGACCGCCAGGGGCCGGCGGGCACTTGTCCCGCGGGAAAACTGCTTCGGCTTGCTGCGAGAGCTCTGCTGTATGGAACCCCGCTGATTAGTGTAATCGCGTTTGATCGGTTTTGTCTCAAATAAATTTGCTATACCAACTACTAATTGTCGACTTATATGCTGATTTCTATTGTCCGTTGCTCAAGTTATTTTTACGTAAGTATTTTGATCGTATTTACCTTGTTCGGAAAGTTTGTTATAATCTGTTGCTATTTATGTTTGTCTTAATCTTTTATTAAGCAATTTATACGGGCGTCGCACGCGCAAATACGGGTTGAGCGGCCGCGTTATAGTCATCGGCGCCATTCTCTTGATTCGATGATGGATTCTGGATCCACCGGACGATCCGGGCGCGAGCGACGCGTAATCGTCGCTCGCCCCCGGCCCCGGATCAGTTCCTTGGATCAGTTCCCCGGATCAGCCCTTGATCGGGAGGACGATAAGGAACGTGCGCTGCGGTTCCCTGGTCGGCACGCCGTTGCGGATCGCCCGCGTGCACGTGCCTCAAGGAACGGCCTTCCCCCTTACCTCGTGCTCCGGCAAAGCGCATGGGCTGCGAAGGTACTTGCCATCAAATGATTGCGCAGCGCCGTTAGAGGGTGTCGGGTGCCACGAAGGTGTAGCCCATGTTCTTCAGCCCCGTGACGGTCTCCTGGAGGTAGCTCAGGCTATCGGACGGGTGATAGAAGAAGCTTGCGAACCCGTCGCGCACGACCAGGTTGCGCTGCGCATCCGCCAGGATGTCCGCGGGCAGGCGTTTCGGGAAGATCTCGAACGCCAGGGGTTCGATGCCGCCCAGATTGTCAGGCAGGGTCGTGCCGCCGTAGACGTCGTAGACGACATAGGGGAAGTACTGGCCGACGAGCCGGGTGTAGTCGATCTTCGCGCCGTCCGTCAGTTGCCCGCTGAAATAGAGCGACCGCTCGGCGCGCGCATTGAAGATTCCGGCCGCCACTGCGTAGTCGGTTGCCGTGGCGGCATAGCCGGGGAACGTGACGAGCGCCGGCAAGGAGAACCCCGCGGCCTGGAGATCCGCTTGTGCTGATTGGAAGCGGCCGGTTGCCCAGGCCGTGGAGTCCCCCGGCAGCGGCCCCTGGTAATTGAGGGTCAGGTCGGAGTTCTGCGTCACGCGATAGAATTCGAAATCGTCGCCGGTCACGGCGGTGAAGGGGTTTTTGACATTGGAATATTGATGGGTCCAGCCGTGATTGATCATGACCCCGCCAGCGTCCAGCATGTACTGGACCGCGCTGGCGAAGGTGGGCACGGAGGCGATCGGAATATTCTGTGCTACGCCGCCGGTGTAGAAGCCATTCGGATCCAGGTAGCGCGGGATGATCTGGAAGCCGAACGGCACGTTCTGGCTTGTGAGATAGTCCGTGACCGCTTGCAACTGCGTGGGGTTGTAGGTCGGGTCGATGTCCTCGAGCCGGACGAGGGCTCGATGCTGGGTCGGCGTGGTGGGGGCCAACGCGTCGAACAGGAAGTCGCAGAACGCCAGGTACCGGTCGCCCTCCGAGATATAGACGAGCGGGTTCTCGCCGATATAGGTGAGGTTGCGCGAACGCAGCGCCCAGGGGAACGTTGTGCCGTTGGAGCGGACTGCAGTCGCGAGCACGGTCACGTTCGAGCCTACGACGGAATAAGTCATGATGCCGGCGCCGTTGGGGGCATAGCGCTTCAGCTGCTGGCCCTTGTAGTTGACCTGTGCCACCGTCGAGAAATCGAACTGCGCCCAGTTCCAGCCATAGAGTGCCGTGAAGTTCGCGGCGCGCGCGGTCAATTGCCAGATGTTGTCATAGGCCCAGATCACCGGCCGGGTCCCGGTCAGCACGTCGTCAAGGAACGCGGTCGGAATCGGTTCGCCATAGGTCGAGCCGATATAGATCACGCAGGTATATTGGTTGATCTCGCCAGTTTCGTACTGGACGACCGGCATGGCGGTCCAGTCGGCGAAATGGCTCGCCAGGTTGACGGACATGATGGCGTAGAGCTCGCCGAGCCAGCCAAATTGGTTGGTCGTGTCGTAGAGGACGAGCGCCGAGGGTACCGCGGGCGCGGCCACCGTGGCGAGCGGTGCCGCGGCAAGTGGCGCCGCGAGGTGTGGCGCGGCAGACCTCGTCGTCGCCGGCTTATGGCGCCGGATGAGCGCCGGGCCTTTCTTCGGGGTCCTGGACGTCTGCCACGGGTGCGAGAGTGGTCCGCCCTGCGGTCGCAGGTAGGGGTTGCCGGGATAGTCGAGGACAGTATAGGTCGGCAGCACCTGCCGCGACTTCCCGGCCAGCAGCGTCGCCGCGGCTGTGCTGCGCGGCAGCGCTGTGCTGGCGAGTGTGGCGCCGCCGGACAGCAGCATGAAGCGTCGAGTCAGGGATTTATCATGTGCCATTCGTTCTCTCCCCACCTGCTCGCGCGCCGGCGGGAATGGCGGACGTGACGACCACCATGTGCCAGCGGGCGCATGTCCCACCGGAAACTACATTGGCTTCCCACTAAAATTCGACTTTACGAATTTTCGCTGTGCAGTGTAACAGTCTTTCGCCTAGTTTTCTTCAAATAAATTTGAACATACAATCGGTAATTGCTTATTCATATATTGCGGTATACTGTTCGTTGCTTGTGATAAATATACGTAAGTATTCTGGTCGTATTTACATTTCCTTGGAATTTTGCTAGGATTTTGTGGTGTCTGCGTGTGTCGTAGTGATCTTCCGAGCAATCTATGAAAAAAGCGGAGCGCAAACGAGGGTTGCGCAACGGCATTATTGAAAATCGCCTTACTTCATTGATTCGATTGAGCGGTTTGTGACTGGGCGCGCGATCGAGTGCGCTGGGTGTACAAGCGACAAGTAATCCTCGCTTGTACACCGCCTTCGGATCAGTCCTTGATCGAGAAGATGATGTGGAACGTGTGGTGCGGTTCCTTGATCGGCACGCCGTTGCGGATCGCCGGCTTGTAGCGCGCCCGCTCGACATAGGCTAACGCGGCCTCGGAGAAGGCGCTGCCGCCCTGGGCGCTTGTGACCGCGCAGTTGCGGGTCGTGCCGTCCGCGTCCACATCACAGCTGATGTCGACCTTGCCTTCGCGCTGGGCTTCGAGCATGCGCGGCGGATAGGCAAGCGGCGGCCCGGCGATCGGCTTGGCACTCACCTCGCTGTCCGGGACCGCCGGCGCCGGCGTCGGTGCTGGCGCCGGTGGCGCCACGACCATCGGGATCGGCGCCGGCGGTGCTGCCGTGGTGACGACGGCGATCGGCCGTTGCGGCGGCGGTTGCGCGATCTGGACTTCCGGCGGCGGGATATAGGGCGGCGTCGGCGGTGTCACCAGCTGCGGCGGCGGCGGTGGCGGCTGTTCCGGCGGCGGCGGTTTCGTGTCCTGGATGATCTTCGTCATGACCGGCGGCCGCACGATCTCGACAACGCCTTTGCCGAGGCCGGTGACAAGGACATAGAGCAGGGCCAGGTGCACAAGTGCCGCGAAGACGATCCCCGCCGCATAGCGGCCGGGGGTCGCCGGGTTCCACGTCTGGTGCCATTGCCCGTGGGTGTAGGTCACCCCATTTCACACGCCTCCTGCCCAGTCAGCCCCCCGGTCAGCCGCCTGCGCGGTATTCCCTGTGGTCTTGTGGGCGGTCTTCCCCCTGGTCTTGCGGGCTGTTGCCGCCCGCCGGCGGCGCATTGATCAGCGGCACCAGGGACGGGTTGAGCGCCTTCAGCAGCTGGACCGCAAGCGCGCTCGTGAAATGATAGTCGGCCGCCTGGGCGCCCGGCACATAGGCGGTGATCGTGCCGTAGAACCGGTCGCCCAGGAAAAACACGAAGGTGGCGGTCCGGTCGACCACGCGGGAATCGATCAGGCGGCCGCCGCCGGCGAAACTCTCGAAGCGATTGTCGCCGGTGCCCGTCTTGCCGCCGACCGGCAGCGGCTTGCCGTCGGCCATCAGATAGGTGCCGCGGACGCGCATGCCGGTGCCCTGGGCGACGACACCCATCAACGCCCGCCGGACCGTCTGCGCCACCTCCGGCGGGAAGACCCGACGCGGCGTCTTTGGCGCCATCGTCAGCGTGGTCTCATAGGGCGTGCCCGCCGCGAAATCCAGCCGGTCGAGATCGGTCGTCGGCAGCTCCACGCCGTCGTTCAGGATGATGCCCATGAGATGGGCGAGCGCGTCCGGCCGGTCGCCGGAACTGCCGATGGCGCTCGCGTATGACGGCACCATCTGGCCGAACGGATAGCCTTGCGCGCGCCAGTCCTGCAGGATCTGGTTGAACGCGTCCTCCTCGCGCAGGATCTGGATCCTGACATCCTGCTTGCGTGCGTTGCGCGTCTTGAACAGCCAGGCATAGACCTCCTGCCGGACCGCGGCACTCGCCTTCATGACCTCGCTGCGCGAGGCACCCGGATGCCGGTGCAGATAGGCCACGAGCCAGAGCTCGAGCGGGTGGACGCCTGCCAGGTAGCCCCGGTCGTTGAGCGAGAACTGGTCCTCGCCGTACTTGGCATAGAGCGCATTCGCCGTCGCTTCGTCGACGGCAAGGTTGCGGGCGCGCGCGGCGAGGAACTCCTGGAGGGCCGCGACCGATGCTCGCGGCCGGGCGGAGCGGAACGCGACCGCCAGGCGATAATCGACCGGCCGCGTCCGGCTGGCGAGCAGCGCCATGGCCTCCTCGTCGTTGAGCCCGTGGTAGTCGCCGTAGAAGTGATTGAGGTAGGTGCGCCCTTCCTGGTCGGCGAAGCGCCGGAGGTAGGCCTCGCGCTCGGCGCCGTGTGCGTTGTCGGCCAGCTGCTTCAGGGTGCCGTTTTGCGCCTCGTAATAATGCACGATGTCGCGCATCAGCCGGATGAAGGCGAGGTTGACCGACTTCTCGATCCCCTGCTCGACAGTGAACACCTGGTAGTTTTCCGACTTCTCGAAATTGTGGAAGACATGCCGCCCACTGCCGGTGAAGAAGCTCTCGCCCGGGTTGCCGGAATAGTGCCGCTGCATCGCCGCATCCAGCATCGGCTGCAGGCTGCGGTCCTTGGTGCCGGCCAGGTACGAGGCGGCCCAGCGGCTCAGCACATCCGGTCCTTGGACTGCTTCCGCCTCCAGCTCGTGCGCCGGCCGGTCGGCATAGCGGTCGTGCAGCGTCACCATGATGTCGAGATATGTGACGAGCGTCCGCAGCTTGGCGGTCGAGCCCAGAATCAGCTTGGCGCCGGAATTGATGTCGAATGGCTCGTCCAGGCTGTCGGCATGGACGCGGACATAGTTGCGGTCGGCGCCGCGCTCGTAGAGCACGACGCTGTAGTTCACGTGCGACGGATCCTCGGTGCCGAGCAAGTCGTGGCCGACCAGGCCCAGCGCCTTGACCGCGTCGGGCTGGCCGAGCGTGGCGAGGATGCTGTTAATGCGGTCCTGCGTCGCCGCGTCGATGGTCGTGCGGACGGAGAGATCGAGCCGGTCGAGGTTGTAGAGATTCTGGGTGCGCAGCAGGGCCAGGAGCTCCGTGCGGACCGAATCGCTCGCCTTGCGGCCGGCGAAGGCGACGCGCATCGGCGCCGGCGCCTCGGCCTGGAAGCGCAGCTTGGCCTCGAGGGCCGCATCGCGCAGTGCCGGCGCAATCACGCCGGCATTGCCGAGCGCACGGAGATAGCGGTCGGTCAACTCTGCCAGCGCATCCGGGTCGACCGTCAGATAATAGGACGGCCGTCGCTGGGCCAGGAGCAGGCTCAGCACTTGCTTATAGATCGTCCCCTTGCGGGCAATGGCCTGCGGCGTCTCGGCGGCGGTCGCGAGCACGCGGTTCGCCTCGTCGAAATCCGTGCCGTACCAGACCCGGAGCCCGTCGCCGATACCAATGATCTCGCCATAGCCGGGGCGCGAGCCGAGCGGCGTCGCGTTCAGATAGTCCGCGAGCAGGTGCCGGCGCGCCGCCATCGTGTCGGGACCGCCGAGATAGGCCCGCATCGCGGCGCTCACCATCTGCCGGAGCTTCTCGGCGGCGTTGCCGGTGCGGCCGCCGGGCGAGTGCTGGAACTTCTCGATCTGGGTGGCAAGCGTGCTGGCGCCGCCCTGACGCAGCGAGGGATCGGCCCAGCCGAGCACACGGCCGCCGATGGCGAGCACGAAACGGTTCCATTCGACCGCCGGATCGCGCCGCGGCTGGTCGGTCGAGAGCAGGTCGCGGTCTTCGATGAACAGCAGGCTGTTGGTGACGATCGGGGGGACGGCCTGGAAATCGGCATAGGTCCAGCCGGGATAGCGGACCTGGTAGAGCGGGGTGCCCGTGCGGTCGACGAGCGTCAGGCCGGCCTCGGCCTTCTCGGCATAGGGAGCATAGAAGCCGGCGCCGGCGAACTGGTCGAGCCGGGGCGACAGGCGGGCCTGACGCTCGACGCGGAATTGCCGGCCGGCGAGCTCGTCGATGAACGACGGCAGGTCGACGTAGCCCAGCCGCTCGTCATAGGGGCCAGAGTGGGGGAAACGGATACTACCGCTCGGTCCAGGCTCGACCGCGACGTGCATCTCGCTGGCCAGCCGGGAGAACACGGCGGACTGCAGGAACGAACTGCGTGCTTCGAGGACGGCCAGCCAGCCGATCAAGGTTACGGTCGCGAGGCGCAGGCCCCAATGCAACACAACAAGCCCGCGGAGCCGAAATCTGACTGGTTTCGGCGCTGTTTTGCCCGGCGGGCCGGGCGGGGCGCTGGGTCTCGAAAGTACTGCAGCCATGGCTACGTACTCGGCTATGCACTTATTATATGGAGATTTTTATCTCCGTAACAGGGGCAGGGATCCCTTCCGGGTGCATGAGGGGCTGCCGAGGCATGCGGTTCGAGAGGCTTGACTCCTCGGCAGCCCGCTGCGGCGTGCCTTATTGCCGTGCGACCAGGGGCGACGCCCCGGCCGTGGCCGGCGCTGGGGCCTCCGCCAGTTTGTCCCGCAGATGCCGGGCGCCGATGCGCACGCCTTCCCGGGCCGCGTCGAGGGTGCCGAAGCTCGCCGTGACGTCGAGCGCGTCGGGCGTCTGCCGCGTGACATAGGCGTAGAGCAATTGCCCGCTCGATGCGTCGGTGAGCTCGACGGCATAGGTGACGGAACCGAGGAACGTGCCGTTACGGTCGGACGCCTCGAGCCCGGTGTTGACGACGAGGCCGACCGGCATCAGGTGCGTGACCGTGGAGAGCACGGGCGTCGACCGCTCGATCCCGGTCAAGGTCAGATGCAGCCGCAGCGTACCCGGCTCGGGTGCCGCGACGATCTGGTGCTTGGTGCCGAGGCTCTCGCGGAACTGCTGCTGCATATAGTCGGCGATGATCTGCCGGTCTTCCGCCGAGACCGAGCCGAACTGACCGTCCGCGCCCGTGTAGAGCTCGACCGGGTCGATCATCAGCTTGCCGTAGCCGCCGAGATCCGCGGCCGGCGCGCGGTACTGGAACGGCGCCTCGGCATCCGCGGCCGGCGTGAGCCGGTCGGCCGACGACAGGCCCCGATAGGCGACCGGCGCCGAGGACGCGCACCCGGCGAGGGCTGCCGCCAGAACCACCGAAATGAACGCCATCGAGCAAGCGGCCAGGTGCAGCCGACGAGGCCGCGGGGGAAGTCGCAAACGGGCGGGCACGGGAACGCGATCCATCGGAGCGATCTCCTCTCAGCCAAGGGGGGCTTGGAAATTTTATATGATCATTGATTAGTGATCATTGATCATATATCTCTGAAGCCAAGGCCCGTCAAGGCCGGCTCGGCGCCGCGGGTCTTGCACCCACTTCCGAGAGGGGATCGACGATGTTCACGAGACGACAGACGATCGGCCTGCTGGGCGGCGGCGGCGCCACGCTGGCCCTCGGCACCTGTGCCGCTGAAACTGCGGCACAGTCGGCGGCAGCGCCGCTTGCCGACGATCGGCGATGGCTGGCGAAGCTCGGGGAAGGGCTTCGACAGGAGTACGACTATGCGCCCGACGTCGAAGGCCGGCTGCCGGACGGGCTAGCCGGCACGCTCTACCGCAACGGCCCTGGCCTGTTCGAGCGCGATGGGGCCAAGAAGCGCAACCTGCTCGACGGCGACGGCATGATCCGGGCGACCAGCTTTGAGAGCGGCCGGGTGCGCTTTCGCACCCGCTTCGTCCGCACGCGCAAGTATCTGGCCGAGGAGGAGGCCGGCGCGTTCCGCTATCCGACCTGGACGACGCCGGCGCCCGGCTTCCTCGACAATATCCCGTGCATCCCGAGCCGCAGCCAGGCCGGCATTACGCCGGTGGTCAAGGACGGCGTGCTCTATGCCTTCGACGAGGTCGGCGGCCCGTACGGCCTCGACCCGGCGACACTCGAGACCCGGCGCGAGATCGATCCCTACGAGGGGGCGGCGGACAGCGGTCCCGCCAACTACAAGGCGCACACCAAGACCGATGGGGCGACCGGTCGCTGGGTCCTGGTCGGCCAGCGTGGCCGTGTCAGCCCTGAGCTGCACATCATGGTCAAGGACCGCGCCGGCCGGCAGGAGCGGCACGTCGCCCAGCCCAACCCGCGCGGTGCAGCCTATTTCCACGATTTTTTCTGGGCCGAGCCCTATGTCGTCTTCTACCTGCAGCCGGCCTTGCTGTCGCCGCTGCCGATGCTGGCCGGCTTTCGGCCGTTCGCCGAAAGCCTGGATTGGCGGCCGGACGAGGGCGGCCTGCTGTTTGTCGTGGATACGACAGGGGCGCGCCCACCGCTCACGGTCGAGGTGCCGGCCGTGTGGATGTGGCACGCGCTCAACGCCTACACGGCGGGCGACACGATTGTTGCCGATTTCGTCGGCTATGACGCGCCAGACCATTTCCTCGGGCCCAACGCCGCCCTCCACGCGATCATGCAGGGGCGCGAAGGCACGGCCGAGGCGCCCGGTACACTCCGGCGCCTCACGATCGATCTCACGGGCCGGCGGGCACGGCTCGAGACGGTTGCCGCGGGCCGCTACGAGTTTCCTGTCGTGCCGCCCGCGCGGGCGGGCCGGAAGCACCGCTACGGCTACGTCGCCTCGCTCGACTCGGGCCAGGGCTGGTTCCACGACGGACTCGCGCGCATCGACACGGCGACGGGTGCCATCGCGGCGTTCCACTTCGGACCCGGTCATTACGTGAGCGAACCGGTCTTCGTGCCGGATCCGGCTGGTGCCGCATCGACGGCGGCGGAAGATCGCGGCTGGCTGCTCGCAGAAGTGCTCGACGGGGCGAGCGGGACGAGTGCTCTCGCTGTGTTCGACGCTGCCGGGCTCAAGGCGGGGCCGATCGCCAAGGTCCGGCTCAGCCACCACCTGCCCATGAGCTTCCACGGCTGGTGGCAGGCTGCGTAAGTTGGAAGACGGGGGCGCCGGCGACGGCGCCCCATTCCACCGATATACTGCCCGGGATCAGCCGCACCTTGGCGGCCGCATGCCCCTGGACCCGATGCCGAACAATCCGAAACCAGACAAGAAGACGAAGCTGGACCGCACCTACACGATTTCGCTGGCCAACAGGAAGGCGCGAGGCTCTGGCCACGAGCGCCTGGGCGAGATCCTCGTCGCCGCCAAGGCGCTCTTCCTCGAGCAGGGTGTCGAGAATGTCACCACGCGCCGGATCGCCGAGCGCGTCGGCATCTCGCAGGCGGCACTCTTCACCTATTACAAGACCAAGGACGACATCCTGGGTCAGCTGATGCTGAACGCGTTCCAGGAACTGGCGCGGGCGATTGCCGAGGTCGATCGCACGGCTGCCGACACGCTCGACTGGCTCCGGCGCGGCATCGCGGGCTACATCGCCTTCGGCCTCCAGCATCCGGACGAGTACCGGCTCGCCTTCATGGTCATGAAGCAGCACAAGAACGCCCCGGACGATGAGCCGGGCGAAGGCCACCGGGTGGGATTCCCTGTCTTCCTGCAGCTGGAGCGACGGGTCGCCGACGCCATGGCCGAAGGCTTGGTGCGGCGCGATCTTGGACCCTCCATGCTGGTGACGCAGGCGCTCTGGGCCTCGATCCACGGGCTCGTCGCCATTCTCATCGCGCGTCCGCGCCCCCATTTCCCCTGGGAAGATCACGACGCCCTCATCAAGGTCCAGACCGAGCTGCTGCTCACCGGGCTGCTGCAGGGCGCCCAATCCCAGGGCGCCCAACCCTGAGATGGCTGAGCGCCGGGTGCCCGACTGTGGACTCATGCCGGAGATGCCGATGCCGCTCGTCCTGCTCACCAACTGCCACCAGTACACCGGGCCCGGCGCGCTCGCCGCCCTCATCGAAGAGGGCCATACGGTGCTCTGCCAGGACGCGGCCTTTGCCGATGCCGCCGTCCGCGCGGCGTTCGACCGGCAGCACGGCACGGCGCTGGCGCTTGCGGCCCAGACGCCGGAGGCGATCCACGAAGAGGTCGTCCAAAGGTGGGGCGTGCCCGACGCGATCGTGCTGAACGACGTGTATCCGAACGCCCCGACCGACATCGAGGCGATCCCGCCCGACGACTTCCGCCGGACGTTCGAGGCGGTCGTGATGATCCCGATACGCCTCACGCAGCTGTTCCTGCCGGCCATGAAGGCGCGCCGCCGCGGTGCGTTCGTCTTCGTCACCTCGGCGCGCGAGGCGCGGCCGGAGCCGGGCTTCGCGGTGGCGACGACATTGCGTGCCGCGACGACCGCCTTCGCCAAGGCGCTGGCCAAGGAAGCGGCACCATTCGGCATCCAGGCCAACGTCGTGGCGCCGAACTATCTCTACAGCGAGATGTACTACCCGCGCGCCCGCTTCATGGACGACCCGGCCGGACGCGAAGCAATCGCGCGCCTTGTGCCGTTCGGTCGCCTGGGCGAGCCCGCGGAAGTGGGCGCGCTGATTGCATTCCTCGCGTCCGGCAAGTCGCCGTTCACGACCGGGCAGGTGATCCATTTCACCGGCGGCTGGCCGTGAGCGCGGGGCTCCGCGTCCGGCCGGATTAAACACGTCGATCAGCGAGAAAGCACCCGGCATCACGGCCGGATCTCGACCGGCGTGCCGTCGTCGACCGCGTTCCAGATTTCCTCGATCGCGATATTGCCGACCGCGATGCAGCCGTTGGTCCAGTCGCGGAAGAAGCGGACCGGATCGGTTCGGCCGAAGCGCGCGGGCATGCCATGGATGAAGATTTCGCCGCCGGGGGGAAAGCCGGATGCGGCGGCCTGCTCCCGGTCGATCGGGTCGGGATACGATATGTGAAGCGCCAGATGATAAGGTGTATGATCTAGACGGCTGTCGATGACATAGACGCCCTCTGGCGTCCTGCCGTCGCCGAGCCGGCGTTTGGCGCCGTGTGGATGGCGGCCGAGCGCGATCGGGTAGGCCTTGAGCACGACGCCGTCGCGAAGCAGATCGAGCTCGCGCTGGGCCTTGAGCACGATGATGCGATCGGCCTTGCCGTCCGGCGCCCCGGCGTATGTGGCGGGGGCATACGTGCCGGGTGCCACGCCGATGAAAACAATTGCGATTGAGAAGCAGGCGCAGCGGCGAAATGACACGTGGCGGCCTCCTCCGGCGAATCCCCATCTCCGTTTCCATCGGTGCGGGCATCTCATGCATTGACCGAAATCAATGACCGCGCCCTGGCCGTGATCTTCCGTCAGAGACGGCCTTTCCAAGGTGCGAGACCGGCGTGAGACGGATGGTACATATCGCCGTCGCGGCGATGATCGCGGGGAGCCAGCCGGCGTCGGCTCAGCCCGTGAGGCATGACGACGTGATCGGCATCCCGGCAGTTTACCGGACGCGATCTTCGGATACGCTACTCGACATCGCGCGCACCTACGACCTTGGCTACGTCGAGATCCGCGCGGCCAATCCCGGCGTCGATCCGTGGCTCCCGGGCGAGGGGACGCCCATCGTGCTGCCGACGTGGCACGTGCTGCCCGACGCGCCGCACCGCGGTCTCGTCATCAACCTGCCGGAGCTCCGGATCTATTATTTCCCGCCCGGCGACGCGCCCGTGAGCTTCCCGATCGGCATCGGCGGCGAGGGCAAGGAAACGCCGGTCGGCCAGACCCGGATCGCTGCCAAACGGACGCACCCCACATGGGTTCCAACGGCGTCCGAGCATGCGGAGGAGCCGGATCTTCCGGCCGTCGTCGGTCCGGGTCCCGACAATCCGATGGGCGACTACGCGCTCTATCTCGGCTGGTCGGGCTATGCGATCCACGGCTCGAACAAGCCCTACAGCATCGGCCGGCGCGACAGCCATGGCTGCATCCGCCTCTACCCCGAAGACATCGAGCGATTATACCGCAGCATCGCCGTTGGCGTGCCGGTCACGGTGGTCAATCAGCAGGCAAAGGTCGGCTGGTCGGGCAACGAACTCTATCTCGAAGTCCATCCGACCCAGTCGGATGCCGACGCGCTCGAGACGACCGGCGCGCCCCGATCGACCACGCCGGTCGATGCCGACGACCTCGTGCGGCGCAAGGCCGGCTTCGAGCTGGAACGGGTCGACTGGACGGTGGTCCACGAGGCGGAGGCGCGCCGCGACGGCGTCCCGGTCCAGGTGACGCGGGCGCTGGGCGATTGATCTGCTTCGAAGAATACCCGGCTGGACGACGGTGGCTTCGTCCAAAAAAACGTGAAGGAGGAAGAAATGACGCGGATCAAGATGCTTTCGCTGGTCGTGCCCCCGCTCCTGGCGCTCGGTGCTTGCAACTCGCTCAGCGATCAGGATCGTGCTTTGTTGAACTCCGCGAGTCAGAATGCCGAAGCGGCGAAGCAGCAGGCGGCACAGGCGGCCGCCACGGCCCAGCAAGCGCTCGCCGCTGCGCAGGCCGCTGAGGCCGACGCCAAGTCCGCCAACGAGAAGGCGGACCGCATGTTCCAGCGGTCGCTGCGCAAATAGATGGGCCGATATCGGGAGGACTAGGCCGATGATTAAGCGCAAGGTGACTTGGTTCGTGCTGGCCGATGGCGCGCACGCCCGGGTGCTGACGCGGTCGCGGACGAGTTCCGGATACGATGTCGTCGCGGAATATGCATCGCCCACGGCGCAGCCCCTCGAGCACCTGCTCGAGGCTGATCATCCGGCGCGCGCGCACGAAAATGCCGCCGTCGACCATCACACGATGGTGCTCCGTCACGATGGGCAGCGTCTGCGCAAGGCCGCGTTCGCGCATGAGGTTGCAGCTCATTTGAACGAGGCGAACAACGCCCACCGGTTCGACAAGCTGGTGCTGTTCGCGGCGCCGCGGTCCTTGCCGGATTATCTGGCGGCCCTCGACGAGGCGACCCGCGCCAAGCTCGCGGCCGAGGTGCCGAAGGACCTGACCAGGTTGCCGGTCGCGGAGCTGCCGCGGCACTTCGCGGCGTTTCGGTAACAGGCGCCGGGCGAGCGGTGATACCGCTCGCCCGGCGATGGGAGGCGGGTCATGACGATGTTCGACGACCGCGAGCGGGCGGAGGAACACCGGTTTATCCAGCAGCGGGAGTTGCCGTTCAGGATCGCCGCGCGGCGCAACCGGCTGCTCGGCCTCTGGGCCGCCGAGCGGTTGGGTCTGACCGGCGAGGCTGCGACCGGTTATGCCCAACGCCTGGTCGTGGCGGAAGCGACGTCACCGGGCGAGGACGCCCTTGTCCAGAAGGTTGCATGCGATCTGGAGGCCCATGGCTACTGGCCGGCGGCGGCAGAGGTGGCGGAGCATCTTCGGCACTATGCCGCTGAGGCGGCCCGGGAGCTGGGCGAGGAGATCGCGTCAGCCTAAAGGGCGCGGGTTCGCCGCCCTGCTCAAGCGAATTGCAGCCGCATGCCGCACATCGCGAGGATGATGAGCGCCGCGACGAGGCCGCCGGTCGCAGCACCGCCAATCATCACCCTGTCGGCAGTTTCTTTGCGCATGCCGTGCGCGAGGAGCACGACCCGCAGCCCTGCGGCCAAATGGGCGAGGACGAAGAACACGCCCAGCGCGCAGTGCGGGACGAGGCGGATGTTCCAAGCGTCCTTCACGAGCCCGGTTGGGGCACCCGTGGCGAAGCCCCAGCCCGTATCGATGCCGAGATAGGTCCGCGCGAAGATGAAGACCGAATCCATGTGGCCGACGACATAGAACGCGAGATACATGCCCGACGCGACCTGGAATGCGCGGAAGCGATCCATCGGTTTCGCCATGTGACGAAAGGCGAAATAGAGCCCCGATCCGACCTGGAAGAAGAACAGCGCTACCAGCAAAGGCTCGACGATCCTGGCGCGGTACACGTGGCGCACCACCTTCTGGAACGCGGTGTGCGCCTCGGGTCCGGAAAGGCCGGCGAGGTGGTTCGTGAGGTGGAAGCCCAGAAAGATGAGGATGATCGCCAGTGCCGCGATGCCGTGCGCGACGCGCAGCGCCGCCGCGATCGGCTTTGCCTCCAAGATGGCCGGCGCACCATTGTCAGCACGAAGCACCAACAACGTGAGCACAGCCCAGAAGGCGACCCACGCCCAGGTATCGGGGATCGGGTCGCCGGCCATGTAGAGCAGCACGCCGATAAAGACAAAGATTGTCGGCGCGGCGACCGAAAAGATCGCAATCCGCTTGGCGCGCAGCTGTGCCGCCGTGGGCATCTCCAGCTCGGCAAGGCGCGTCGCGGATACGAGGGTCGCGGCCGGCAGCGCGAAGGAGAGAAACAGCGCGAACGCAGCGAGCGCAACGTCGCTTGCGGAACCGTCCGAGGCCGCGCGGGCGGTGACCGCAAAATTGAAGAGCTTGAGTGTGAAGGGATAGATCAGCGCCGCTACCGGGGCGATGCACAGGGCCGCGCGGTTTCTGAGGCCATAGGAGCCGGATCGGCGGGTTGAGATGGCGATGGTCATGCTTCCTCCTGCGCGACGGCTGCGGGCGATCGCTGTGCTGCTCGTGGGTGGATCGAACTGGCCGGCCGGGCGAGCCTTCCAGCACATTGTCCGCCGCGCGCGAGGAGGAACAAGCAATATATTGCACTATGAGCGATCGGAACCACTATTTCGCTCGGACAGGAGGCCACTTTTCACGCGGTATCTCGCATGAAATCGCGAGCTTCGGTCCACGAGCCGTGGATAAAGTAGTACTATATTGCATATTTCCGATGTGGCCGTGCGTTGGCAGGCTTACGAGGTCGCTTTCATCGCGCCATGACCTGCGGCTCGCACTTCGCCGCTTTCTGCCAGGAGGGCGGCAAGACGGCCAAGGCCGTCTCGGATGAGGGCTACAGGCAGGTTGCCGAAGCCGAAGAGAAATCCGGGCGGGCGAACGGCGATCCCGAAGCCCGACAGGGGATAGAGCCCGACGCCGACCTCGCGCGCCCGGGCGGCGAGATCGGTCTCATCGAGAGCGTCGGCAAGCAGGGCCGTGAGGTGCAGCCCGGCGTGGGAGGGGATGACGCGGAGCGCCCTTGGAGCGATGCGCGCCAGCCCTTCCGACAGGATCGCGTGCCGTTCCGCATAGATCCGGCGCATGTGACGAAGGTAGCTAGCAAAGGACCCGTCCGACATGAACTCGGCCAATGCCATTTGCGCCAGACTTGGAACGTGACGGTCGCTGATCCATTTGGCTGCCAGCAGGGGGCCTCGCAGATCGGGCGGTGCTACGAGATAGCCGAGGCGGAAACCCGGGAGCAGGGTCTTCGAGAAGGTCCCGACATAGGCAACTGAGGAACTCCCGTCCAGCCCCTGGAGCGCTTCCAGAGGCCGCTCGCTGTAGCGGTACTCGCTGTCGTAGTCGTCTTCGATGATGAGCGCGTTGCGGGCTCGCGCCCAATCGAGCAGGGCCAGGCGCCGCGTCAGAGACATCGTGTAGCCCAGCGGGAACTGGTGCGAGGGCGTCACGTAGACGATCGCCGCATCGTCGGGGAGCCGCGATACGATCAGCCCTTCCTCGTCGACGGGAACGGGGACCAGCCGCGCCCCCGCGGCCTTGAGCGCAACCACGGCACCCGGGTAGCAGGGGTCCTCGACGGCGACGCAAAGACCCGGACAGACGAGAAGCCGTGCAAGCAGATCAAAGGCTTGCTGTGCCCCATTGGTGATGATCACGTCGCGCGCGGTCGCCTTCAGGCCGCGCGACAGGGCAAGGTGCTGCGCCAGCTCCTCGCGCAGGATGCTGTCGCCGGCCGGGTCGCCGTAGAAGCCGATCTGCCGGCGTGCGTCCTGCAGTTTGCGTGCTGAAGCGCGCCGCCACGCCTCCGCCGGAAACGACTTGAGATCGGGCAGTCCGGGACGGAAATCGATCGGCGCATCGAGGGCGCTGGCGATGGTGGGAATTGCGGGCAAGGCTTCCGCCCAGGGGCTGAGGCGGCGCGATCTCACCACGGGCGACTTCGGCGCCGCCAAATCGTTCGGTTCGATGGCCACAAAGGTGCCGGATCCGTGGCGGGTGGCCAGATATCCCTCCGCCGTGAGCCGGGCGATCGCCTCGAGCACCGTCTTGCGCGATAGCCTGAGCGTCAGGGCGAGATCCCGGCTCGAGGGCAGTTTCTCGCCATGGCGAAGGCGCCCTTCGAGAATGAGCCGGCGCAGCTCGCGATAGAGCTGGGCTCCAAGGGCGGCATCCCCCTTGATACGAATAGCCAGTTCGAAGGCACGCATGGCAGCCGGCCGCGGCTCGTGAGAGGGATTGCGGAATTGAGGAGACAGCAGAAAACGCTAGGCTGCTGCCGGGGGCTTAGCAAGCGGCCTTGACGTCACAGCATGCGGGACCAGCCTACCGCGGGACCAGCACCGCGGCGCCGGTCAGGTCGCCCCTGCGCAGGGCGGCGAGCGCCTCGTTCGCGTCGTCAAGCGCGAACGGCTGGGTCGTCGTCCGCACCGGAACCTTGGGGGCGAGCGCCAGGAACGCCTCGCCGTCCTGCCGCGTGAGGTTGGCGACGGAGCGGATTGTCCGCTCGCCCCACAGCCATTCATAGGGGAAGGACGGAATGTCCGACATGTGGATGCCGGCGCAGACGACCGTGCCGCCCTTGGCAGTCGCGCGCAGGGCCTGCGGCACCAAGGGGCCGGCGGGCGCGAAGATGAGCGCCGCGTCGAGCGGCACCGGCGCCGGCGCATCGGAGGGGCCCGCCCAGGCGGCGCCGAGCGACCGCGCGAAGCGCTGCGCCGCCGTATCGCCGGGGCGGGTGAAGGCGAACACCTCGCGCCCCTCGAAACGCGCCACCTGCGCCACGATATGGGCGGCGGCGCCGAAGCCGTAGATGCCGATGCGGCCGACGTCGCCTGCCATCCGGAGCGCCCGGTGGCCGATCAGGCCGGCGCAGAGCAGCGGCGCCGCCTCGACGTCCTGGTAGCTCTCGGGCATCGCGAAGCAGAAGCGCGCGTCGGCCACCGTGTATTCCGCATAGCCGCCGTCGATCTGATAGCCGGTGAAGCGCGCCTGGTCGCACAGGTTCTCGCGCCCCGACCGGCAATAGCCGCAGGTGCCGCAGGTCCAGCCGAGCCAGGGCACGCCCACGCGATCGCCCGGCCCGAACCGTTCGACGCCCTGACCGGTCGCGATCACGATGCCGACGATCTCGTGCCCCGGCACGACATGGGGCTTGGGTGCCGCAAGCTCGCCGTCGACCACGTGGAGGTCGGTCCGGCAGACCGCGCAGGCCCTGACCTCGATCAAGACCTGTCCCGGCCCGGGCGCCGGCGTCGGCAGCGTCGTGGCGACGAGGGGGGACCGCGGTTTCTCCAGGGTCATGGCGCGCATCGACGGCTCCTTCGCTCTCGGCCGGCCAAAAATGATCCCGTGCGCAGTTGCCGGTATTGATCTAGGTCAAGGCACGCGCGCCGATCGGACCTTATCCTCGATGGCGGGGAGGACCGCCATGGCGGACGAGGACCAGACCCGCACCATTGCATTGCTGGGCGATCCCGCCACCCACGGCGGGCATCCGGTCACCCGCGTCGAAACCCATGCCTCGATCATCTTCCTGGCCGGCGATCGTGCCTACAAGCTGAAGCGCGCCGTTCGCTATTCCTATCTCGACTATTCGTCCGAACGGCTGCGCCGCATCGCCTGCCGGGACGAATATGCGCTCAACCGCCGCTTCGCGCCGGCCCTCTATCTCGACGTCCGGCCCGTGACCGAAGGCGACGACGGCCGGCTCTCGCTCGGCGGCGATGGCACGCCGGTCGACTGGGTCGTCGTCATGCGCCGGTTCGACGAGGCCGATCTGTTCGACCGGATGGCCGAGGCCGGCAGGCTCACGCCCGACCTGCTCGTGGCGCTCGCCGAACGGGTGGCCGACGTGCATCGTGCCGCCGCGCCCGTGGCCGACCAGGGTGGTGCCGCCGGCATCGCCGAGGCGATCGAGACGACGCGGATCAACTTGCGGCCGGGCGCGGCCTTCTCGCTCGCCGAGATCGCATCGTGGCGCCGGGCGGTCGATGCGGCGCTCGCGGCCCAGCGCGAACTGCTCGAACGGCGCCGTCTCGCGGGCAAGGTGCGCGAGTGCCACGGCGATCTGCACCTGCGCAACATCTGCCTCCTTGATGGCCGGCCGACCCTGTTCGACGGCATCGAGTTCAGCCGCTCGATCGCCTGTATCGACATCGTGTTCGATCTCGCCTTTCTGCTGATGGATCTGCATCATCGCGGCCTCGATCACCTCGGCAACCGGGTGTTCAACCGCTATTTCGACCTGATGGACGAGGAGGACGCGCTGCCGCTTCTGCCGCTGTTCCTGTCGCTCCGGGCCGCGATCCGGGCCCAGGTGACCGAGACGGCGGCCCGGCGCGAGCCGGACGAGGCGTTGCGCGCCGCGGCGATGGCCGAGGCCAGCGCCTATCTGGCGCTTGCGACCGAGGCCCTGCGGCCTGAGCGCCCGCGGCTGGTCGCCGTCGGCGGCTTCAGCGGCACCGGCAAGACGACGCTGGCGCGCGAGCTGGCGCCGCTCATGCTGCCGGCGCCCGGCGCGCGCGTCTTGCGCAGCGACGTGATCCGCAAGCGGATGTGGGACGTGGCGGAGACGCAGCACCTGCCCGAAGGTGCCTATGGCTTGAACAACGCGCGTGCCGTCTACGGCCGTCTCGCCGACGAGACGGCCGTGACGCTCGCTGCCGGCTGCAGCGTGATCGCCGATGCCGTCTTCGCGCAGCCGGAGGAGCGCCGGGCGATGGCCGAGCTCGCCCGGCGCGCGGGCGTCAGCTTCCACGGGCTCTGGCTGACGGCGCCGGTCGAGACGCTCGTGGCGCGCGTCGCCGGACGGTCGGGCGACGCGTCCGACGCAACGCCCGCCGTCGTGCGCCGGCAGGTGGCGCTGCACATCGGTCCGCTCGACTGGGAGACCGTCGACGCCGCGGGCGACGTGTCGATGAGCCTCGCCTCGGCACTGGCCGCCATCGGCGTCGACCGACCGCCGCGGGCTTGATGGGGCGAGGTTGAAAGCCTTATCGGGGCGATTGAGTGGGGTGGTAAGCGGACTGACGGCTTTGGGGTGAGGGTTTACCTAACAGGCCGCTGAAAAACCCTCGCTTGTGAGGTCGGATCGTGATTCGCTGAGCCTGCAAGGGCGGGGGCAGGGAATGCGTGGGTCTGACGAACAAACGGGCTGCGCCAAGCCAAGCATCGCGGTCGCGACCGGGTCGTTTGACGTGCCCGACGACCTGCGCAATTGGCTGGTGTTCATGGAACGCCCGCTTGCGGCCTGAGCCGCCGCGCCGGCAGCGCGAGTTCGCTAAACTTGTTCGCTCACTCCAGCAGTAGGACACCACCATGAGCATTCGCGTCGGCATTGTCGGGATCAGCGGTTTTGGCGGCGGTGAGGCGATGCGCCTGGTCGCGAGCCACCCGTCATTCGAGCTAATTTACGCCGCGGGCGAGGGCAGCGCCGGCAGCCGGTTGGTGGACCGCTTCCCCGGTGTGCCGGCCAAGCTGGCCGAGCTGGTGATCGAGAAGTGGGACCCTGTGACCCTGCCGAAGCTCGACGTGCTGTTCGCGTCGCTGCCCACGGGCGCCTCGGCCGAGGCGCTGGCGCGCGTCCCCAAGGACGTGAAAATCGTCGACATCGGCGGCGACCACCGCTACGTCGAGGGTTGGGCGTACGGCCTGGCCGACGTCTGGCCAGCCCAGATCGAGGGTCAGATCCGCGTTGCCAACCCCGGCTGCTTCCCCGCGGCGACGCTGAACGCGCTGGCGCCGCTGCTGGTCAACAAGCTGATCGAGCCTGGCAACATCGTGGTCGACGTCAAGACCGGCATCTCCGGTGCCGGCCGGGGCGGCGCCGACAGCAAGTTCGGCTACGCCGAGAGCAACGAGAACTTGCTGCCCTACGGTCTGCTCAAGCATGTCCACATGCCCGAGATTGCCAAGACGATCGAGCGGCTGAGTGGCGGGAGCGCGGCCGGGCTGGTATTCACGCCACACTTGGTGCCGATGACCCGCGGCGTACTCGCCACCATTTACTGCCGCGGCCGCGCCACCACGGGCGAGTGCTTGGACGCGGCCCGGCGCTTCTACGCCGGACGGGCGTTCGTCCGCGTGACCGACAAGCCGCCACAGACCAAATGGGCTACCGGCTCGAACCTCGCGTTCGTCAGCTATGCGGCCGATCCAGAGCGCAACTTGGTGATCGCGATGGGCGTGGTCGACAATCTCGGCAAGGGAGCGGCCGGTCAGGCGGTGCAGAATGCGAACCTGATCTGCGGCCTGCCAGAAACCGCGGGGCTGGACGGCGTACCTGTTTGGCCATGAAATCTTTTGCGAGTCCGTAACTTACCGAATATGGGCTTCATAGTCGTCCGTGATCAATGCGCTATCGATTGATCACGGACGACTCGAAGGCGGCCGCAGCCAATTGGATTTTCAACTCAAGCCGCCGCCATTTCGAAGGCGCGGAGGGCGGCGGCGCCTGCTGTGGCGCAGCGGTCGAGCGCGTCGATCGTCTCGGCGCAGCCGGGGATGTCCGGGCCGGCCGACTGCTGCTCGAGCGTCGCCGCTGTTTCGACGATGGATCTGAGGCCGAGCGATGCGGCGGCGCCTTTCAGCGAATGGGCCTCGCGGGTGAGCGCCGCCCAGTCCCGCTTGGACGCGGCCGTCCGGATCCGCGACAGGTGCTGCGGCAGGTCTCTCAGAAACCGGTCCCTGATCCGGCCGGCGGTCTCCATGCCGAGATTGGCGATCAGCGCCGCCATGACGGGCTCGTCGAAATGCATGGGCCCAGCATGCGTGGGCGCAGCATGCATGACCCCTGCAAGCATGACCCCGGCCCGTTGCGCCGGCGGCTCGGGCACTGCGTCGACCGGGCGCGGGGTGGCGAGGCGTTCCGTCACGGCCAAGAGGGCATCGAACCGGATGGGCTTCGTCAGGTAGCCGTCGGCGCCGGCCTTGCGATAGCGCTCGCCATCCTCCTTGAAGGCGTTGGCCGTGAAGGCGTAGATCGACACTTGGCCGCGCTCGCCCGGCAGCGCGCGGATCGCCCGGGTGGCGGTCAGCCCGTCCATGACCGGCATCATCATGTCCATCAGGATCAGGTCGAAGTGCGCCGTCGTGGCCGCTTCGACGGCGGCGGCGCCGTCCTCGACCCAGGCGACACGATGGCCCATCCGTTCGAGCATGGCGATCGCGACCATGGCGTTGATGGAATCGTCCTCGGCCAGCAGGACCGACAAGGCGCAGAATTGCCGCTCCGACGGCAGGGCGGGCGCTTCCTCAAGGGCCGTAAGCGGCACCGCGCTCAAGGGCAGCGTCACGCTGACCTCGAACACGCTGCCGCGCGCGATCTCGCTCGAGATCGTGATGGTGCCGCCCATGCGCTCGACGAGCCGTTTGGAGATGGCGAGGCCGAGGCCGCTGCCGCCGAACCGGCGGGCGATCGAGCCGTCGACCTGCGTGAATTCGTGGAACAGCCGCGGCAGCGCGTCGGCGGCGATGCCGATGCCCGTATCCTGGACCAGGAAGTGCCAGGTGGCCTCGTGCTCGCCGATCTCGGGCGGCAGGACGAGCAGGCGTACCGAACCGTCCTGGGTGAACTTGACCGCGTTGCCCAGCAGGTTGATCAGCACCTGGCGCAGGCGCGCCGGGTCGCCCTCGACGACGCAGGACGTCTCCGGCTCGATGATCGCATGGGCGAGGCCCTTCTTCGCCGCGTGGGCCTCGATGCATAGGAAGGCTTCGCGCGCGATGGCGACCGGGTCGAACGGCACGCGCTCGAACTCGATCCCGTCGACGTTGAGCCGGGTGAATTCCAGGATGTCGTCGATCAGGCGCAAGAGATGGTCGGCCGATGCCCTGAGCGTGTCGACCCAGCGCTTCTGCTCGTCGGTCATTTCGGTCCGCTGCAGCAGTTCGGCGAGGCCGATGACGCCGTTCATCGGGGTCCGGATCTCATGGCTGACGACGGCGAGGAAGCGCGCCCGCGCCTCGCTCGCCTGTTCGGCCGCGTCGCGCGCCTCGGCCAACGCCCGCTCCGACTGGCGAAATTGCGTGACGTCCGTATAGGTGCGGACGGCGGAGCCGTCCGGCAGCACGCGCGTGCGGATCTCGATGTGCCGTCCGTTCGGCCGCTCGCGCTCGTAGACGTTTTCGCCGAGCGCGATGCCGCCCGCCTCGATGAATTCGCGCAGGGCGCTCTTCGGCGTGGCGGGACCGAACTCGCCGGCTTCGATCTGCCAGGCGGTCAGGTCGTCGAAGGTGGGATTGCCCGCGAGCAGTTCCGGCGGCAGGCCTAAGAGCTCGGCCACCTTCGGGTTCATGACCTTGATGCTGCGGTCGGGCCCGATCATGAGCACGCCTTGCGCCACGTTGTTGAGCGTGGCGTCGAGCGCGTCCTTGGCGGCCCGGTGCCGCCGGCGGTGGTGCGCAGAGACCGCGAGCGCACACAGCACGGCCGCCGACAGCGCGAAACAGACGACGAGATACGACAAGAGGTCCTGCAGGAACGGCCGCAGCACATCGGCCTCGCTGAGCCCGACCAGCACGACGACAGGCAGGCCCGTCACCCGCTGGAACGCGACGATGCGGCGCGTGCCGTCGAGTTCGCTCCCAGCGGTGTAGACCCCGTCATCCGCGGCCGCTACCGCCGCGATGAATGATGCGCCGGCCATCTGGTGGCCGAGCACGCCGTCCGCGAGCGGCGCGCGGGCGCGGACGACGCCGTCGAGGCCGACGAGCGCAATCGCGCCGTGGCGTCCGACGCGGATCGACTCGTAGAAGCGCGACAATTGCAGGGCGTCGATGGAGCCGACGACGACGCCGGCGAAGGCGCCGCTGCGGTCGAGGAGCCGGCGGGTGAACTGGATCGTCCATTTGCCCGAGGCGCGCCCCAGCACCGGCTGGCTGATGAAGAGTGCATCCGTGCTGGCATCGCGCTGCACCTTGAAATGCTCGCGATCGGACAGGTCGATCGGCGCGGTGCGGCCGACGTTGGTCTGCAGCAAGGTGCCGGTCGGGCCGACGAGCGACAGCTGGATCGCGAGCTCGTCGATCGATTGGGTTGCGGCGGCCCAGTCTGCGAGCTGGAAGCTGTCGGGATCGCGCGACCAGTCCCGGCGCAGCAGGAGCAAGGTCTGATCGACCGACCGGATCTCGCCCAGGATATGTTCGGAAAAGGCTTGGCTCAGGTTTCGCGCGTTGTCGCGCGCCGCATGCAGGAACAGCTGGCGTTCCTGGGTCAGATGAATCACCGCGGCGCACCAGATGATCGCGAGCGCACCCAACGCCAGCAGCGCGTCGCCGCGCGAAACCGACCGTATCACGCGCGCGATCCGGGCGTTCATGGCCACGCCATCCCGCATGCGGGCCGGGCCGACTCGACGACCAGAAGACGTTGACGGCGCGTGAGCGCCAATACGGCCGCTTGAACTGCGCGCATTTTGGTCCCGTTCTCGAAGTCGCCGGGCACGTAAAGGTCCTCAAAACCGGCTCGATCCGCCGTCTCGGCAACTCGCCGTCACGGCGCACCCCTGGATTTACGACCTGGGGCGGTAGTCGTCTTGGACTATGATTTGGAATCCTAACCGCTCTGTGAAGAACAGGCCATATAATGAGCGGTTGTGGTCGAGCGTTCTAGGTTGAATCCGGTGGCGCCTCACGATCTGGCCGCCGCCCTATTGGCAGCGCCGAGGAGGTGCTCGCCGGCGTCCGCCGGAGCCAGACCGCCTGAACAAGCAAAACGCCAACGGGAGAAACGTCGATGAGCCTCAAGGATCTGTTGGTCGTGCTCGATGCCGGGCCGGCGAACGACGACCGCCTGGCGCTCGCGATCGGGCTCGCCAAGCGGTTCGACGCCCATTTGGTCGGGTTGCACCCCTCGTCGACGGCCGAGGGCAGCCTTCATTCGGCCGGCTTCGACACGACGCTGTTCGACGCGGCCTTGCGCGAGACGCTCGCCCGACTCGAAGCCCGCTCGACGAAGGTGCGCGCGGGCTTCGAGGCTGCGACCCAGCGCGAGGCCGTCTCGGCCGAATGGCGCGTGGCGCGCGGCTATCCGGGGCCGGAGACCGTGCTCCATGCCCGCTATGCCGACCTGGTGATCCTGGGCCAGCGCCGGCCGGACGACAGTCCGCTCGACGCGCCCGACCCGGCCGATGTCGTGCTCGATGCCGGCTGCCCGGCGCTGATCGTGCCCTATGCCGGCCGGTTCGAGCGGATCGAGCGGCACGCGCTCATCGCCTGGAACGCCAGCAGCCAGGCGGCGCGCGCCGTGCGCGACGCGCTGCCGCTCTTGAAGGCCTGCCGGGCGGTCACCGTGCTCGCGGTCAACCCAAAGCAGGGCGTGGATGCGCACGGCCAGGAGCCGGGTGCCGATATCGCGCGGCATCTGGCGCGCCACGGCATCCCGGTCGAGACCGGCCGCAGCTTCACCGCGGCAACCGATCCGGCCGACGAGATCCTGTCGCGCGCCGCGGACTTCGGCAGCGATCTCATCGTCATGGGCGCCTATGGCCATTCCCGCGTGCGCGAGATGGTGCTGGGCGGCGTCACCCGATCGATCCTGCAGCAGATGACCGTGCCCGTCCTGATGTCGCACTGAGAGGGCGACGCCCCTCAGCCGACCGCTGCTTGCGCCGCCATGCGGGGCGCCCGCATGCGGCCATAGGCGAGCAGCGACAGGCCGCCCAGGATGACGAGCCCGCCCAGGATCACGAAGCCCGGCATGTAGGAGCCGGTGCTGTTGTAGAGCAGGCCCACGAGGAAGCCCGCGATCGTGCCGCCGCCGCCGGCGCCGAGCCCGTTCATGATGCCTGACGCCGGGCCGATCGCCTCGGGTGCCACGCTCGACTGCAGGATCGACCAGATGTTGGGCGTGAAGCTGCCGGCATAGAGGCCGAGCGCCACCGTGATGAGCGCAAGCTTCGCCGCGGGGGCGTCGACCAGCGGCAGGAGCAGCAGCAGGGCGCCCGGGATGAGCAGGCCCAGCGATGCGATCAGGACGCGCTTGTTGGTCCGGTCGCTCACCAGCGCGATCGGGATGGCGCAAAGGACGGCGGCGGCATAGGGCAGCGCGCTTGCGACCGCCTGTGCCCAGCCGGTGAAGCCCAGCGACTTCACGACGAGCGGGATCCACAGCGTGATGCCCCAGAACAGCATGCCCTGGGTCACGTAGCTGAACACCAGGAACACGAAGGAGAGCCCGCCGAGCGCCTCGAAAGTGAGCGGCGCGTTCGGCCGGCCGCCTTCCGTCTCGCGATAAGGCGCCTCGGTCCCGGGCCGGAGCGCCTTCAAATAAAGCGGCACGATGAAGACGAGGCCCAAGCCCCCGGTCAGGAAGAACAGCGGGCGCCAGCCGAACGCCTGATAGATCGGCGTCAGGATCATGAAGCCCAGCGCCAGCGCCAGGTACTGGCCGTAATACTGGATAAGGCTGTTCGCCTTGGTGAGCTCGTGGCTGGCGAACCAGCTGCGGGCGAAGCGCGACTGCTGCGGCCAATAGATGCCTTCGGCGACGCCGAGGATCGCCCGGCAGACGAGCAGCACGGTCAAGGACGAGCTGAAGCCGATCACCACCGTCGCGATGGACCAGATGGCGAAGCTCCAGGTGACGACCGTCTTCGGGTCCATGCGCCGGGTCAGGATGCCGCCCAGGATGTTGGCGAGCGCGTAGCCGATGAGGAAGATGGTGAGCGCGAAGCTCGACGTGACGGCGAACCGGTCACCGGCGAAGCCCATATCCTGGGCCACCGTCGGCAGGCCGACCGACAGGTTGCTGCGGTCGAGATAGGCGACAAACAGGCCGATCATCAACGAGCCGCCGATACGCCACCAATGCGAACCCATGTGCGTTTCCTTCCCCATTAGGCCCGCGTTTGGGCGGTGCTTTTTGTTGCTTAGCCGCATACCCTCGCCCGCTTGCGGGTGAGGGTGCTTCAGCCGCTCGACCCTCACCCTCCCCGGCCGATGGCCGGGTCCCCTCCCTCTCCCACTCGCGCGGGCGAGGGGCGTTTCCTCAGCGCCCCTTTTCCTTCCGCCAGGTCTCGAACGCGGCGAGGTTCGCTTCGTCCGTTGCCGGATAGAGGCCGAGGATCGATTGGCCGCCCTGCACCCGCTCGGTCACGAAATCCTCGTAAGCGGTCATCTCGACCGCTTCGTCGGCGATCTCGTCGGCCAGCGCCGCCGGCACGATGATGACGCCGTCGGCATCGCCCACGACGACGTCCCCCGGCCAGACCGCCACATCGCCGCAGCCGATCGGCACGTTGATGTCGATCGCCTGGTGCAAGGTCAGGTTCGTCGGCGCCGATGGCCGGCTGTGATAGGACGGCATGTCGAGCGCCGCGATCTCGGCCGAATCGCGGAAGCCGCCGTCGGTCACGATGCCGGCAGCGCCACGCACCATGAGGCGCGTCACCAGGATCGAGCCGGCGGAGGCGGCGCGCGGGTCCTTGCGGCTGTCGATCACCATGACGGCGCCCTGCGGGCATTGCTCGACCGCCTGGCGCTGCGGATGCTGCCGGTCGCGGAAGACGGTGATCGGGTTCAGGTCCTCGCGCGCCGGGATGTAGCGGAGCGTGAAGGCCTCGCCGACCATGGTTTCCTTGCGCGCTCGCAAGGGCTGGACGTCCTGGATGAACTGGTTGCGCAGGCCCCGCTTGAAGAGGGCCGTCGCGAGCGTCGCCGTGCTGACCTTCTTCAGCTTGTCGCGCGTCTCGGGCTTGAGCGTGGTCATGATCGGAGCGCCTTTCGTCAATAGATGACCGGTTCGGACACCGGAGCGCCGAAGTCGGTGCGCAGGAAGTCGAAGTCGCAGCCTTCGCTCGCCTGCTGGATATGCTTGGTGAAGACCCAGCCGTAGCCGCGCTCGAAGCGGACGGGCGGCGGCACCCACTCGGCGCGGCGGCGCGCCAGCTCCTCGTCCGACACTTCCATGCGGATGCTGCGGGCCGCGACGTCGATCGACACGATGTCGCCGGTCTTGAGCAGGGCCAGCGGCCCGCCGATGTAGGATTCCGGCGCCACATGCAGGACGCAGGCGCCATAGCTGGTGCCGCTCATGCGCGCGTCCGACAGGCGCAGCATGTCGCGGTGGCCTTCTTTGAGGAGCTTCTTCGGCATCGGCAGCATGCCCCATTCCGGCATGCCCGGGCCGCCCTGGGGGCCGGCGTTCCGGAGCACCAGCACATGGTCGGCCGTGATGTCGAGATTCTCGTCGTCGACCGCCTTCTTCATCGAGGGATAGTCGTCGAACACGAGCGCCGGGCCGGAATGCTTCAGGAACCGCTGGTCCATGGCGGCCGGCTTGATGACGCAGCCGTCGGGTGCCAGGTTGCCCTTCAGGACCGCGAGCGAGCCCTCGCCGTAGATCGGGTTGTCGGTCGTGCGGATGACGTCGTCGTTGAAGACTTTGGCGCCTTCGATGTTTTCGCCCAGGGTCTTGCCGCTCACGGTCAGGCAATCGAGACGGAGATGCTGGCGGATCCGGTCCATCAGGCCGCGGATGCCGCCGGCATAGAAGAAATCCTCCATCAGATAGGCGGTGCCGCTCGGCCGTACGTTGCCGATGACCGGCACCTTGCGGCTCGCGCGCTCGAAATCATCAAGGCCGATGTCCTGGCCGGCGCGGCGTGCCATGGCGATCAGGTGGATGATCGCATTGGTCGAGCAGCCCATCGCCATGGCGACGGCGATCGCATTCTCGAACGCCGGCCGCGTCTGGATCTTCTGCGGCGTCAGGTCTTCCCAGACCATCTCGACGATGCGCCGGCCGGACTCGGAGGCGAGGCGGATATGGCCCGAGTCGGCGGCCGGGATCGAGGAGCCGCCGGGCAGCACCATGCCCGCCGCCTCGGCGATCGCCGTCATGGTCGAGGCCGTGCCCATGGTCATGCAGGTGCCGTAGGAGCGCGCGATGCCGCCCTCGACGCCGTGCCAGTCTTCCTCGGTGATCTTGCCGGCGCGGAGCTCGTCCCAGTATTTCCAGCTGTCGGAGCCCGAGCCCAGGTATTTGCCCTGGAAATTGCCGCGCAGCATGGGGCCGGCCGGCACGAAGATCGCCGGAATGTTCATGCTGGTGGCGCCCAGCAACAGGCCGGGCGTGGTCTTGTCGCAGCCGCCCATCAGCACCGCGCCGTCAACCGGGTGGGAGCGCAGCAGCTCCTCCGTCTCCATGGCCAGCATGTTGCGGTACATCATGGTCGTGGGCTTGACGTAGCTCTCCGACACCGAGAGCGCCGGCAGCTCGACCGGGAAGCCGCCGGCCATCAGGATGCCGCGCTTCACGTCCTCGACGCGGGTCTTGAAATGGGCGTGGCAGGGCTGCAGGTCGGACCAGGTGTTGACGATCGCGATGATCGGCTTGCCCTGCCACTCCTCGGGCGAATAGCCCATCTGCATCGCCCGTGAGCGATGGCCGAACGAGCGGAGGTCGGCCGGCCCGAACCAGCGGGCGGAGCGCAGGTCCTTGGCCTGTTTTCGCGCAGCCGGCTTCGGTGAACTGTCGCTTGCCATTGTCCGATGATCCTCGATGCGTTTCCTCGCCACCCGGCCGCGGGCGACCCTTCTGATTGTGGACCGCGGGGACGCGGGCCGGCCGTGAAAATGCGTCTGGTGCATTCGTCTTAATATGCTAGGGTACTTGCATGCAAGCGGCAAAATCCGAGCGACGAAGCGGTGGCGGGAGCATGGACGCGCCCATCGATGTCCAGTTGACGAGCGGTCGCCGCGCCACGATCGCGGTGCAGATCTACCGCCATCTGCGCCGGCAGATCGTGGCCGGCGACTATGTGCCACTGCAGTCCTTGTCCGAGAACGAGCTGGCGGCGCTCTTCCGTGTCAGCCGCACGCCGATCCGCGAGGCCTTGGGCAAGCTCGAGGAGGAGAAGCTCGTTTCGATCCTGCCGCAATACGGCACCTTCGTGGCGCCCATCGTGATCGACCGGGTGTTCAGCGACCAGTTCGTGCGCGAGGCGATCGAATGCGCGGCGATCGGCGAGGCCGCCGCACGCTGCACGGCTGAGGACGCCGCGGCGCTGCGCGCCATCATCGCGGAGCAACGCTCGGCCCCGTCCGAACGCGAATTCTTCGCCGCCGACGAGACGATGCATCGCACGCTCATCACCGTCGCCGGCCAGGAGGCGGCCTGGCAGGTCGTCGATGCCGCCAAGGTCAATCTCGATCGCATCCGCCATCTGGCGGCCCGGCACACGTTCAAGCGGCGCTCGATCCTGACCGAGCACGAACGGATCATCGAGGCCGTGATCGCTCACGACCGCGAGGGCGCCGTCGTCGCGATGCGCACGCATCTGCGCGGCGTCTTCGCGTCGAGCCAGCAGATGATGCGCATGCATCCGGAATTCTTTCAGGGCGCGGCCGACCCGCCGCGCCCGGTACGGCGCAAGCGGCCGTCGCCGGGGGGCGCGGCCGACGAGGCGCCCTGACCCGCTCACGCGATCTCAAGAACATAATCGGGAGGAACGATGAACGAACAGGAAGACCGTGCCGTCAAGAAGGCGGCCTGGCACCTCTTGCCGCTGCTGATCCTGCTTTATCTGGTCGCCTACATCGACCGGCAGAACGTCAGCTTCGCCAAGCTGCAGATGCTGGGCAGCCTCGGCATGAGCGAGGTCGCCTACGGCCTTGGCGCGTCGCTGTTCTTCATCGGCTACCTGATCTTCGAGATCCCGAGCAACATGGCACTGCACCGGTTCGGCGCGCGCCGCTGGATCGCGCGCATCATGCTGACCTGGGGCCTCGTCACCCTGGCGCTCGCCTGGACCAGCTCGGCCACGATGTTCTACGTGCTGCGCTTCCTCTTGGGCGCCGCCGAGGCCGGGCTCTATCCGGGCGTGCTCTATTACATGACGCTGTGGTTTCCGGAGCGCTACCGGGTGCAGGTCGTGGGCTATTTCACGCTCGGCAGCAGCCTCGGCAACATGGTGGGCGCGCTTATCAACGGCGTGCTGCTTGACATGGACGGCATGCTCGGGCTCGAGGGCTGGCGCTGGGTATTCCTCGTCACCGGCATCGTGCCGGTCGCCTTGACCTTCGTTACCTGGAAGCTGCTGCCGGACGGGCCGCGCGATGCGAAGTTCCTCGACCAGTCCGAGCAGGCAGCAATCCTGCTCGCGGTCCAGCGCGACCAGCCGCGGGCGCCGCGGCACGGCAACCCGCTTGCGGTGTTGACCCAGGGCCGCATCTTCGTACTCGCCTTCTTCTACATGATGGTCTCGACCTCGATCTACGGCATCAGCTATTGGCTGCCGACCGTGGTCAAGGGCTTCGGTGTCAGCAGCACGGTGAACGGGCTCCTGAACATGATCCCGTGGGCCTTGACCTCGCTCATGCTGCTGTGGCTGCCGGGCCGGCTTCGCACGCCATCTCAGACGCTGCGCTGCGTCGGCGTCGCCGTCGTGGTCGGCGTGCTCTGCTTCGTGGTCAGCACGGTCGCGGCGGCACCGGCGCTACGCTTGGCGGCGCTCGCGCTCGGCGGCCCGTGCCTCTACATCATGCTGCCGTGCTTCTGGTCGGTACCGCCGCGGCTCCTCTCCGGCGCCCAGGCGGCGGCCGGCATCGCTGCGATCAACTCGCTCGGCAACATCGGCGGCTTCGTCGGCCAGAACATCATGCCCTGGGTCAAGGAGGCGACCGGCAGCACGGCCGCCCCCATGCTGGTGCCGGCCGTCTGCCTCGTCGTGCTCGGCCTGGGCGCATTCATCGCCTCGCGCCAGCCCGGCCTCGCGTCCCCGCCGGCGCTGGCGCCGCGCTGAGGCTTCAGCCGACCTCGTCAATGAGCCAGCGGCGCAGCGCCACGATCGCCGGATCGGTAGCAAGCGCCGGCCGGTGCATGAGCGCGAAGGCGCGGCGGGAGCGGCGGACCCGGTCGAGCGGCATCACGACCCGGCCGAGCGCCAGGTCGCGATCGATCAGGCAGCGGATGGCGAGGGCCACGCCCAGCCCCTCCGCCGCCGCATCGATCGCCAGCGCGATGCTCTCGAACATGAGACCGGCCGTCGGATCGATGCCGGCGAGGCCGACTGCGTCCAGATAGCGGCGCCAGTCGTCGGGCCTCAAGCGGGAATGCAGCAGGCGATGCCGGGCGAGATCGAAGCCGGGACCGGCCAGCGTCGGTACGCAGACCGGTACCAGCTCGATCGGCAGCAGTGGCGTGATGACAAGGTCTGCCGCCGTCTCGTCCGGCGCCGCGGGCCCGACGCCGATCACCGCGTCGAACCGGTCGAGCGAGAGTTCTTCCACCTGCGCGGTCGTGGTGAGCTCGATCGCGATGCCCGGATGCCGGTCGAGGAAATGGCCCCAGCGCGGGATGAGCCAGCCGCTCGCGAAATGGGTATAGGCGCCGACGGCGAGCGGCCGCGCCATCGTCCGCCGGACCTGGCGCACGCCGGCCGCAATCCGGTCGAGCCCGTCGCGCGCCGCCGCAAACAGCACCTCGCCAGCCGTGGTCAGCACGAGCCCATTCGGCGTGCGCGTGAACAGCGCCACGGCGAGATCGCGTTCCAGCTCGCGGATCTGTTGGCTAACCGCTCCGGGGGTGACGCCCAAGGCCTCGGCCGCCCGCGTGACGCTTGAATGCGCCGCGGCCGCTTCGAATGCCTTGAGCGCGGTCAGCGAGGGCAGGGGGCGGGTCGCCATCGCCTTTAGTTTATCTAAAGACAGGCGCAAATCAAATCGTTTGCCTGGACCGGCCGGGCGGCGTCATTTCGGCGGTCAAAGACAGGAATAGGGGAGGACGCCATGGCGCCGGATACGGGCTCCATGAACCTGGCCGCCGCGGTGCCCGACAGCCGCGGGCTCAATCTCTATCGGGCCGATCCCGATCTTGCCCGGTTGATCGGGCTCTATCTGCCTGCCGACCTCGCCCGGCACCTGGCGCCGCATCTCGACCGCCTGGGCGCACTCGCCGGCGGCGTGCTCGATGAATGGGCGGGCATCGCCGATCACCATCCGCCCGTCCTGCACCACCGGGATCGGCGTGGCGCCGATGTGCAGTCAGTCGAGAAGCACCCAGCCTATCGCCGCATGGAGGAACTGGCGTTCGGCGAGTACGGGCTCGCGGCGCTCTCCCACCGCGGCGGTGTGCTCGGCTGGTCCGAACCCATGCCGCCGATCGCCAAGTATTTGATCACCTATCTGTTCGCCCAGGCGGAGTTCGGCTTGCTCTGCCCGGTCAGCATGACCGACAGCCTGACCCGGACCTTGCGCAAGTTCGGCGATCGGGATCTCGTCGAACGCCACCTGCCGGCGTTGACCAGCCAGGATCTGGACCAGCTCGCGCAGGGCGCCATGTTCATGACCGAGCAGGGCGCCGGCTCCGACGTCGGCGCCACGGCTGTCACCGCCCGGCCGCGGCCTGACGGCACCTGGGCGCTCCATGGCGAGAAATGGTTCTGCTCCAATGCCGACGCCGACCTCGCCATGGTGCTGGCCCGGCCCGAGGGCGCGCCGCCGGGCTTGAAGGGCGTCGGCCTGTTCCTGCTGCCGCGCGTGCTCGCCGACGGTGCGCCCAACGCCTATCGGATCGTGCGGCTCAAGGACAAGCTCGGCACCCGCTCCATGGCGAGCGGCGAGATCCGGCTCGACGGTGCCGTCGCTTGGGCCGTGGGCGATCTCTCGGCCGGCTTCCGCCAGATGGCCGACATGATCAACAACTCGCGCCTGTCGAACGGCGTGCGTGCGGCCGGCCTGATGCGCCGGGCCGCGACCGAGGCGCTGTTCGTGGCACACAACCGGGTTGCCTTCGGCCGGAAGATCGCCGACATGCCGCTGATGCGCCGGCAATTGCAGAAGATCCTGGTCCCGGCCGAGCAGGCGCGCAGCATGATGTTCCAGACGGCGGACGCGCTGCGCCGGGCGGATGCCGGCGAGGCGGGTGCCTATGCGCTGCTGCGCGTACTCACGCCGCTCATCAAGTTCCGCGCCTGCCGCGACGCGCGCAAGGTCGCGGGCGACGCCATGGAGGTGCGCGGCGGCTGCGGCTACATCGAGGAATTCTCCGACGCGCGCATCCTGCGCGACGCCCATCTGGGCTCGATCTGGGAAGGCACCAGCAACGTGGTGGCGCTCGATGTGCTGCGCGCGATCGACCGGGAAGGGGCGCTCGATGCGCTGGGGCGTCTCGTCCGCGGCCTCGCCGTGCCGGGCCTGCCGGAGTTGGTGCCGGCGCTCGCCCGGGCCGAGGCGCTGGCCCGGCGGGCAGGAGAGGACGGCGGCACGGCGTCGGCACGCCAGGCGGCGTCCGCGCTCTACCACGTGACGTCTGCCGCAGCACTCGCTTGGGAGGCGGACCGGCTCGACCACCCGCGGCGCCTGGCCCTCGCACGCCTGGTGCTGCGTCACCGCGTGCTGCCGCGCGACCCGCTCGAAGCCGACGAGAGCGATGCGGCGGACGGCGTGATCTACGATCCGAGCGACTTCTAAGAAGACCGATCAGGGAGGAAGAACATGACATCGATCATGAGCCGCCGGACGGTGCTGGCCGGCGCCGCGGCGTTGGCGGCCGTGCCGCTCCGCCGGGCCCGGGCGGCGACGCCGATCCGCATCGGCGTCTTGACCGACATGGCTGGGCCCTATGCCGAGGACAGCGGCCAGGGCTCGGTCGTCGCGACCAAGCTCGCCATCGAGGATTTCGCCAAGCTGCACCCGGACATCGCCGTCGAGATGGTGAGTGCCGACATGCAGGCGAAGCCTGACGTGGCGGCGAGCCTGGCTGGTGCCTGGTTCGACCGCGACGGCGTCGACATGATCATCGACGTGCCGGTGTCCTCGGCGGCGCTTGCGGTCGCGACCGTGGCGAGGCAGCGCAACAAGGTGGCGATCCTCAACCCGGGCACGTCGGACCTCTCGGGTGCTGCGTGCAGCCCCAACCATATTCATTGGGCGTTCGACACCTATTCGCTCGCGGCCTCGACCGGCGCCGCCATCCTGGCCGAGGGCGGCGACAGCTGGTTCTTCGTCCAGGCCGACTATGCCTTCGGCGCCTCACTTGTCGCCGACACGCGCCGCGTGCTCGAGGCGCACGGCGGCAAGGTGCTGGGCACGGTGAAATACGCCTTCCCGGGGACGACCGACTTCTCGTCCTACCTGCTGCAGGCCCAGGGGAGCGGCGCCAAGGTCATCGCCTTCGCCAATGCCGGCGCCGACGCAGCCAACAGCATCAAGCAGGCGGGCGAGTTCGCGCTCACCGCCAACGGCACGCGGCTCGCAGCACTCCTGTGCTTCATCCCGCAGATCCACGGCATCGGCTTGAAGACGGCGCAGGGCCTGCTCTTGACCGAGGCGTTCTATTGGGACCTGAACGATGCGACGCGGGCGTTCTCCGCGCGCTATTCGGCCGAGATGAAGGGGGCGAAGCCCTGCACGATCCAGGTCGGCTGCTATTCCGGCACGCTGCATTACCTGAAGGCGGTGGCGGCCATGGGCATCGACAAGGCCAAGGCGAGCGGCGCCGACACGGTCGCCATGATGAAGCAGCTGCCGACCGACGACGCGGTGTTCGGCCAGGGCCGGGTGCGCGAGGACGGTCGCAAGATCCACGACATGCACCTGTTCCAGGTGAAGTCGCCGGCCGAGTCCAACGGCGACTGGGACTATTTCCGCCTCGTGCGCACCATCCCGGGCGAGGCGGCGTTCCGGCCATTGGCCGACGGCGGCTGTCCCATGGTCCGTGCCTGACGCTGGCGTTACGGGTCGAAGATCAGTTTCTCCTTCAAGCGCGGCACGACGAAGTCGATGAACGCCTTGAGCTTGCGCGGGACGAGCCGGCCGTTCGGGTAGACCAGGCTCACCGGCAGCGGTTCGGGCTCGTTCTGGCGCAGGACGAGCGTCAGCTGCTTGTCGGCGATCGCCTGCGAAACCTGGTAGCAGAGGAGCCGCGTCAACCCGATGCCGGCCGCCGCGGCACTCGCGGCCGCTGCCGCCGAGGTCACCGACAGGCGGGATTTGACCGGCACCCGCGTCGTGCCGCCCTTCTCGCGGAACGTCCATTCCCTGGGAGCACCCAGTGCGGTGAAGGTCACGCACTGGTGCCGCGAGAGATCCGCGACTGTGCGGGGTGTTCCGTGGGCAGCCAGATAGGCCGCGCTCGCACACACGACATGGCTGATTTCGCCGAGCTTGACGGCGATCAGGCTGCTGTCGGGCAGGTGCTGGACGCGGAGCGCCACGTCGACCTGATCCTCCAGCAGATTGACGATCCGGTCGGTCAGCCGCAGGTCGATGTCGATCTCCGGATATGCCACGAGGAATTCGGTCACGATCGGGCCCAGATAGAGGCTGCCGAGCCCGTGCGGCGCCGACACGACGAGCTCGCCGCGCGGCGCCTCATATTCGCCTGAGGCGAGACGCTCCGCCTCGCCGAGTTCGTCGAGCACGCGCCGACATGCCGCCAGGAACTGCTGGCCGATCTCGGTCAGCGCCACCTTGCGCGTGCTGCGGGTCAGAAGCTGGGCGCCGAGATGCGCCTCGAGCTCGGACACCTTCCGGCTGACGGTCGCGAGCGGCACGCCGAGCCGGCGCGAGGCCGCCGAGAAGCCGCCGGCCTCGGCGACCGCGGCGAAGGTCGAGATCGCTTCGAGCCGGTCCATGAAACCATTCCATCCGACGAGATAATGTTTCCCGATTTTGCCGGATACCCGATTTTCGTGGAAGGGGGCATGTCTTGCGCCGTCGGTCCTGCCGACGCGGCCCGCCCCTGTTACCAGCGAGGAAGACGCCCATGTCCCGCATCAAGACCATCCCTTCGATCGAAGCGGCCCCCACCGCGGCCCAACCGTTGCTCGAGGGTGTCCACAAGCAGCTCGGTTCCGTCCCGAACCTGTTCCGGGTGATCGCGAACAGTCCTGCTGCGCTCGAAGGCTACTTGAGCCTGAACGGCGCGCTCGGCAAAGGCACGCTCGACGCCAGGACGCGCGAGCGCATCGCCCTCGCGGTTGCCGAGCTCAACGCCTGCGGCTACTGCCTGTCGGCGCACACCTATCTCGGCAAGAACCTGGCGAAGCTCGATGACGCGGAGATCGCCGCCAACCGCGGCGGCACGTCCAATGATCCGAAGGCCGACGCCGCGCTGCGCTTCGCGACCAAGGTCGTGCGGGAGCGCGGCCACGTGTCGGACGCCGACGTCGCGGCCGTGAAGGCGGCCGGTTTCGACGAGGCGCAGATCGTCGAGATCGTCCTGCATGTGGCGCTCAATACGCTCACGAACTACGTGAACGAGGTCGCCAAGACGTCGATCGACTTTCCCATGGTGGCACCGCGCGACGCGGCGTGACGGCAGGATGGGGGTGCCGCGGCCCGTCCGCGGCGCCCCTGTCGTCGCGACCGCCGGCGGCTATTGCCGCAGTTCGCCCAGCATGGTCGGGATCAGTTCCGAGACCGTCGGATGGATGTGCACGGTCTGCTGCAGCGTCGTATAGGGCGCTTTCGCGGCCATGACGTCGAGGATGGCGTGGATCGCCTCGTCGCCCTCGACGCCGAGGATCGCAGCACCCAGGATCCGATCGCTCTCGGCATCGACGACGACCTTCATGAAGCCCTGCGTCTCGCCCTTCTCGACCGCGCGGCCGACCCGCGTCATCGGCCGCATGCCGATGCGCACCCGGCGCCCGCCCGTCCGGGCCTCGCGCTCAGTCAGGCCGGCGCGGCCGAGTGGCGGATCGATGAACAGGCCGTAGCAGGGAATGCGGTCGCTGACCCGACGGCTGCCGCCGTCGAGCAGGTTGGCCGCGACGATCTCGAAATCATTGTAGGACGTGTGGGTGAAGGCGCCCCGGCCGTTGCAGTCGCCGAGCGCCCAGATGCCCGGCACGTTGGTCCTGAGCTCGTCGTCGACCGTGATATAGCCCCGCTCGTCCCGCGCCACGCCGGCCTTGTCGAGATCCAGATCGTCCGTATTCGGCCGCCGCCCGACCGCCATCAGCACGTGGGAGCCGACGATCTCGGGCGCGCCGGCCGTGCAATCGACGCCGACGGCGACGTCCTGGCCGTGTGGTGCCAGCCGGATGCAGTCGGCGCCCGTGCGCACCGCAATGCCCTCGCTCTCGAGGATCGTCTGGATCGCGGCCGAGATGTCCTCGTCCTCGCGCTGGATCAGGCGCGGTCCCTTCTCGATCACCGTCACCTCGCTGCCGAAGCGCCGGTACATCTGCGCAAACTCGAGGCCGATATAGCTGCCGCCGACGATGACGAGATGCCGCGGCAGGGTGTCGAGCTCGAGGATCGACGTGTTCGTGAGATAGGGCACTTTGTCGATGCCGGGCAGGTTCGGCACGAATGCGCGGCCGCCGACGTTGAGGAAGATCCGCTCGGCCTCGATCGTCGCGTCGCCGATGCTGAGTTCGCGCGGCGACACGAAGCGCGCATGGCCGCGATAGAGGGCGCAGCCCTTCATGCCGCCCAGCCATTTCTCGACATTGCCGCGGGCCGTGGTCGCGACCACGTCCTTGCGCGCCTTGACGGCCCGCATGTCGACCGTGACGGCGGAGCCCAGCATGACGCCATAGTCGGCCGCGCGCCGCGCCTGGTGGGCGACCTTGGCGCTCGCGACCAGCGCCTTGGTCGGCATGCAGCCTGTATTGACGCAGGTGCCGCCGAACAGGTGGCGTTCGGCCAGTGCCACCTTCATGCCGGCGCCGGTCAGCCGTCCGGCCAGCGATGGGCCGGCCTGACCCGCCCCGATGATGATCGCGTCGAACTTCTCGTTCATTGCTTTCTCTCCCGGTGTTGCGTGTGCGCTACCGGTCGAGCCCTTCCGGCGCCGGCCAGCCCCATTCGGTATAGGATTCGATGATGATCCGCGCCAGGAGCGCCAGCTGCGGCGAACGGTCGTCGGCGCGCCGGCTCATGATGATCGGCGAGGTGATCGAGGGATCGTCGAGCTCGCGATAGATCACATCGTCGCGGCGCATGCGCTGGACCGAGGTCGGCACGATCGCGATGCCGACCTCGGCCGCGACCAGGCCGACCGCGGTCTGCAGCTCGCGCGCCTCATGCGCGACCTGCGGTTCGAGCCCGCGGTCGTGGAACAGCGAGATCACCTGGTCGGCGTAGCTCGGCCGCGGCTGGCGCGGATAGATGATGAGCGGCTCCCGGGCCAGGCGCGCGAGGCTCAGGGGCCCCTCGTGCTGCAGCAGCGGGTGGCTGAACGGCAGTGCCGCGACCAGCCGCTCCTCGCGCAGCACGTCGCGCCTGACCGCCGGATCGTCGAACCGGATGCGGCCGAAGCCGACGTCGATCCGCCCGTCCTTCAAGGCGGCGATCTGCTCGAGCGTCATCATCTCGACCAGGTTGACGTCGACCTCGGGTGCGGCTGCCCGGTACCGGCGGATCAGGTTCGGCAAGGCCGCATAGATGGATGAGGCGACAAAACCGATGACCATGCGCGGCCGCTCGGCGTTCTTGAGCCGTCGCATCATCGCGCGCATGCCCTCGACCCGCTCCAATACCTGGGTTGCATGCTCGAAGAACAGCCGGCCGGCCTCGGTCGTCTTCAAGGGCCGGGCGTCGCGATCGATGAGCGCCAGGCCCAGCTCCTCCTCGAGCTGCTGGATCTGCCGGCTCAAGGGTGGTTGCGCGATATGCAGCCGCTCGGCGGCACGGGTGAAGTTCCGCTCCTGCACGACCGCCACGTAATAGCGCAGGTGGCGCAGCTCCATCCGGTTCGCTCCCTGATCGTCGATACCTCGTGGGTATCGATCGAGACAAACATGATCTTTTACAGCTTCAAGAACAAGCGGCACTTTCCCCAGCAAGCAAACAAGTTTTTCGGGGTTGGGACGCCATGCTGCGCATCGAACGGATCGATACCTATCTGGTGGATCTTCCGACCATTCGGCCGCATGTGCTGTCGATGGCGACGATGCATCGGCAGACGGTCACACTGGTCAAGATCCGCTGCGCCGACGGCCTTACCGGCATCGGCGAGGGCACGACGATCGGCGGCATGAGCTATGGCGACGAGAGCCCCGAGAGCATCAAGCTCGCGATCGACACCTATATCGCGCCGATCCTGCTCGCATCTGACCCGTCACGGGTCGCTGTGACCATGGCCGCGGTCGGCCGCTCGGTCGTCGGCAATCATTTCGCCAAGGCGGCGGTCGAGATGGCGCTGCTCGATGCGCAAGGCAAGCGCGTCGGCCTGCCGGTCTCCGAACTGCTCGGCGGCCGCCAGCGCGACAGCCTGCCGGTCGCCTGGACGCTGGCCAGCGGCGATACGGGCCGCGACATCGAAGAGGCGGAGCAGATGCTGGCCCGGCGCCGGCACAATATCTTCAAGCTCAAGATCGGCAAGCGGGCGGTCGAGGACGACGTCGCCCATGTGGCCGCGATCAAGCGGGCGCTCGGCGACCGGGCGAGCGTCAGGGTCGATATCAACCAGGCCTGGGACGAGACGGCGGCCGCGCGCGGCATGGCCCTCCTGGAAGAGGCCGGCGTCGACCTCGTCGAGCAGCCGATCGCCCGTGGCAACCGGCCGGGCATGGCCCGGCTCGCTGCACGCTTCATCGTGCCGATCATGGCCGACGAGGCGCTGCGCGGACCGGAGGACGCGTTCGACATCGCGGCGCGCGCCGCGGCCGACGTGTTCGCGGTCAAGGTCGCCCAGTCGGGCGGCTTGCAGGCCGCGGGCCGGGTCGGCGCCATCGCGGATGCCGCCGGCATCGGGCTCTACGGCGGCACCATGCTGGAGGCGGCGGTCGGCACGGCGGCCTCCGCCCATCTCTTCGCGACCTTTCCGCGGCTTGCCTGGGGCACGGAGCTGTTCGGCCCGCTGCTGCTCACCGAGGAGATCCTGGCCGAGCCGCTCACTTACGGCGATTTCGTGCTCCAAGTGCCGGACCGGCCGGGCCTGGGCATCGAGCTCGACGACGCGCGCGTCGAACATTTCCGGCGCGACCGGCGCTAGGCCGATTGGGAGATTTACCATGCTGTTTCAGGTCGAGATGGACGTTCACCTGCCGCACGACATGCCGGCCGAGCGCGCCGACGAATTGAAGCGGGTCGAGAAGGCACGGTGCCAGCAGCTGATGCGCGACGGCACTTGGCGCCACCTGTGGCGCATCGCCGGCCGCTACGCGAACGTCAGCGTCTTCGACGTCACGAGCCACGACGCGCTGCACGAGATCCTGACGTCGCTGCCGCTCTTTCCCTTCATGACCATGAAGGTGACGGCGCTCTGCCGCCACCCCTCGTCAATCCGCGACGACGATCGTTAACCCCCACCACCAAAAAGAAAAATACGGCTCAAGGAGAGGACAATGCACAAGAAGCAGATCGAGGAACTGGCCGTCCGCATCAGCGGCACGCAGAGCAAGCCCGCCGACGCGCGCGTCAAGGCGATCGTCGACCGCCTGCTGGTCGACATCTTCACGGTGATCGACGATTTCGATGTGACGCCCGAGGAATTCTGGTCGGCCCTGAGCTATCTGACCGAGCTCGGCCAGTCGAACGAATACGCGCTGCTCGCGGCCGGCCTCGGCATCGAGCATTACTTCGACATCCGGCTCGACGAGAAGGAAGCGGCGGCCGGCATCGAGACCGGCGGCACGCCGCGCACGATCGAGGGGCCGCTCTATGTCGGCGGCGCGCCGGTCTCGACCGGCGAAGCGCGGCTCGACGACGACCCAGACGTCGGTGAGATCCTGTTCATGGAGGGCCAGGTGACCGACACGGCCGGCCGGCCGCTCGCCGGCGCCACGGTCGAGGTCTGGCACGCCAATACCAAGGGCAACTATTCGTTCTTCGACAAGAGCCAGAGCCCGTTCAACCTGCGCCGGACGATCAAGACCGACGCCGAAGGCCGCTATCGCTTCCGCAGCATCATGCCGTCCGGCTACGGCTGCCCGCCGACAGGACCGACGCAGCATCTGCTCGACCGCTTGGGCCGCCACGGCCAGCGCCCGGCGCACATCCATTTCATGGTGTCGGCCGACGGCTACCGGCAGCTCACGACCCAGATCAACATCGAGGGCGACGCCTACCTGCATGACGATTTCGCCTTCGCCACCCGCGACGGCCTGATCCCGGCGGTGACCCATCACACGGACCCGAGCGCGCTCAAGGATCGGGGCGTCAACGGGCCGTTCGCGACCATCACGTTCGATTTCACCTTGCCCCATGCGGTTGCCGGCGTGCCGGCGACGCTGATCGATCGACCGCGCGCCCAAGTGGGCTGAAGGCCGGGGCGGCTCACGCCCCTAAACGACAACCCGTGGCCCAACGCCACCTTGAGAGAATGGAGGAAACGCCATGTCGACCGACCTGCTGGAGCGGCTCGAGACAGCCGTCGTCGAGGACGAAACCAACGGCATCTATCGCTGCCGGCGCGACATCTTCACCGATCCGGAGCTCTTCGAGCTCGAGATGAAGCACATCTTCGAGGGTAACTGGATCTTCCTTGCCCATGAGAGCCAGATCCCGAACAAGAACGACTATTTCACGACCTACATGGGTCGCACGCCGATCTTCATTGCCCGCAACAAGGACGGCGTGCTCAACGCCTTCATCAACGCCTGCAGCCATCGCGGCGCCATGCTGTGCCGGCACAAGCGGGCGAACAAGGCGACTTATACCTGCCCGTTCCACGGCTGGACCTTCAACACGTCGGGCAAGCTCTTGAAGGTCAAGGATCCGGACGGCGCGGGATATCCGGAGGGCTTCAACTGCGAGGGCTCGCACGACCTGACCAAGGTGGCGCGCTTCGAATCCTATCGCGGCTTCCTGTACGGCAGCCTCAATCCCGACGTCGTGCCGCTCGAGGAGTATTTGGGCGAGGCGGCGAAGATGATCGACCTGATCGTCGATCAGGCGCCGGAAGGGCTCGAGGTCCTGAACGGCTCATCGACCTACGTCTATGATGGGAACTGGAAGCTGCAGATTGAGAACGGCGCGGACGGCTATCACGTCAGCACCGTGCACTGGAACTATGTCGCGACCACGGGTCAGCGCAAGGCCTGCGCCGAGAAGGTCGAGGTCGCGGACACAGGCTCCTGGGCCAAGCACGGCGGCGGCTTCTATTCGTTCGACCACGGCCACCTGCTGCTCTGGACCAAGTTCGCCAATCCCGACTTTCGGCCGAACTTCCATCGGCGCGCCGACTACGTGAGCCAGTTCGGCGAGGCGCGCGCGGACTGGATGCTCGTCAACTCGCGCAACCTCTGCCTTTATCCGAACCTCTATCTGATGGACCAGTTCTCGACGCAGATCCGCGTCGTCCGTCCGATCTCGCTCACCCAGACCGAGGTTACGATCTACTGCTTCGGCCACAAGGGCGAGAGCCAGGCCGACCGCGAGAAGCGCATCCGCCAGTACGAGGACTTCTTCAACGTCAGCGGCATGGGCACGCCGGACGATCTGGAGGAATTCCGGAATTGCCAGTTGTCGTTCCACGGCGGGGACGCGAAATGGAATGACTTGAGCCGCGGTGCCACCCACTGGGTCAGGGGCGCCGACGAGCATGCCGAGGCGATCGGCTTGAAGCCGCTGCTCTCCGGCGTGCGCGCCGAGGACGAGGGCCTGTTCGTCATTCAGCACGAGCATTGGCGCGACACGATGCGTCGTGCCGTCGTGGCCGACACCGAGCGCGCGTAAGGAGGCCGCCATGACGATTTCCTACGAAACGCTTCAGGCGTTCCTCTATCGCGAGGCCCGTCTGCTCGACGACAAGCAGTGGGACGAATGGCTGACGCTCTATCGCCCGGATGCCGAGTTCTGGATGCCGGCCTGGGACGATGACGGCGAGCTGGTCAATGACCCGCACCGCGAGATCTCGTTGATCTATTACGCGAACCGCAACGGCATCGAAGACCGTGTGTTCCGGATCAAGACCGAGCGGTCGAGCGCGACCAGCCTGCCCGAGGCCAGGACCTCGCACAACATCAGCAATATCGAGATCCTCGACCGGGAGCCCGGCAGCTGCCGCGTTCGGTTCAACTGGGTGACGTTCAGCTTCAAATACAAGACCGCGGATACTTACTTCGGCACGTCGTTCTACACGCTCGACACCACGGGCGAGACCCCGCTGATCGCGAAGAAGAAGGTCGTGCTCAAGAACGATTACATCCGCCACGTCATCGACATCTATCACATCTGACCGATCGGCCGCGGGCGACCGCGGCCGAGGAGGTGTCCCATGGGCTTCAAGATTGCGCTCAATTTCGAAGACGGTGTCACCCGTTTCGTCGAGAGCGCTCAGGGCGAGAGCGTGGCCGATGCCGCCTATCGCCAGGGCATCAACATCCCGATCGACTGCCGCGACGGCGCCTGCGGCACCTGCAAGAGCTTCTGCGAGGCCGGCGAATACGACGGCGGATCCTACATTGAGGACGCGCTCAGCGACGATGAGGCGGCGGAGGGCTATTGCCTGACCTGCCAGATGCGCCCCAAGACCGACTGCGTCGTGCGCATCGCGGCCTCGTCGGAGGTGTGCAAGACCAAGGCGAGCGACATCGAAGGCGAGGTCATCTCAGTCGAGCGCCTGTCGGCGAGCACGATCAGCCTGTCCCTGAAGCTGCCGGACGTGAGCCGGCTCGCCTTCCTGCCCGGGCAATACGTCAGCATCCGCGTGCCGGGCACGATGGAGACGCGCGCCTATTCCTTCAGCTCGCCGCCGGGGGCGGAGACCGCGACCTTCCTGATCCGCAACGTGCCGGGTGGGGTGATGAGCGGCTATCTGACCGAGGCGGCCAAGCCCGGCGACCGGCTCGTGCTGCGCGGGCCGCTCGGCGGCTTCTACCTGCGCGACGTCAAGCGGCCGGTCCTGATGCTGGCCGGCGGCACGGGCCTGGCACCGTTCCTGTCCATGCTGGGTCAGCTCGCGGCGACCGGCAGCGCTCAGCCGATCCACCTGATCTATGGTGTCACGACCGACGCCGACCTGGTCGAGATCCCGGCACTCGAGCAGCTCGCCCGTGCTATTCCAAACTTCACCTTCGCGACCTGCGTCGCCGACGCCGGCAGCAACCATCCGCTCAAGGGCTATGTCACCCATCACCTGACGGCGGAGCATCTGAACGCCGGCGAGGTCGACGTCTATCTGTGCGGGCCCCCGCCGATGGTCGAGGCCGTGCGCATCTATTTCCGCGACCAGGGCGTCTCGCCCGTGAACTTCCATTACGAGAAGTTCGCGCCCAGCGCCGAAGCGAGCGCGCCATGACCCGCCGGTTCGACGACAAGGTCATGGTGGTGACCGGTGCCGCCCAAGGCATCGGCCATCGGGTCGCCGAGCGTGCCGCGGCGGAAGGTGCCGCCGTTGTGCTGGCCGACCGGGCCCAATTCCTCCCCGAGGTCGCGGCGGAGCTCGCGAAGGCCGGCGGCACCGTGCTCGCGGTCACGGCCGATCTCGAGACCTATGCCGGCGCGGTCGAGGTGATGGCCCGGGCAGCCGAGCGGTTCGGCCGGATCGACATCCTGGTCAACAATGTCGGCGGCACGATCTGGGCCAAGCCCTATGCCGAGTACCGGGAGCCGGAGATCGAGGCCGAGGTGCGCCGCTCGCTGTTCCCGACGCTCTGGGGCTGCCATGCGGTGCTGCCGCACATGCTCCGACGCGGGCATGGCGTCATCGTCAACGTGTCGTCGGTCGCGACGCGCGGCGTCCATCGTGTGCCCTATGCGGCGGCCAAGGGCGGGGTCAACGCCGTCACCGCGTCGCTCGCCTTCGAATATGCCGAGCACGGCATCCGCGTCGTCGGCACGGCGCCAGGCGGCACCGAGGCGCCGCCACGCCGCGTGCCGCGCAACCCGGCGGACCAGAGCGAGGATGAGGCGCGCTGGTACCGGCGCATCGTCGAGCAGACGACGGAGTCGAGCCTGATGAAGCGGTACGGTACACTCGACGAACAGGCGGCCGCGATTCTATTCCTGGCCTCCGACGAGGCCTCCTACATCACCGGCACGATCCTGCCGGTGGCGGGCGGCGACCTCGGCTGAGCCGGATAGTCAATAAAGGGAGGAAAACGCCGATGCGACCCGTGCCCATCACCGTCGCCATCACCGGCTCCGTGCCGCGCAAGAAGGACAATCCCGCGGTGCCGGTCACCGTCGCCGAGCAGATCGAGTCGACGCACGAAGCGTTCGAGGCCGGCGCCACGATCGTGCATATCCATGTCCGCAATCCGGACGAAAGCTCGTCGTCGGACCCGGCGTTGTTCGCGGCCGTGCAGGACGGCGTGCGCAAGCATTGCCCGGGCATGATCGTGCAATTCTCGACCGGCGGCCGCGGCCGGGATCCGGCCGCCCGGGCAAGCGCCCTCTCGCTCGCTCCCGACATGGCCTCGCTCGCCACCGGCTCGGTCAATTTCCCGAGCATCATCTACGAGAACCAGCCGGCGCTGATCGACACGCTCGCGAGCGAGATGAAGAAGTACGGCACGCGGCCGGAGATCGAGGCGTTCGACCTCTCGCATCTGCACGGTGCGCGCCGGCTCATCGAGGCCGGCCTCATCGACGAGCGGCCGCATGTGCAGTTCGTCATGGGCATCAAGAACGCGCTGCCGGCCGAGGAGCCGATCATCGACCTGATGCTGAACGAGCTCAGGCGTGTGCTGCCGCGCGCGACCTGGACCGCGGCCGGCATCGGGCGCCATCAGGCCGAGGTGATGGAATGGGTGCTGGCGCGCCGCGGCGACGCCGTGCGCACCGGGCTCGAGGACAATATCCGCATCACCAAGGACCGGCTTGCCCGCAGCAATGCCGAACTGGTCGAGGCCGCAGCGGCACTCTGCGCCCGCTACGACGCCAGGCCGGCGACCCCGGCGGAGGCGCGAGCGCTGTTGGGTCTGCCGGCCTGACGAAGCCTTATTTGCCGAACAGGCGCCACCAGGGCCGGCGCTGCTGCGGCGCCTGCCCGCCGAGCTTCTCGGCCAGTTGCTCGATCGCCTTGGCCGCCGGCCCGCGGCGGGTCAGAAGCGGGATGCCGGCATTGGCCGCGAACATGACGCTCTTCGCGTCGAACGGCACGATCGTGTCGAACCGGGCGCGCAGCACCTCTTCCATCTCCTTGGTCGGGATGCCGACCTTGCCCGACTCGCCGAACCGGTTGAGCACCATCAGGTTACGGCCGTCGTCCTGGGTCAGGTTGTAAGACTTGCGCAGCGCCAGCGTGTCGCGGATGGCATGCGTGGTCTGGTCGACGACCAGGACGCGCGCGCTTGCGAGTTCGAGCGCCTGGGCCAGCATCGCGCTGTTTCCGCGCGGCGCGTCCAGCACGACATAGTGGAATTCCCGGCGCAGCAGGTCGACCAGCCGGGGCAGTGCTGCGGGATCGACGGTGATCGGGTCGTTGACACTTTCCAGGCAGGTCAAGAGCGACAGGCGGTCGCCGCACTGAATCGTGGCCCGCTGGATGAACTGCTCGTCGACGCGCACCGGCCGCTCGAGCGCCTCGCGCAAGCCGCTTTCGGCCTTGACGCCCAGCATGAGGCCGCAGGCGCCGAACTTGAGGTCGAGATCGACGAGCGCTACCCGGCGATGCCGCTTGTTGGCGAAGCCCCAGGCGAGATTGGTCGCGAGCATCGAGGCGCCGACGCCGCCGCGCATGCCGACCACGCTGATGACCTTGCCGAGTTTCTGGCCGAGCGGCGTATGGCCGACGTCGGCGATGCCGAGCAGCCCATTCATCGCTTTTTGCAGCAGCACGAGCGGAATGGGCTTCACGATATAGTCGCTGATGCCGACGCCCAGCAGGTCGCGATAAAGCCCGACGTCGTTGCGGTCGCCGATGGCGACGACCGAGACGCCCGGCTCGCACACTTCCGCCAGCTGCTGGATCCGGGTCAGCGCCGGCTCGGCGCCCGTGAGATCGACGATCAGCGATTTCGGCGAGCGGGTCTTCTCCAGATACGCGATCGCCGCACCGATGTCGCCGCGATGCACCGCGTTCGCCGGCAGCCCCATGTCGCCGGCGCACTGGCGAATAAGCTCGATGCTCGCCTCATCGGTCACGAACGCCGCGAAACGTTCCCGCGCTGCCGAATCCTCGAGTTCTTTTCGCTCCGCCGCTATCTGCATCCGCCAGCTCGCCAATGATTGGGCACGCGCCAAAAATAGTTAGGATTTGTTTATCTTGAGTAAACATCGAGATTTATGAGGAATATTCAGGCGCGGACTTACGCGGAACTCGGATAGCATGCGCTGGCACTGAGCACGATGCTGCTCAGGAAGGGCGAGACGTTCCACAAGCCCGATGCCGAGGAGGCAACTGTCACCTGCACATATCCGCCGGACGTGGCGCCGCACGAGGAAGCGGATTGAACGCTCACCTGGACCGGGGGAAGGAGCGAGCTCGCACCCCAGGATTGCAGGATGGTCGACGCATATTGGGACGGGCTCGTGCAGTCGGTCGAACCGATCGCGACACATCGTGCCGTCTGGAACGCGCTCAGTTCGAGAGCGCTGCGCGCCCAGCCGAGCACGCTCAAGCCGATCACGAAGAAGACAATGCTGAAAAAGAGTGCGGCGACCGCGGCGAACTCGGCCGTGACGGTGCCGCGCTTATCGCGCGCAAGGCTTTTGAGGGCGCGACTCATCTCAGTCGCACGAAAGCCGTTTCTTGAAACGTCGGATTCACGAGATGGCTCAAGGCCGGCAGCTGCGTCGTGTAGGTGTAGGTCGCGGCGATATTGAGGTAGAGGCCTGGCGACGAGCCGTCGGAGCAGATGCTCGAACAGGCGATGGGGGTCGTCGCGGCCGGCGTGCCCGTGACGCAATAGCAGCTCGGGCCGCTGACGGTGACATTGCCGCTCGGCAGGCTCAGCTTCTGGGCGACGATTGTTGTGACCTGCGTGGTCGATACGTTGGTGCTCGCGAGCGTCGCATACTGCATGCCCGCCGCGACCGACTCGGCCAGCTCGGCCTTTGCGCGAAAGGCGAAGCCGAAATCGCACAGGATGCCGACCACGAGCAATAGGAGGGGGGCGATGAGGGCAAATTCGACCGCCGCGGTGCCGGCCGCCTCGCCGCATATCCGATGTCGATGGGCAATCATCTGACGAGGCCTATCAAGGGTGATCTGTCGCCGAATATCGGGGTGCCGTAGGCCGAGCAGTTCGTTGCCATCTGGCTGTTGCCGGAGAGCGTGATCGCGGCCGCAACCACTTGGAGGCAGCCGGATGAACCGCCCTGGGCGTCGCCCTGGAAGAAAAGCGTGCCGTTGGGGTAATAAACGACGCCCGTTATGCTTGGCGAATTGTTGCCGCTCAAGGACGAGCTCGCCGTTGAGTTTCCGGCGAAGACGATGCCCGGGATCGCGCCGTTCGTCGCATCGGCTGTCGTGGCGGCGGACAAGGAGAGCGATGCGCCGCCCGTCCCGCTGACCGAGCCGCTGGTAACGATCGTGACGCCGTTGCCCGAGACGCTGGCCTGCGAGCCGAACGAGATCGAGCCATTTACGTAATAGATGCCCGGATCGAGCGTGACCGTCCCCTTGATGTTCCAGCTGGAATAGGAGCCCGGGGACAACGTGTCGACGCCCTTCGGGCTATCGGAGAATGACGGGCCGCTGCTGGAAGCAACCTGGCTGAACGCCGCTTGGATCGCCGCGTTCGATGCGTAGGGGTCGGCGATGGTGCCCGAATTGGGGTAAGCCGACCCGTCGATGCCCGAGCCGGTGATCGTCCCGTTGGCAAACAGGTAGGGCGCGGAGATAATGGCGCTTCCGCCTGCCGATATGTTGCTATTCGAGCGCAGGCTACATCCGGTCAGAGACAGGTCCGGATTGCCTTGCCCGGTAATCCCCGTGCTGCTGGTCTTGAGCGCCAGGATGCAGGCCGGGACGGACATATACTCCGCCGCACTTGTCGCACTGACCGTCACGCTGGCCGCAGAGGTGAGCAATTTGGTCAGGATGAGCGGCACCGTCTCTGTGACCGTCACCGTCACGAGCGTGTCGGCGGCGTTGCGAATGCCGCCGCCGATCGTGACGGTGATGTCGTTGTCGGTGAGCGTCGCGGTCGACGCGTTCCAGGTGCGGCTGGCAGCGCCCGTGACGCCGTTGAGCTCGGCGAGCGAAGCTGCGGCATTAGCTGCGGCATTCGAGGCGTTTGCTGCAGCGAACTGCGCTGTCCCGGCGAGGGCGGCCAAGTCGGCCGTCCGCTGCAATTCCCGGCGGATGGCCGTCCAATTCGTCAGTTCGACAGCGAGGCCAACCAGCATCAGGAGCAGCGGCAGGCATATCGCCGTCAGGACGGCGACGGAGCCGCGCGTCTCGGCGACCACGCGCGTCAGGGCCTCTCGAGCGGGAGCGCGCGCGGCCATCTGACTATTCTCGGGCGGGCGGCGTCGTGCCGGCGGCAGCGCCACTCGAAGCGATCCGCACAGCCTCGTAGAACTTGAGGTTCGATTCGACCGCGTCCGGCCCCAGGTCTTGCTGGGCCACGAGGCGGGCCGCTTCCGTATCGCCTTTCAGCCCCAGCACCAATGCCAAGTTCTGCCGATTCCGCACTGTCGCCTGGGCGTCCTGGGCGAGCGGCACCAATTGTGACAGCGCGCCGTCGTAGTCGCCCGACAGGGCCAGCGACAGGCCGTAGTTGCTGTGCAGTACCCGGTCCTGAGGCGCGTCCTTCAGCCCGTCCCGATAGGCCTGCTGCGCTGCTGCGTGATCGTTCTGCCAGTCGAGCGCCAGACCCCGGCCGTTGAGCGCTGCCGCGCGGGAGCCGCCCTTGTTGAGCGCAGCGTCGAAGGCGGTCAGCGCCTCCGCCGGACGGTGACCCGCGAGCAGCAGCCGCCCGAGACCGAGCTCCGGCTCCGGCTTGTTGGGTGCGATTGCGATGGCCGCCGTATATTCCTCTGCCGCCTTATCGAGCACGCCGGCAGCAAGCAGGCTGTCGGCGAGGCCGAGATGGGCGATCAACGGGTCGCCGCCGGCCTCAAGCATCTTGCGATAGAGATCGATCGCGCCGGCATAGTCACCGCCCTTGCGCGCCGTCTCGGCAAGCTGCTGCGACACCCGTGCCTTCTCGGCGTTGCTGGTCAGCTCCGGGACCCGGTCAGGCGCGGGCTCGGCGGCGCAGCCGGCGAGGCCGAGTGCCAGGACGAGGGCGAGCGCCGCTCCGCGGCGGGTGCTGCGGCCGAACAGCGGAGCGGAGATAGGGGGGACGTGCGGCAATTCCGTCTATCCCTTGAAAGTGGCAAGGACCTGGAGGGCGGCGGGGCCGCCCACCACGAAGAACATGCAGGGCAGAATGAAGACGATGAGCGGGATCGTGAGCAGCACCGGCAGCCGGGCCGCGCGCTCCTCGATCTCGAGCATGCGGTGCGCGCGCATGTCGGCCGACAGCACGCGCAGCGACTGGGCGAGCGGCGTGCCGTACTGAATGGTCTGGATGAGCGTCGTCATGACGCTTTTCACCGCGGGCAGTCCCGAGCGCTTGGCGAAATTGTCGAACGCGTCGCGCATCTGCGGCAGCACGCGGATCTCGGCGACCGTCTTCGCCAGCTCCTCGGCGATGACCGGGTTCGCTTGGGCGATATCATGGCTGACCCGGTCGAGGGCCTGCTCGAGGCCGAGGCCGGTTTCAACGCAGATCACAAGCAGATCGAGCGCGTCGGCGATGCCGCTGCGCAGCATGTCGCGCCGGCGCGCCGCGATGCGCAGGACGATCATGTCGGGCAGCCGCCAGCCCGCGAGCGTCGCCCCGATCTCGATCGCGATCCGCATGATCGGCGTCGCCGGCAGCATGCCGATTTCCTGCAGCCCGAACCAGCAGCCGAATGCCGCGACAAGCGCCAGCGTCGCTTTCGTCGCGATGAAGACGCCGAGCTTGTCGGCACCGCGGATGCCCGCGTCGGCGAGGGCTGCTGCGACCTTGGTCCGCTCACCGGATCCCACGAGCGGGGTGGCCGCGAGCTTGCGGCCGAGCGCGCCGAAGCGCTTGCCGCCGGAGACGAGCGCCGAGCGGTTGGCGGTCTCCGGCTTGAAGGCCGTGAGCCGGTCGCTGACGCGGCGCGCCGGGTTCCGGTTGATGAGCGTGACCAGCAGCGACACGATCAACGTCGCGAAAATGGCGAACAGCACCGTCAGCGAGAACAGGAACTGGACAAGCGCGCTCATGCCAACGCCTTCTGGATCAGGACGCGCATCGACAGGATGCCGAGCGTCAGGCTCGCAAGCGTGCCGCCGATCACGTAGGCCCCTTTGGGATCGGTAAGCATGATGCTGAAGTAGCTGGGGTTGAGGAACAGGATCGCGAGACCGCAGAAGACCGGCAGGCACGCGAGCACGACGGCCGACATGCGCGCCTCCGAGGTTATGGCCTTGGTCTTGGAGCGCAGTTCCTCGCGCTTGCGCAGCACGGACGACAGGACCGCCAGCGTCTCCGACAGGTTGCCGCCGCTCTTGCGTTGCAGCACCAGGCTCGCGACGAAGAAGTCGAAATCGACGAGACGGATGCGCTGGGCAGCGCGGGCGAGCGCCTCGTCGAGATCGAGACCGATGCGCATATCGGCGATGATGTAGCTGAACTCGCTGCCGACCGGCTCCGGCGTCTCCTTGCCCGCCGCGTCGAGTGCCACCGAGACCGGCAAGCCTGCGCGCACGGCGCGCACGATGAGGTCGATCGCGTCGGGGAACAGCCGCAGGAAGTTCGCCCTGTGCTTCGCCTTGAGCGAGCGCAGCAGGAACCACGGAAAGCCGGTCGCGGTCACGACGACGGCGATCGCGGTGACGGCGAGCGAGATCCCGAGCACCGCCCCGAGGGTCGCCGTGACCGCGCCGGACACAAGGGCAACCAGCGCCAGTCCGCCGAACGACAGCTTGTTCCCGGTCGCAGCGAGGGCGCCGCGCATCCGCCGCTGCAGGCCGGACGGCAGCAGGGCCAAAAGATGCTCTTTGGGCTGCGTCTCGTCCGGCTGCTCGAGCTTCGAGTCTTTGTCCGGCAGCAGCGATTGCAGGCGCTTCACCGCGACGCTCTTCTTCTTGCTGCTGCTCGACAGCAGGATCACGGCGGCGACAAGGCCGCAGAAGGCGAGTGCGCTGATGAGCAGCCAGGGATCGATGCGCATCGATCAGCCCTCGATGCCCATGATTTCCAAGAGCCGGCGCTCGAGGCCGAACTGCGCGACCTTGTCGAGAAATTGCGGCCGGTATCCGGTGCACACGAAGCTGCCGCGCAACATGCCTTCGCGCGTCTCGCCTTCGTAGCGGAAGGCGAACAGCTCCTGGGTCGTGATCACTTCGGACTCGAGACCGATGACCTCCATGATGCTCACGATCCGGCGGATGCCGTCGCGCATGCGCTCGATCTGCACGATCAGATCGACGGCGCTTACGATCTGGGTCTTGATGGCCCGTGATGGCAGGCCGACGCTGGCCATCAGCACCATGTTCTCGACGCGGGAGAGCGCATCGCGCGGCGTGTTGGCATGGACGGTCGACATCGAGCCGTCATGGCCGGTGTTCATGGCCTGCAGCATGTCGAACGCCTCGGCGCCGCGCGTCTCGCCGACGATGATCCGGTCGGGCCGCATACGCAGCGCGTTCTTCAAGAGGTCCCGCTGGTTGATCTCGCCGTTGCCCTCGAGATTGGCCGGGCGCGTCTCCATCGGCACGACATGGGGCTGCTGCAGCCTGAGCTCCGCCGCGTCCTCGATCGTGACGATGCGCTCGCCATGGTCGATCGCGCGCGACATGGCGTTCATGAGCGTGGTCTTGCCCGAGCCGGTGCCGCCCGAGACCAGGATGTTGAGCCGCGCCTTCGCCGCGATCTCGAGGAAGCGCGCCATCGCTTCGGAGAGATTGCCCTGGCGCGCCATCATGTCGAACGTGATGGCCCGGCGCGAGAACTTGCGGATCGACAGCGTGGGGCCGCACAGCGCCAGGGGCGGCAGCAGGATGTTGACGCGGCTGCCGTCGGCGAGGCGTGCATCGCAGATCGGGCTCGCCTCGTCGACGCGCCGGCCGACCGAGGCCGCGATGCGCTGGGCGATGTTGGCGACATGCTGATTGTCGCGGAAGCGCACCGGCACGAGCTCGAGCTTGCCGCGCCGCTCGACCCATACGTTGTTGGGACCGTTCACCATGATGTCGGTGATCGCCTCGTCTGCGAGCAGCGGCTCGAGCGGGCCGAGGCCGACCATGTCGTCCAGCAGTTCCTGGACGAGGCGTTCCTCCTCGCGCGCGTTCAGCTGGATGCGCTGCTCGTTGCAGATCTCGCTGGCCAGCCGGCTGATCTCGGCGCGCAGGCCGTCGGCGGAGAGACGGATCGCCGCGGTCGGCTCGATGCGCGTGAAGAGCACGTCGCGGATCTGGCGGCGCGTCTCGTCCATCACCGGGACCTGGAACTGGTCCTCCGCCGGCTTCGCGGGCTGTTCCGGCGGCGGCGCGATCGCCGTCGTGTCGGTCTCGACGTAGCGGCGGCCGAACGAGCTCTTCATCATCTGAAGCAAGTCCCTCGCGAACGCGGCGATGCCGCAGGCCGCTCCGGTCTCGCGCTCATGGCGAACCCCCGCCGCCCGATCCGCCACCCGATCCGCCACTGCCCCCGCCGCTGGACCCGCCACTCCCGACGGAAGAGATGTTGTGGAGGTCGAGCGGCTTGACCTTGTCCTGCATCAGCCGGTCGATGGCGGCGTTGGTCAACGCGCCGTCGGTCTCGCCACCTTCTTCGCCCCTGACGAGGTCATGCGGATCCTCGACCTGGGCCGCGAGGCTGCTGTTCACCGAGCAGCCGAAATCGCTCCACGCCGGGTTCTGGCTGTTGGAGAAAGTATCGACCGAGCGGCGCGCGCAGCTCGGCATGACCAACTGGTAGGTCGCGGCGACGGCCGTGGTCTGAAGCGCCGTGCTCGCGGCGGCGGCGCCTGTTGCTGCGACCGGGCGGATCGTGATCTTGGCCGGGTTGAGCCCGTCGGCAATCGCCGCTTGGCGCAGCAGGGCGGCGGTTTCGGGCGCGCCGCCGAACAGGGTCAGGTGCACAAGCTGCGGCCGACCCGCTGCGGCCTCGGCCAGGAACTGGTCGAAGCCGCGCCGATAGGCGGCCGAAAGCCCGGCCTTGCCGGCCGAGGCCGGCACGATGAACTGCTGCTCGTGCCGTTCGACCTGCGCCTGGTTCGTCTGGCTGAGCTCGGTCACCGGCTGCTCGTCGGAATTGCGGCTGCAGGCGGCGAGCCCCACGGCGAGACCAAGGACGGCGGCGAGCGGCAGAACGGCGGCGGTGGCTCGTTTCAGGGTGGTCGGTGTCATGGGCGCGGATCTCCCATCATTCCAGCTCGAAGCCGGCATCGCCCTGCAGGCGCGGCCCCTTGAGGCGCTCGATCGCGAGCTGCCCGTCGTATTCGCTGGGTTGCCCGCGGATGCCCTCGATCCGGCCGAGCAGCATCCGTTCGAGGTCGCTCGGCGGCCGGAGCCCGTCCGTCGGCAGGCGGATCGTCTTCGGATCGGCGATCGGCTGCGCGACATAGGGCGTCACGATGATGATGAGCTCGCTCTCGTTCCGCGTAAAATTCGTCGAACGGAAGAGCGCGCCCAGGATCGGCAGGTCGCCCAGTCCCGGATAGCGGCTGACCGTCGAGGTCATGTTGTTCTGCAGCAGGCCGCCGATCGCGAAGCTCTCGCCGCTGCCGAGCTCGATCGTCGTGTCGGCGCGCCGTACCTGCAGGCCCGGCACCGTGGTGCCGTTGATCGTGATGGCGCCGGCGTTGGTGAGCTCGCTCACCTCGGGCCGGACATGCATGCTGATGCGGTTCGACGACAGCACGGTCGGCACGAAATCGAGCGACACGCCGTATTGCTTGAACTCGATGGTGATCGCGTTCTGGTATTGGGAGACCGGGATCGGGAACTCGCCGCCGGCGAGGAAGCTCGCCTTCTCGCCCGAGAGCGCGGTCAGGTTCGGCTCGGCCAGCACAGTGATCAGCCCTTCCTGGGCCAGCGCGTCGATGACCGCATCGCCGCTGATGTGCTTGGTGCTGATGGAGCTGATGATGGAGCCGGCGCCGGTCGGGTCGGGCTGGAACGGGCCGGGTACGAATGTGCCGCCGGACACCTGGACCGCCGGATACGGCACGCGCCCCGTGAACAGGCCGAACTTGAACGCGCCGGTGTTCAAGAACGAGTTCCAGTTGATGCCGAGCTCCTTGGTGACCGTGCGCGAGACCTCGGCGATGCGGACGCGGATCGTGACCTGCGCCGAGCTCTTGATCTTCGTCCGGTCGTCGAGGGTGTCGCTGTCCTTTTGGCTGCTGGCGACGATCTTGCTGGCGCGGTAGGCCGCGGCCGGATCGCGGGCGGCACCCTCGAGCGCCAGGCCGTTGTTGGTGCCGGTGACCTTGACGTCGCGGGTGGCGGGATCGGCCTCGATCGCCTTCTGCACGGCATCGCTGCCGTTGCGTACCTCGACGTCCATGGCTGCGATCTGCTGGCCGTCGGCGCCAAGCGCATAGAGCGTGGTGCGGCCGGCCTTGCGGCCGAGCACGAAGACGCGCGTCGGCATCGGCACCTGCACGTCCGCGATCGTCGGGTCCGCGATGAACACGCTTGCCGCCGGTGTTGCCAGCGAGATCAGCCGGCCCTGGGATACGTCGATTACGATCGGCGCACCGGCCGCCCAGCCCCGGTGGCCGCCGGCGGCAGTGCCCAGCACCAGAAGCATGACGATGACTATTTTTTTTAAGAATTCTCGCATCGCTTTGCTCGGTTACGGCCCCTGTTTCCTTGTCGGTCGGCTCGGTTATTGCTGTGCGGACTGTTGTTGTGCGGGCGCGTCGGTCTTCTCGGCCCCCCGATAGACCACGACCGCCCTCGCGACGGCGGGCGGCTTCTGCGGGGGGATCAACCGGCGAAGCGCCGGAGACACGTCCTCCGCCCAGATCGGGCTGTTGCCGGCCGCGGCCGGGGTTCCGGCGTTCGCCGCAGGCTCCAGACTGCGGATCGTAAGCGACAGGTCGCCGAGCTTGCCCGCGACCACGATTTTCTCGGCCTGCTGCGGATCGACCTCTAGCGTCACCGTCTGGGCGAGCTTGCCCTCGGGGCCGCTCTGGGTCGCCTTGGCCTGCAGCTGCTGATCGATCGCGAGAACGCGAACGTCCTGGGCGATCGTTTCTGCAACGGAACGATGTGTCAAGGACACATCCTGAATGTTGAGGATTTGGGTCAGGATGACGTCGACCCGGTCGCCCGGATAGATCAGGCCCGCAGCCCCCGATACGGCGGTGACGCCGATCGTGATCGCCCGTTGCCCGGGGGCGAGGACCGCGGCGAGGAAACCGCTCTCGCCGGGTTTCACGACGCCGCCGCGCGGGATCGGGTCGCCGGCTTCGATCCGGCGCCGGGCGACTGCACCCGTCACCTCGTCGAAGAGCTTGTGGTCGGCCGCCGACTGCTCCGCCGTGTCGCCCGCGAGTGGCCGTGCGAACACGCTGTCCTGTGTCATGCCGTCCGGCATCGGCGCGAACTGCAGGTCCTGCTGCTTGACCAGGGTGCCGACGGGCAGGGTCGTGGTCGCGACGATCATCATGGCGTGGGGCGCCGTCTTCGCTTCCACCGGCGCCGGATCGTTGAACAAGGCGAGCTTGGCCACGATCGCGCCCGAGACGAGCAGAAGCAGGACGAGGATGATTCTCAAGCCCATGGCATGCGCCTAAAGCTGATGAAATTGTGAAAACAGGGCCAGGACCGCCGACAGCGAAATCGCGATGCCATAGGGCACCGAGACCGGCGGGGTCGCGGGCGGATTGGCCAAAGGCGTATCGGCGACGGGCGTATCGGCAAGGGTGGGGCCGGATGCGGCCGCTCGATGCCGGGTGCGCCATCGCTCGGCACCGGCCCACAGGAGCACCAACACCGACAGAATGCCGCCGGCGATCGCCATGCAGATGAGGAAAGGCAAGGAGTCGCGGGCGCCAATGAGCAGAATCGTCGCGGTCAAAAGCTTGACGTCGCCGCCGCCGAGCCAGCCGCGCGCGAAGCACAGGAGGGCGACCGCGAATACGATAAGAGCGATGACGACGGCCCAGAGTGCGCCGCCGGGCGGTACGGCAAGCGCCATGCGGAGCACCGCGAGCCCCGCAATCCCGAACGACAGGAAATTAGGGATCGACCGGTGGAACAGGTCGTTCCAGGCCACCGCAAGGTAGATCAGGAACGAGGCCCCGAGGATGAGCGGTAGCAACGATCCCTCCCCCTATAGCCTCTCAGCCGGCAGTTGCCCGCCGTGCTGAGAGGATATTCTGGGAACCCTGCGGACTAGGCGTCGGCCGGACGGTTAGATGCTGCCGCCAACCTTCGTGAAGATGCCGCTGAGATTGGTGCCGAAGGTCGTGACGGCGCCGATGATGGCGAGCGCGATCAGCGCGGCGAGCAGGGCGTATTCCACGGCGCTGACGCCACGCTTGTCACGGCCGAGGTTGCACAGGAGATGGTGAGCAGTCGCAATATACTTCATCGTAAGCTCCTCGAATGCTCTTGAGAGCGGGGCTAGATTTACGCCGGAGACGCAGTACGCACGGTCCCCGTTATTGAGTGCTCTCACATCAATCCGAACACTCTCGGCGGGCCGCATTTGACAGTCTAGATCAAGACAGTTAATGCGCGGTTAAAGGCCGGCGTGTTCCGGAATATGACTTAATTCGTGCGGTTTTGGAATGTGAATATCGCTATATTTTTACGGATAGCTTCTGATAATTTTAAGATTATCCTACGTTTACACGGAACTCATTGATAAACTTTTAATGAGTTTGGTTGTTTTTTTCGGTGCGGCTTGGCGAAGTGCCGGAAATTAGAATGAAATCTTGTGCGGTGCAAAAGAAAGGCTCGCCCGAGGATGCAAGCGAAGTCAACGACTAGCGCAAAGGACTTTGGAGCCATGGTCCTCGGCCAGTTGCGCAGCGGGGCGTGGCTCGATGCGGCGCGCGTCGCGGGCTATGGCCGCCTGCTGCTCGTGCTGGAAATCATCGCGATGATCGTGCTCGCGGCGGGCACCTACGGTCTCATCGTGCCGCTCGACCGCCCCGCCTCGACGGATTTCATCAGCTTCTATGCAGCGGGACATCTTGCGGACCAGGGAACGCCGGCGCTGGCCTACGACCAGCCGAGCCATCGGCTGGCCGAGCGCACCGTGTTCGGCGACGCGGATCTGCCCTATGACTACTGGTTCTTCTATCCGCCGACCTATCTCGTCTATTGCGCGCTCGCGGCGCACCTGCCCTATCTCGTCGGTTTCTTTGCCTGGGGTGCCGTGACCGGCGCGCTTTATGTTTTCGCTTTGCGGCCGATCTTGCCGCGGCGCGAGATGCTCGTCGCCTTTCTGTCTTTCCCATCGGCGATCATCGCCTTTGGCATCGGGCAGAATTCCTTTGCGACCAGCGCGATCTTCGCGGCGGCAACCTATTTCATCGATCGGCGGCCGATCCTGGCCGGGGCCATCCTGGGTGCGCTCTGCTACAAGCCGCATTTCCTCTTGGTGGCACCGGTGGCGCTGCTTGCCGGGGCACGCTGGCGAGCGCTTGGCGCCATGGCCGCGACGGTGGCGCTCTGCATCGCCCTGTCGCTGCTCCTCTATGGCTGGGAGACCTGGGCGGCCTTCCTGCAGCTGTCGCGGACGGCGACGACGCTGACCTTCGAGACCGGCAAGGTCGGCTTCGCCGGGCTGGTGAGCCTGTTCGGCGCCGTGCGCATCCTGGGCGGCGCCGTGCCGCTCGCCTATGCCGTCCAGGGCGTGGCCGCCGTCGCGGGCTGCGCCTTGGCCGCCGTTGCCTGGCGCCAGGCGCTCAGCCAGCCGGTGCGCGCGATGGCGCTCATCGTGGGCTCGCTCTTCGCGGCACCCATCATCCTGTTCTACGACCTGCTACCGATGACGGTGGCGATCGCGTGGCTCTGGCAGGATGCGCGCAAGACCGGGTTCCTGCCGTGGGAAAAGACCGTGCTCGCCGTCGTCTGGCTGGTGCCGCTGGCATCGCGCAGCATCGGCATCGGGGCCGGCATCCCGCTCGGCCCGATCGCGACCATCGGCCTCCTGGTGCTCGTCGCGCGGCGCGTCATGCGGGAATGGGCGGAGATGCGATCGGCAGCGGCCGGCCCAGTCCTCGAGTCCGTTGCCGAGGCCACTTCCGATTCGAGATAGAGTGCGCGCTTATTATACTGCGTCGCATCCTGCCGGCCGATCGGTCGCCGAGCGATGAGAGGGCCTTACGCCGCCGCCAGGCCTTCCGCCCATGGTGCCTTGGACAGGCGGGCGGCCAGGAACTCGATGAGTGCCGTGACGCGCGGCGGTCGCAAGCCGCCCGGCGGCGTCACGATGTTGAGTGCGATCGGCGGCAGCGACCAGTCGGGCATCACCGCCTCCAGCCGGCCGGCGGCCAGGTCCTGCCAGATGACGAAGTCGGGCTGGATCGCGAGACCCAGGCCAGCCAGCACGGTCGCAGTCAGCGCGTCGGCGTTGTTCGCCTTGAGCGGCCCGGTCGGCGTCACCGTCTCCTCCTCGCCGGAGGCATGCTGGAAATGCCAGCGATCGCGTGTCGGCAGATAGGCGTAGCCGAGGCAGACATGCCGCTCGAGCTCGCTTGGATGCGTCGGGCGGCCATGGCGGTCGAGATAGGCGGGTGAGCCGACCAGCCGGCGTTGCACCTGGCAGAGCCGCCGCGTCTTCAGCGTCGAGTCGGCGAGTGCCGCGATGCGCAGCGCCAGGTCGAAGCCGCCGTCGATCAGGTCGACCAAGGCGTCGCTCAGATGCAGGTCGACCGAGACCTCGGGATAGGCTGAGAAGAACGCCGGCAGGATCGGTGCCACATGCTGGATGCCGAACGACATGGGGGCGGCGAAGCGGACGGTGCCGCGCGGTGTGGCGGTCTGGGCGATCGCGTCGGCCTCGGCGGCGACACCGGCGCTGAGGATCCGCTCGGCGCTGGCGGCCGCGGTCCGCCCGGCTTCGGTCAGCGACAGGCGGCGCGTCGTGCGGTGGAACAGCGGCGCGCCGATGCGCGTCTCGAGCCGGCTCACCGCCTTCGATACGGTCGCCTTGGAAAAGCCGAGCTCGGCGGCGGCACGGCCGAACGATTGCCGCTCCGCAACCTTCGCGAAGATTGCCCAGGCTTCGAAATCGGGCAGAGGCATGTGGGACAGGTCCGGAAACGAAGATGCGTCATTGTTTCCGATCCTGCGACGGATGCAAGCGCTCTTGGCGGCATCCTGCGTGCTGGCGATGATTCAGGGGGGCGCGAGCGGAGGAACCATGACCCAGCCGATCACTATCGGGCTGATCTCGGATACGCATGGGCTGCTGAGGCCGGAGGCACTGGCCGCACTCCGCGGCAGCGATTTCATCATCCATGCGGGCGACGTCGGCGACCCGGCAGTGCTGGACGCCCTGGCACGCCTGGCGCCCGTCACCGCCGTGCGCGGCAATGTCGACCGCGGGGCCTGGGCGGAGGCGCTACCGCTGTCCACGGTGCTCACCTGCGGCGGCGCATCGATCTACGTCATCCATAATATCGCGGAGCTCGACCTCGACCCGGCGGCCGCCGGGTTTCAGGCGGTGGTCTACGGCCATTCCCACCAGCCGCGCCGGTATGACAAGGATGGCGTCGTCTACATCAATCCCGGCAGTGCCGGGCCGCGCCGCTTTTCCCTGCCGATCGCCGCCGGCCGGATGGTATTGCAGCCCGCAGGCCCGTCGGTCGAGCTCTTCGACCTCGTGCCGCGCTAGCCCCTTCAGGCCTTCGGCAACAGGATCTCGAACGCGCTGCCGGCCCGGCTTGGCACGAGGCGGATGCCGCCGCGGTGGGCGCGCAGCATCGAGCACACGATGCTGAGCCCCATGCCGGTGCCGCCGTTTTCCCGGCGCGTGGTGAAATGGGCATCGAAGATGCGTGCGCGGTTGCCCTCCGAAATACCGGTGCCGTCGTCGGACACCGTGATGCGCACGCGGTCCGCCGCCGGCTCGACATGGACATGCAAGCCGGTGGCGCCATGCTGGGCCGCATTGTCGGCGAGATGGGACAGCACGATGGCCGCATTCTCCTCGGAGATGCCGATCGCGGCCGTTGCGTCCCCCGTGGTCGCGATCGCGAGCGGTATCCGCACCTCGCGCAGCCGTGCGATCACGGCGCCGATATTGGTCGTGCCGCCGAGCTCGGGATTGTCCGCCTTCGCGAGTTCGCGCAGGCGGCGGACCAGGGTCGCGAGCCGCTGGGCATCGCCCATGATGTTGCGGAGGAACTTGCGCCGCTCGGCCTCGGTCATGCGCTCGGCATTGTCGTAAAGCAGCTCGGCCGCCCCCTGGATCGAGGTCAGCGGCGACTTCAGCTCATGGGAGACATGGGCGGTGAAGGTCGCGATATAGTCCGACCGGTCGAACAGGCTCTCTGCCATGTCGAGGAAGCTCTGCGACAGGAGCGCGATCTCGCGCGTGCCATGGTGGACGAGCGGCCGGAGGGCGCTGCGGTCGCCGCTCTGGATCTCGGCGGTGCGGCGGATGAGCTCGTGGATCGGCCGCGTCAGGATGCGGAGGAACACATAGCCGATCGCCATGGTGACGAGCAGGATGGTGAGGGCGGCGACCAGCACGCTCCGCCGCTCGGCATAGAGGCTCTCGAGGATGTTGCTGGGCGTGCGCGAGAGATAGACGACGCCCGCGACCCGGTCGTCGACGAATACGGGCATTGCGGCGAACACCCGGACATGCGCGCCGCGGCTGATCGACGACAAGGCCGGCTCCGGTCCGTTCGGGATGCGCTGCCGGAGCACGCTCTTGTAGCGGCCGGCCAGCGCCGCCGCGACCTCGTCGACCCCGGCCAGCGACCGGCCCATCTCCTCGCGCCCGCCGATGACGACGCCTTGCGGATCGAGGATGCGGAAACCGGTGAGCGTCGTCTTCTGCGTCTCCGCGGCGAGCGCTGCCAGGTGCTGGCCGATCTCGGCCAGCCGGGGGTCCGGCGCCGTAGTCGCGGCCACCGCATCCGGCCGAGGCGGCAGCCGATCGTCACGGGCGAGGTCGAGCGTGGCCGGCACGGGGTGATAGCGCCCGGCCGGATCGGCGGTGGCGTCCGGCGGCGGTTCCGGGGCGCCGAGCGCGAGCGGCGTCCGCCCGCTCTCGGCCGCGATCTTCGCCTCAACCTCGGCCGCGAACAGCGCCGAAAGCGTGGCGCCCTGGGCGATCAGCTCCTGCTCCGTCTGGCGGATCAGCTGGTTGTCGTAGAGCCGGAACAGGAACAGCCCGACGAGCGGCATCGCCATGACCGCCGAGAAAACGGCGAAGACGACGAGGCCCAGCGACGGCCGCCACTTGGGTTTCATCCCAGCATCCCGGATTTGGGCGGCTCGCAGCGGCCGATGCGGAAGCCCACGCCATGGACGGTATCGATCGCGCTCTCGCAGCCGGCGGCGGCGAATTTCGCGCGGATATTGCGGATATGGCTGTCGATGGTGCGGTCCGAGACATGGATGTTCGTCGGATATGCCAGCGCCATGATCTGCTCCCGGCTGAACACCATCTCCGGCCGCGAGGCGAGCGCGCGCACGATCTCGAACTCGGTCGCGGTGAGCGGCAGTTCGCTCGCCTCGAACGCGGCGACATGCCGGGCGGCGTCGATGCGCAGGCCCCGGCGGACAACCTCGGCCGCTTGCATCTCGGGGACCAGGCGACGCGGTGCCGAGCGCCTGAGGATGACGTTGACGCGCGCCACCAGCTCGCGCGGGCTGAACGGCTTCGTCACATAATCATCGCCGCCGATCTCGAGGCCCAGCACGCGGTCGATCTCTTCGTCGCGCGCCGAAAGGAACAGGATCGGCACGTCCGAGACCTTGCGCACCTGGCGGCAGACCTCGAGCCCGTCTGTCTCCGGCATGCCGATGTCGAGCACGATCAGGTCCGGCGGCATCTCGCTGAAGCGCTTCAGCGCCTCGGCTCCGTCGCGCGCCGTCTCGGTCGTCATGCCGGCGCCGTCGAGCGCGAAGCAGATGACCTCCCGGATATGCGGCTCGTCGTCGACGACCAGGATGCGGTGCGGCACGGAAACCTCTCCTTTGGGGCGTCCGGTTCAGGGGATTTGGGCGCAGGTACGACCCGCTCCGCCGGTCGCAGCATCCGCCAGATAGCGGTCGAGACGCCAGCGATTCAAGCTCCAGCTGCGCCAGCCCGTCGGTTCCACGGCGTATGAGGCGGCGAGGCTGTTCCGTACCGCGCAGGCTCCGGCCGCAGCGCTTGCCGGCAGCTGCCGGATATAGCCGTCGAGCGCCGGTAGCGTGCGGGGGCCGAGCCGCTGCAGGTAGTCCAGGTCCAGCGAGACGCCGCTCCTGGTCATCTCCCGGCTGTGCCGCACGTTGTAGTCGGCGATCACACCCGGGAAATCGATGAAGCTCGAGGCATAGAGCACCGCCGTCAAGGCCGCGAAGTTGCTGGCGACGAGCCAGGCGTTCGACCGGTCGAGCGTCATGCGGACGAGGATCAGCACAAGGCCGGTGGCTGTCAGCAGCATCCAGATGAAGGCGGCGAAGCGCAGGAAGGTCAGCGAATAGGCCGCGACATAGAGGTCGAGGCGCAGGATCGAGGAGGCGACGAGCAGCAGGTTCTGTGCCGTCCAGAGATGGATGAGCAGGCGGATCGGCCGCGAGCGCGCGGCGGCGCTGCCGTCGCGCGTCGCCGCGATCAGGAAGCCGCCGGCCAGGAGCGCCGTCACGACGAGCGGATAGGCGCCGCGATGGGCATAGGCGGCGTAGCTGAGATCGCTCGGCAGGGCGGTGCCGTGCCAGAGATAGACGACATCGAGCCCGCTCTCGATCGCGAACAGGCCGTTGAACAGCACGAGCGAGCGGAGGATCGCCATCGGCCCGAAGATTGCCCTGCGCCACGCCTCGGGCAGGATCGGCTCGACCGTGACGGTCACCGGCGGTGCGCCACCGATCCGGCGCCGGAGTCTCGGCCGGACGAACGGCCAGGTGAGGACGCCCATGCCGAGCCAGAAGAACGCCCGCCACCCGTCGATCGCCCTCAGCAGCGCTGTCGGATCGAGCAGGCGGAGCCATTGCTCGATCAGCGGATTGGCATTGGAGAAGAGCCCGAGGAAGATGCTGCCCAGCGCCGCCGGCAGCAGCCATGACAGAAGCCAGGCGCCGAACCGTCGCCGGGTCCCCGGGCCGCGACAGGCTTTGACCGCGACGGCAAGATCGCGGAACAGCCGGAAGAAGCCGGTCGCGCCGAACCACAAGAGATCGGCGAGCGCGCGGCCGGCCCGCGTCTCGAACCAGCCGGCGGCCAACAGGGCAAAGAGTGTCAGCCCCGCGAGGGCGAACAGGACCGGCAGCGGCCCGATGCCGTCGATGAGCGGGCAGAGGCTCGCGGCCAGGATGCCGGCGCCGGCGGCGGTGCGGACGTGGAGCGCGCGCGGGCCGGCGGCGATGAGGGCCGCAAGCGCCACGATCAGCACGAACAGTACCAGCGCCAGGACCGGATACCGGCGGAACAGGAGATAATCGGCGGCCGGCATCAGGGGCGCCCAAGCGGCGAGCCGGCGCCAGAAACTGCCGAAGGGTGGGGTGCGGGACGGAGCGGGCGCTCCGACGGATGGGCTGCAGGCTTCGGTCATTCGCTCGCGTCCTTGTCGGTCGGCGGAAAAGCGCCGGCCCTGGGGCTGGCCGATGCGGATGCTGGCCGGACGAACGGCAGGATCACGCAGGCCGGCGCTACAGGTTCGGTCGAGAGCCACCAGCCGTCGTGCGTCACGCCGCGCGGCAGACGGAGCGGGAAGGCCAGCACCGGGGTCGATCGCTTTTCCATGCGACCGGTTATGCGGCGGCGGTTTGCAGAACCCGCGCCAATGGTCTGCAGTTTCTCAGGCTTTTCGTGCAGATTTCGTGCAGAGCGCGCGCCTCGCCGCCCCGGCGGTCTGGATATGACAGTCTGGATATTCGAGGCGTCTTTCACCATGATATGAGACAGATGGTATAAGGATCGGCCGGCGTCGGCCGATCGGACAAGTGTGACGGACACCCCATGCAGCGTAAGAGTTTCGGTGACATGCCCTGCCCGATCGCCCGCAGCCTCGAGCGCGTCGGCGAATGGTGGAGCATCCTGATCCTGCGCGACGCCTTTCACGGCCTGACGCGGTTCGACCAGTTCCAGAAGAGCCTCGATATCGCGCCGAACATGCTGACGCGCCGGCTCAACGCGCTCGTCGAGTCGGGCCTGCTGGAACGTCGGCGCTACAGCGAGCGGCCGCCGCGCGACGAATATGTCCTGACCGAGATGGGGCGGGACTTCCGGCCGGTGCTCTGGTCGCTGCTCGCCTATGGCAACAAGCATTTCGCGCCGGAGGGCGCCAGCGTCGTGATCGTCGACCGCGAGACCGGTGCCGAGGCCGAGCCGGTGCTGGTCGACCGGACGACCGGCCGGCCCCTGACCGAGGGCAGCTATCGCGTCACGGCCGGGCCCGCGGCCGACGAGAGCGTGCGCCGCCGCTACGCGGTGAAGCGCGAGCCGGCGATGCTGGCGGAATAGACGCTGGCGCGATGGATCCCGGCGCAATAGATCCGGGCGGTGCCGCGGCGGGCGCTCACCAGCCGCCGCCCAGCGCCCGGTAGGATCCGACGGCGGCGCGCGCCGCGTCGGCCCGGGTGCGCGCGAGATCGTCCTGCGCCACGAGCAGCTGCCGGTCGGCGTCCAGCACGTCGGTCAAGGTGATGGCGCCGCCGCGATAAGCCTCCTCTGATGTATCGCGCGCCTTGGTCAGCGCCGCGGTCTCACGGCTCAGTTCCTGGTTCTGCGCCTCAAGCTGGACGAGGGAGGTGAAGGCGTCCTCGACGTCCTCGGTCGCACGCAGCACGGTCTTGCGGTACTGGGCCAGCGCTTCGGCGTTGCCGCCCTTGGCGCCGGCGACTTCGGCGTCGACCTTGCCGAAATCGAACAGGCGCCAGCGCAGGCCGGCGGTCGCCTGCGGCTGGAACGCACCGCCGGTGAAGAGATGGCCGGCGGTCAGGCTCTCGAAGCCGAGCAGGCCCGAGAGCGAGACCTTGGGGTAATAGTCCGAGATCGCCTCGCCGATGCGGGCGTTTGACGCGGCGAGCTTGCGCTCGGCGGCGATGATGTCGGGCCGCCGGCGCAGCAGCGCCGCGGCGTCGCCGCCCGACACCGCCGGCACGGCCGCGATCGCCGTCTCGTCCGAGAGATCGAGCCCGTCGGTGCCGGGCTGCACGCCCATCAGCACGTCGAGCCGATTGTGCTGGGCCTCGAGGGTCGTCTTGAGCGGCGGGATGGTCGCGCGCGCCTGCGACAGCAGCGCCTCGGCCTGGGCGGTCTCCCGGTCGGTCGCCGTCCCCTGCTTCTGACGGAGCTGGATGAGATCGAGCAGATGCTCGTCGGTTGCGACCTGGTCTGCCGCGACCTTGAGACGGGCCTGGGCGCCGCGGATCTGGAAATAGGCGTCGGCCGCTTCGGCCACGACGGAGACGCGCACGCCGGCATGCTCGGCCTCGGCCGCCTCGGCCTCGGCATCGGCCGCCTCGACGCCGCGCTGCAGGCCGCCGAACAGGTCGATCTCCCAGCTGGCGCCGACGCCGACGTTGTAGTCGCTCTGGTCGCGGTCATAGCCCGGCAGGTGGCGCGCAATGCTGCCGAGCGGCCCTTCGGTCGACTGGTGGATCGGGCTGATGCTCGCCTCGAGCGAGCCTTGCGGGTAGAGGCGGGACCCCGCCTCCTCGGCCGCGGCGCGCGCCTGCCGGACCCGGGCGACGGAGGCCTCGAGATCGAGGTTCTGGGCGAGCGTGCGCTCGACGATCCTGGTCAGCACCGGATCGTTGAAGCCGGCCCACCATTGGTCGAGCGCCGGCGCCGGCGTTGCCGTCTGCCGCGCCTCGACGGAGGCCGCGTTTTGGAGCGGCGCGAGCTTCGTCTCAGGCGCCTGGTAGTCGGGGCCGACCACCGTGCAGCCGGCAACGCCGGCCGCCAGGGCCAGGCCCACCCCGAAGGCAGCGGCCCTGCTTAACACCGGAAAAGGGTGCGCCCGTCCTCGGCTCTCTGCTCCTGCCATCTCCCACCCCTCCATCCCGCGACAATGATTTTGATACTTGCATAAAGATAGTTACTGCATTAAATGACTTTCACAATGATAGCAACAAGAGCGTAGCAGGTATGCAGCACAAGAGCTTCGGCGAGATGCAGTGCGCGATCGCTCGCAGCCTCGAGCGCGTTGGCGAATGGTGGAGCATCCTGATATTGCGCGATGCGTTCCACGGCCTGACGCGCTTCAACCAGTTCCAGGAAAGCCTCGGCATCGCGCCGAACATGCTGGCGCGCCGCCTCAACTCGCTGGTCGATGCCGGGCTGCTCGAACGGCGGCGCTACTGCGAGCGGCCGCCGCGTGACGAGTATTTCCTGACCGAGCGGGGGCGCGACTTCCGGCCGGTGCTGTGGGCGCTCGTCGCCTGGGGCAACCGGCATTTCTCACCCGACGGCCACACGCTCGACATCGTCGACGCCAAGACCGGGGCAGTGGCCGATCCTGTGCTGGTCGACCGGCTCTCCGGCCGCCCGCTGGAGGCGCCGGCGTTCCGCGTCGTGGCGGGGCCGGCCGCCGCCGACCCTTTGCGCGCGCGTTACGCTGCGCGCTCCGCACAATCTGAAGAAGGAAGCAGGGCATGACCAGTCAGTCCATCGACGGGGGCGTCGTCGCCCTGCCGGGCAAGGCGGCCAAGGCGTCGCGCAAGCGCCTGGCGCTCACTGCGGCGGCGCTCCTCGCCGGTGTCGCGGCGGTCTGGTACGGCTACGACTGGTGGACGGTCGGCCGGTTCATCGAGACGACCGACGACGCCTATGTCGGCGGCGACGTGACGGTGATCGCGCCCAAGGTCGCGGGCTTCATCGCCGAGGTCGCGGTCACCGACAACCAGGCGGTCCATGCCGGCGACCTGCTGATCCGGCTCGACGACCGCGACTATCGCGCGGCGCTCGCCAAGGCCGATGCGGCCGTCGCCGGCGCGCAGGCGACGCTCGCCAATCTCGACGCCCAGCGCCGGTTGCAGCAGTCGCGCATCGCTGAAGCGGAGGCCGACATCGCCGCGGCGGAGGCCGAGATCGTCCGAGCGCATGACGACCAGGTGCGCTTCCGCGAGCTCGCGGCCCATGCCGCGGCCTCGGTCCAGACCTCGCAGAAGGCCGATGCCGATTACAAGCAGGCGCTCGCCGCCGGCGACCGGACACGCGCCGCCGCCGAGGCGGCGAAGCGCCAGCTCGACGTGATCGACACCCAGAAGCACCAGACCGAGGCGGCGCTCGCCGGTGCGCTCGCCGAGCAGGAGACCGCGCGGCTCAACCTGTCCTATACGGAGCTGCGCGCGCCGATCGACGGCACCGTCGGCAACCGCAGCGCGCGCACTGGTGCCTATGCCACGATCGGGGCTCAGCTGATCTCGCTCGTGCCGGCGCAAGGCCTGTGGGTCGACGCGAATTTCAAGGAGAACCAGCTCGCCGGCTTCAAGCCCGGCCAGCCCGCGACCGTCACGGCCGATGTGCTGCCGGGCGAGACGTTCCATGGCCATGTGCTGAGCCTGGCGCCGGCGACCGGTGCCCAGTTCAGCGTGCTGCCGCCGGAGAACGCGACCGGCAACTTCACCAAGATCGTCCAGCGCGTGCCGGTTCGCATTCTGCTCGACGGCGACGGGGCGCTCCTGGGTCGGCTCCGGCCGGGCCTGTCAGTCACCGCTGATGTCGACGAGCGCGTCCAGAAGGCAGCGCCGTGAGTGCCGTCGCCGCGGCGCGCCCGGCACCGGCCATTCCGGTCTCGCCGGCAGAGCTCCCGATGCCCGCCAAGGTGCTGGCCTTTGCCACCATGTGCGTCGGCTTCTTCATTGCGACGCTCGACATCCAGATCGTCTCGGCTTCGCTCCGGGACATCGGCGGCGGCCTCTCGGCCGGCGCGGACGAGACCGCCTGGGTCCAGACCAGCTATCTCATCGCCGAGATCATCGTGATCCCGCTGTCGGGCTGGCTGTCGCGCGTGATGTCGACGCGCTGGCTGTTCTGCGCGTCCGCCGTTGGCTTCACGCTCACCAGCCTCTTGTGCGGCTGGGCCTGGGACATCCAGAGCATGATCGTGTTCCGGGCGCTGCAGGGCTTCCTCGGCGGCTCGATGATCCCGACCGTGTTCACGACGGCGTTCTTCTATTTTGCCGGGCATCAGCGAGTGATCGCCGCCGCCGTCATCGGCTCGATCGCCTCGCTCGCCCCGACGCTCGGGCCCACGATCGGCGGCTGGATCACCGACAATTATTCCTGGCACTGGCTGTTCTTCATCAATCTGGTGCCGGGCATCTTCGTCGCCGTCGTCGTGCCGATCCTGGTCCGCATCGACAAGCCGGACCTGTCGCTGCTCAAGGGCGGCGACTATCCGGGCATGCTGCTGATGGCGGGCTTCCTCGGTTGTCTCGAATACACGCTCGAGGAAGGGCCGCGCTGGAACTGGTTCGAGGACCAGACGATCACGACGACCGCCTGGATCTCCGGCATTTGCGGCGTGCTGTTCGTCTGGCGTAGCCTGACCTACGAGCATCCCGTCGTCGATCTCCGGGCGCTCAAGAGCAGCAATTTTGCGCTCGGCTGCTTCTTCTCCTTCGTGACCGGCATCGGCATCTTCTCGACGATCTACCTCACGCCGGTGTTCCTCGGCCGGGTGCGCGGCTTCAGTGCGCTCGAGATCGGCACCGCCATCTTCTCGACCGGCCTGTTCCAGGTCTCGGCGATCCCGGTCTACACGTTTCTCGCCCGGCGCATCGATCTGCGCTGGCTCCTGATGTTCGGCCTGGCGCTCTTCACCCTCAGCATGTGGAACTTCGCGCCGATCACCCATGACTGGGGCTGGCGCGAGTTGCTGTTGCCGCAGGCGCTGCGCGGCTTCGCCCAGCAGTTCGCCGTGGCCCCGACCGTGACGCTCACGTTGGGCGGCCTGGCGCCGAACCGGCTCAAGCTCGCCTCGGGCCTGTTCAACCTCATGCGCAACCTGGGCGGCGCCATCGGCATCGCCGGCTGCGCCACGATCCTGAACGACCGGACCAACCTGCATTTCCTGCGGCTGGCCGAGCATCTGAATGCGACCAACCCGATGATGCTCGGCCTCATCGGGCGGACGAGCGCCGCCGACACGAGCGTCGTGGGCGGCAACGCCGTGTTGGCCCATGAGATGGCGCTGAAGCAGCTTTGGGCGCTGACGCTGCGCGAGGCGCTGACGCTCACCTTCTCCGACGCGTTCCTCGTCATCCTGGTCTGCTTCGCCATCGCGACCGTCATGGTGCCGCTGATGCGCAAGGTGGCACCGCCGGCCGCCCCGCCAGCCGACGCCCATTGATCCCCTCCTGATCAGGAGCCCCTGCATGACCCGGCAGAACCCAGCAACGCATTTTGGCCTCGTGCCGCGCGAGGAGGCGGCACGCTTGAGCGGTCTCGACTTCCTGCGCGGCCTCTTGGAGCAGCGCCTGCCGGCGCCGCCGTTCGCCGAGGCCGCGGATGTCTGGCCCGTGTCGGTCGAGCCCGGCCGCATCGTGTTCGAAGGGGCCCCCTCGGCGCGCTTCTACAACCCGATGGGCATCGTCCATGGCGGCTGGATCGCGCTGTTGCTCGACACGGCGATGGGCTGCGCCATCCATTCGGCACTGACCGCCGGCCAGAGCTTCGCCACGACCGACATGCACACGAGCTTCGTGCGCGCGGTGACCGAGCGAACGGGCACGCTGCGCTGCGAGGGCACGCTCCTGCACCTGGGCGGCCGGGTCGCGAGCGCCGAGGGCAAGCTGTTCGACGGCGAGGGGCGCCTCATCGCCCATGGCACGGAAACCTGCTCGATCATGGACCTGGGCGGCGGGCGATGACCACGCCCGGCGCTCAGCACAGCCCCGCCCAGCACAGCCCGCGCACCCGCCTGCTGCTCGAAGGGCCGATCGCCCGCACACTGCTCAAGCTCGCCTGGCCGAACGTGCTGGTGATGCTGGCCCAGGCCTCGACCGGCCTGATCGAGACCTGGTGGGTCTCGCGCCTCGGCAACGACGCGCTTGCCGGCATGGCGCTGGTCTTCCCGGGCGTCATGCTGATGCAGATGATCTCCGGCGGCGCCATGGGTGGCGGCATCTCCTCGGCGATCGCCCGTGCGCTCGGCGCCGGCCGGCACGACGAGGCCAATGCGCTGGTGCTGCACGCGCTCGTCATCAACATCGTGCTGGGCGCCGTCTGCGCGGCACTCGTCCTGCTGTTCGGCCCGACGCTCTATCGCGCCTTGGGCGGCGAGGGCGCCTCGCTCGACGCGGCGCTGCGCTATTCCAATGTCGTGTTCGCCGGCAACATCCTGCTCTGGGTCATGAATGCGCTGGCGAGCGTCATCCGCGGCACCGGCAACATGCTGGTGCCGGCGCTGGTCATCTGCGGCGGCACCGTGCTGCTGGTACCACTGTCGCCCTGCCTCATCTTCGGCGTCGGGCCGTTCCCGGCGCTGGGCGTCGCCGGCGGCGGCGCGGCCCTGCTGGTCTATTACGCCGGCGGCCTGGCGGTGCTCGCCTGGTACATCGCGAGCGGCCGCAATCTCGTCCATTTCCGCCTGGTGCCGCTCCGCTGGCCGCTGTTCCGCACCATCTTGGGCGTGGGGGCCGTCGCGGCGATCTCGTCGCTGCAGACCAACCTGACGGTGGCGCTCACCACGGCGCTCGTCGGCCACGGCGGCGGGCCGGACGCCGTTGCCGGCTACGGCACGGGCGCGCGGCTCGAATATCTCCTGGTGCCGCTCGTGTTCGGCTTCGGCGCGCCATTGGTCGCCCTCGTCGGCACGAACATCGGCGCCGGCCAGCAGGAGCGCGCGCTGCGCGTGGCGCTCGTCGGCGGCGCCATCGCCTTCGCCGCGACCGAAGCGATCGGCCTCGCGGCGGCGCTCTTTCCCGAAGCCTGGCTGGGATTGTTCGGCGCCGAGCCGCGCATGCTCGCGACTGGGGCGGCCTATCTGCGCAGTGTCGGCCCGGCCTACGGCTTCTTCGGGCTGGGCCTGGCGCTCTATTTCGCGTCGCAGGGCGCCGGGCGCCTGTTCTGGCCGCTCGCGGCGGGCATGACGCGCATGCTCATCGCGGTTGCGGGCGGCTGGCTCATGCTACGCTTGACCGGCTCGCTCGGCTGGATGTTCGCAGCACTCGCCGTGGGCCTCGTCGTCTACGGGCTCACGCTTGCGGTGGTCGTTGCGCGCGGCGCCTGGTTCAAGCCCGCGGCCGTTCGTGCGACACGGGCGCCCTCGACCCGGGCCGCCTGATCGGCGAAGATCGGGCGCCGATTCGCGCGAGAGGTGCGTCCCATGTCCCAGTCGGAAAGCTTATTGGCGGAAAGCTTGCTGCCCGGCTTCGCGCGGCGCCGGATCGTGACGCCTGGCGCCACGATCCATACCGCGGTCGGCGGCCACGGGCCGCCGCTGCTGCTGCTCCACGGGCACCCGCAGACCCATCTCACCTGGTACCGGGTGGCACCGCGGCTCGCCGAACGCTTCACCGTGGTCACGGCCGACTTGCGCGGCTACGGCGACAGCTCGAAGCCGGCGGGCGGGGCCGAGCATGTGAATTATTCGAAGCGCGCCATGGCGGCGGACCAGGTCGAGGTCATGCGCCAGCTGGGCTTCGAGCGCTTCGCCCTTGTCGGCCACGACCGCGGCGGCCGGGTCGCCCATCGGATGGCGCTCGACCATCCGGGCGCGGTCGAGCGCATCGCCGTGCTCGATATCGCGCCGACCGCCACCATGTACGCGCGGACCGACCGGGAATTCGCGACGCGCTATTTCTGGTGGTTCTTCCTGATCCAACCGTTCGACCTGCCGGAGCGGCTGATCGCCGCCGATCCGGAATATTTCTTGCGCAAGCATCTCCTCGGTCAGTCGAAGACGCCGGGCGTGCCCGAAGAGGCGCTCGTCCAGGAATATCTGCGCTGCTACAGCGACCCCGCGACGCGCCACGCGATCTGCGAGGATTATCGCGCCGCCGCCGGCATTGATCTCGCCCACGATGCCGCCGACGCGGACGCCCGGATCACGGCACCGCTCCTGGCGCTCTGGGGCGCCCGGGGCACGGTCGGAGCGCTTTATGACGTGCTCGCGACCTGGCGCGAGAAGGCGGTCGACGTCCGCGGCCACGCGATCGACTGCGGCCACACGCTCCAGGAGGAAGCGCCGGAAGCGACCCTGGCGGCGCTCCTGGCGTTCCTCGCGGGCTAAGGGGCGTGTCCGTCAGAGGCAGCTGGTGATGCCGCCGTCGACGTAGAGGATATGGCCGTTGACGAAGTCCGAGGCGGCGGAGGCGAGGAACACGGCGGCGCCGTTCAGCTCCTCGACCGTGCCCCAGCGCCGGGCTGGGGTCCGGCCCTTCAGCCACGCGGTGAAGGTCTCGTCCTCGACGAGCGGCTTCGTCAGCTCCGTCTCGAAATAGCCCGGCGCCAGCCCGTTCACTTGCAGGCCGAACGGCGCCCAGTCCGTACACATGCCCTTGGTCAGCATCTTGAGCGCGCCCTTGGAGGCGGCATAGGGCGCGATGCCCGGCCGGGCGAGCTCGCTCTGCACCGAGCAGACGTTGATGATCTTGCCGCGCCCGCGCTGGATCATGTGCCGGGCGACCGCTTGGCCGACCAGGAATACGCTGTCGAGATTGGTGCGCATCAGCTCCGCCCAGGTCTCTTGCGCGAAATCCTGCAGTGGTGCCCGGCGCTGGATGCCGGCATTGTTGACCAGGATGTCGATCGGGCCGATTTCGCGCTCGATCCGGTCGATTGCCTCGCGGACCGCGGGGCCATGGGTGACGTCGAACGCGGCGGTCTTGATACGATGGCCTTCGGCCTCGAGCGTCGCCTTCGCCGCCTCCAGCTTCGTCGTGTCCCGGCCGTTCAGGATCACCGCGGCGCCAGCGGCGGCGAGGCCGCGGGCCAGGCTGAAGCCGATCCCCTGGCTCGATCCGGTGATGAGGGCGGTCCGGCCTTCGAGGCTGAACGGGTTAGGCATCGGCATGGCTCCCTTCGCGTATGCGTATACGTATGAGTTAACGGCTGTGGTATCGGTAGCATGGATGCCGACGATGCGGCATCCGCGTTTCCGGACTGGGAGGGTCGAGTATGAAAGCCTGCGTCATCCACGCGCCCCACGATCTCAGGATCGAGGAGGTCGAGGTTCCGGCCCTGGGGCCGACCTCGGTCAAGCTGCGCATCGGCGCCGGCGGCATCTGCGGCTCGGACCTGCACTATTACCACGATGGCGGCTTCGGCACGGTCCGGATCAAGGAGCCGATGATCTTGGGCCATGAGGTGGCGGGCACGGTCGTCGAGGTCGGCAGCGCCGTCACCAGCGTGAAGGTCGGCGACCGGGCGGCGATCAATCCGAACCAGCCGTGCGGCGCCTGCAAGCAGTGCCTGGCCGGTCGCGCCAACCTGTGCCTCGACGTGCGCTTCTACGGCAGCGCCATGCGCTTTCCCCATGTCCAGGGCGCCTTCCGCGAGGTCCTGGTCGCCGATGAGCGGCAGATCTTCACGATCCCCGATCATGTGACGCTGGGCCAGGCGGCCTTCGCCGAGCCGCTCGCCGTCTGCCTGCATGCGGTAACCCGCGCCTCCTCGGTCGCGGGGCGCCGCGTGCTCGTGACCGGCGTCGGGCCGATCGGCGCCTTGACCATTCTCGCCGCCCGCTGCTTCGGTGCGCGCGAGATCGTCGCGACCGACGTGGCGCCGCTGCCGCTCGAGACCGCGAAGGCGATCGGCGCCGACCGGGTGATCAACGTGGCGGAGCGAGCCGAAGACCTCGCGGCCTACGGTGCCAACAAGGGCACGTTCGACGTCCTCCTGGAATGCTCGGGCAACGCGCGGGCGATCGCCGCCGGCCTCGACGTGGTGCGGCCGGGCGGCACCGTGGTCCAGTTGGGCCTCGGCGGGGCGATGGATCTCGCGATCAACACGATCGTGACCAAGGAGCTGGAGCTGCGCGGCAGCTTCCGCTTCCACGAGGAATTCGGCTGGGCGGTCGACTATATCAGCCGCGGCTTGATCGACGTGCGGCCGCTCCTGACCGACACCATCCCGCTCGGCGAGGCGGGCCGCGCGTTCGAGCTCGCCTCCGACCGCGGCAGGGCGATGAAGGTGCAGTTGGGCTTCTAGCACCTCTCTGCCGAACGATCGTTTGGTAAACCGGTTGCTGGTGCGGCCGGCTTTGCCCATACTCCCGGATCTGAGAAGAAAAAGATCCGAGGGAGGGCGGCATGGCCACGCATTACCGCGCCTGCAACCTGTGCGAGGCGATCTGCGGCCTCACGATCGAGGTAGAGGATGATGAGGTCGAGGGGGGCCGGGTCGTCTCGATCAAGGGCGACGCGGACGACCCGTTCAGCCGAGGCCATATCTGCCCCAAAGCGGTGGCGCTCAAGGACATCCAGGACGATCCGGATCGCCTGCGTGCACCGGTGCGGCGCGACGGCAACGGCTGGCGCGAGATCGGCTGGGACGAGGCCTTCGCCTTTGCGGCCGAGGGCATCGCCGCGGTTGTGCGCGCCCATGGCGCCGATGCAGTTGCGACCTACCAGGGCAACCCGACCGTCCATAACTGGGGGCTGATGACCCATGCGGCCGCCTATCTCGGGCTGATCAAGACCAAGAACCGCTATTCGGCGACCTCCGTCGACCAGCTGCCGTTCCAGCTCGCGGCCTACTGGATGTACGGGCATCAACTGCTGCTGCCGATCCCGGACATCGACCGGACCGACTATTTCCTGATGCTGGGCGCCAATCCGCTCGTGTCGAACGGCAGCCTGATGACCGTGCCGGACGTGGCGAAGCGGCTCAAGGCCTTGAAGGCGCGCGGTGGCCAATTGATCGTGGTCGATCCGCGCCGGACCGAGACGGCGGAGGTCGCGAGCGCCCATCACTTCATCCGCCCCGGTACGGACGCCGCTTTCCTGCTCGCCCTGCTGTCGACGCTCTGGACCGAGGGGCTGGCCCGGCCCGGGCGGCTCGCCGATCATCTCGACGGGTTCGAGGCGGCGATGGCTCGGATCGCCCCGTTCACCGCCGAGCGTGCCGCACCGGTCACCGGCATTCCGGCCGACGAGATCCGCCGCATCGCGCGCGACTTCGCGGCGGCGTCGCGCGCCGTCTGCTACGGCCGGATGGGCGTGTCGACCCAGGCGCACGGCACGCTCTGCCACTGGCTGATCCAGCTCCTCAACATCGCGACCGGCAACCTGGACCGGGTCGGCGGCGCGCTCGTCACCAAGCCCGCGTTCGACATCGTTGGTGCACCCGGCTCGCGCCCCGGCAGCTACGGCCGCTGGGCGAGCCGGGTCGGCGGCCGGGCCGAGGTGTTGGGCGAATTGCCGGTCGCAGCCCTCGCGGAGGAGATGCTGACGCCGGGGCCGGGCCAGGTGCGGGCGCTCATCACGATCGCCGGCAACCCGGTGCTGTCGACGCCGAACGGCCGACAGCTCGAGCGCGGCCTGGCCGGGCTCGATTTCATGGTGTCGCTCGATCCCTACCTCAACGAGACGACGCGCCATGCCAGCGTGATCCTGCCGCCGACTACGGCGCTCGAGCACGATCACTACGACATGACCTTCAACTTGTTCGCCGTGCGCAACGTCGCGCGCTGGAACCCGCCGGTCCTGCCCAAGCCGGCGGGCGCGCTCGACGACTGGCAGATCCTCGAAGGCCTGGGCACCGCCCTCGCCACGGCGCTGGGGCTGGAGCCGAGACGCACGCCGGCGCCGGCGCAGATGCTCGACGTGGCACTCCGGGCCGGGCCCTATGGGCTCACGCTCGCCGAGCTCGAGGCGGCACCCCATGGGCTCGACCTCGGGCCGCTCGAGCCGTCCTTCCCCGATCGGCTGGCGACGGCGGACAAGCGCATCCAATGCGCGCCGCCGCCGGTGCTGGCGGCGCTCGACCGGCTGGACGAGACCCTGTTCGGCGGCCCGGCGCCGGACCTGGTGCTGATCGGCCGGCGGCACATCCGCAGCAACAATTCCTGGATGCATAATTTTGAGCGGCTGGTGAAGGGCAAGCCGCGCTGCCAGCTCCTCATGCATCCGGACGATCTCGGCCGCTACGGCTTCGCCGACGGGCAGCGGGTGCGCGTGACCTCGCGGGTCGGCAGCCTCGACGTCGAGGTCGCCGGCACGACCGAGCTCATGCCGGGCGTGGTCAGCCTGCCGCACGGCTGGGGCCACGGCCGCGACGGCGTGGCGCTTGGCGTCGCCCGCGCCCATGCCGGCGTCAGCATCAACGACCTGACCGACGACGCCTTCGTCGATCCGGTATCCGGCAACGCGGCCTTGAACGGCCTGCCGGTCTGGGTGGCGGCGATCTCAGGCTGAATGCCTAATCGGCACGGCCGCTTATAACCCCAAGCCGCCGCAGGATTCAGACACGAGGCCGATCCGGCCTCGTGTCATCTTGCTCTAGGCGGCACCGCCCTTGCCTGGCCGCGGATCGCGGCCCGCCACGCTGGAGCGGGTGACCGCGACAGTCACGGGTTCGCCGGCGTGCGAGCCTCCGCCGAAGCCCACGCCGGGCCCGCCCGCCGCCAGGGCCGCGGTCGCCGGGGCCGCAGCCAGGGCCTGGACGTGTTCCGGTCCGCCGCCGACGCCCTCGACGGCATGTGGGTGGGTAGCGGTGTCAGCGCCGCCCCCGATCCCGCTGGCGCCGTGTCCGGTCGCGCGGGACCCCGCCTGCGGCCCGGGCCCGAACCCGGTCATCGCGTCCCTCCCGGTCATTTCAGAGGTATAGACCCCGGCTTCCGCGGCCCCAGCGGCGGCGCTGGTGTCCGTCGCCCCGCCCGTCGAACCGCCGGCCGCCCCGGCGAGGGCGGTCACCTCGAGATCGATGAGGCGAAGGTTCTGTCCCTGCAGCTGTGACCACTTGGCCAGGAAGTTGCCCTCGCTGACATTGGCCCAGAAGTAGTATGCGTCGCTGCCGCTGCGCCAGGCGCCGGCCCAGAGGCCATTATAGTTGCGCACGGCCACGAGCCGTAGATTCTCCGACGCGAGTTGCGCCCATTTGGCGGTGAAGTGCGCCCAGTCGGCGCCGACCCAGAGGTAGTAGCCGTCGTTCCCCTCGCGCCAGACCCCGGCCCAGAGCTCCTGGCCATTGACCGTGTAGACGTCGAAGTCGACCAGCCGCAGGTTCTGACCCGCTAGCTGGCTCCACTTGGCGATGAAGTGGGACTGGTCGGCGTCCTGCCAGAGGTAGTAGCCGTCGGTGCCGCTGCGCCAGGCGCCGGCCCACAACCCGTCATAGTGGCTGAGGCTGACCAGCCGCAGGTTCTGCTGGGCGAGCTGGGCCCACTTGGCCTGGAAGTGGGGCGTGTCGGCGTCCATCCACAGGTAGTAGCCGTCCGTCCCGCCCTCCCAGATGCCCGAGAACAGGTTCTGGCCGTTGACGTTCGTCACCTCGATATCGGTGAGACGCAGGTTCTCGGCTGCCAAGGTGGACCATTTGCTGGTGAAATGGCTCTCGTCGGCGTTGACCCATAGGTAGTAGGCGTCCGTCCCCGAGCGCCACACGCCTGTGAAGGCGTCCTCGGCGAGGGGCCAGGGATCATCGAAATTGGGGCCGGGCACGGCGGAGCTGGTCGTCGACGGGAACCACAGGTCCAGGGTGGCCTTGAACAGCGGGAAGGGGTCGGCGGAATTGCCGGTGAGGTTCTGGTAGACGCCCGCGAGTGTCGAGGCGCCTGCGCCGACGATCTGGCTGATGCTGTAGCCCAGTTGCGAGAAGAGGTAGTAGATGAACAGAGTCGTGCAGCCGTTGGTGGCATCGTAGCCGTTGTCATCGGGAGCGTTGTTGACGAAGTCCTGGCGCGCACTGTTGAGCCATAGATCCGCCACAGCGTAGCTGGCATCGATACCAAGCCCGAGGGCGTTATGCTGGGACAGGAATTGGCCGCTGAGGAAGCGCGACAGACCCTCGCCCTTGCTGCCCTCGTTGCCGCTCTGGAACCACCCGATGTTCTGGCCGAGCATAAAGATCTCGACGACCTCGGCGATCAGCAGGTATCGCAGGTAGATGGGGTTCTTGCTGTAGCTGGCGCCCTGGGCTTTGAGCAGGATGGTCGCTCCTCCCGTGCCGCCGTTCCAGCTTGCGCCGTTGCTTTGGGTGGTGACCTGCACCGTTAGATTGCTCAGGTTCACGCCGCCGCCGAACCAGCCATGCATCAGGTTATAGTCGGCCTCGCAGGCCGCGATCACCGCGTTGGTGCGGGCCGGCTCCACGCCGCCGTTCCCGCCCAGGGCGGTGTCGTAGGAGAAGCGATAATGGGTCGTGACGCCGCCATTGGTCAGACCAGCGGTTGTATAGGCCATGGTCGTTTCCTCCTGGCACAATAGGCAATGATGGAACCGGCCCTCGGTTGCTGGGCCGGCGACTTTGCGCGGCACCATGCAGACCTAAGCGGCCGGTTATATTCTTTGAACGAAATCACATTTATTGTAACAGGCCATCGATATCATTGTGAGATGATGGCCCGTCACTGCCAGACTACTGCATTTTGCCGCTGTTCTCAGCGATCGATGCTCGACCCAAGGCGGAGCCTTCTGGATCGAGTGGAGCCAGAGGTGCGCAAAATATGGCAATCCGTGTGTGTATAATTTAACATACCACCTATTAGTGTAATGTCAATATATACTTGCGGTCTATTCTCAGGAGCCTGTTAGTCTTACTGACTCACAAAGCCGCAGCATGTTGCAGTATTTTGGCTTGATCCATCAGGATATGGTGCCCTGGGGGCATTTCCCGGCCGTATCCGAAGCTGTGATGGACCGTCTACCCAGTGACGAGAGCGAATCTCGCTTTTCGGCGTATGTCGCGGGTTTTGCTGACGCGATTGGCCATGCTGCCGTTCCTGCAGCATGCGATGCTGTGGACCCTCGCCCACCAGTTCGTGCTGCCGACGCGGCTCGGGAGGTGAGCTTGCCGCGGACCCTTGACGGCGGAGACGAGTTCGTCCTTCTGGCGCAGGCCCTTCGGGTAGAACACGCCGCGCCAGGGCGCGTAGCGCCCGCCGGAAATGCCGATCCTGATTTCGCCGGGCGTCACCATGACCGCCTGCTGCCTTGTGGAGGCTAACCCTGGCGGTGCTGCTCAGATCCGGCGGCTGAACGGTCGCTTGGGGCCGGGGCCGAGCAGGTACCAGAGCACGAAGCCTGCCAGCGGCAGGATCAGGATGATCAGCACCCAGATCAGTTTGGTCGCGCCGTCGGCCGGGCTCTGCAGCGTCCCGACGATCGCCCACAGGGCGAGCAGGAGCACGATGAGGCCGACGAGGTCATGGCCGAAGGTGAACATACCGATCTCGCTTCCCGTGGCAGCTATCGAGATAACCGTGTCTCTCGGCGTTTGGTTGCGCGCTGGGCGGGAGATCAATTGATGGGCGGCGGCATTACCAGGTCGGCGTAGTGCTGCGAGATCGCCGCGAGCTTGCCGTCTGCCCGCATGGCGTCGAGCGCGCGGCGCAGCAGCTCGATCGTGTCCCGACGGACCGCGGGATTGCAGGCGAGATAGGTCTCGACGTTGCGGAACACGAGCACCGGCTTGATGCCGGTAACACCTTTCGCCGCCGCCTTCATCCGGGCGGTATCGAGGCCGGTCACCCAGAGGTCGATCCGGCCCTCGGCAAGCCGGCGCGGATTGAGGTCGTCGTCCGGCAGCGTGTCGACCGCGAGGCCCAGCTGCTTGAGATAGAGCGCCTTCGCCTCCTGCAGCTGGCCGCCGATGACGAGGCCACGGGCGGCGTCCAGGTTCGGCACGGCACGGTCGAAGTCGCGACGCGCGAAGAGCGCCCAGCTGTTCGCGGCGATCGGCCCGATCCACTGGAACAGCGCCTCCCGGTCGGCGGAGCGTGAGGTGGAAAAGATGCAGGCGTCCGCCTCGTTCAGCGCCATCTCGTAGGCGCGGGGCCAGGGATAGTGCTCGATCGTCGCCGGCACTTGGGCGCGCCGCGCCATCTCGACCACGACGTCGGCCGAGATGCCGGAGACATGCTGACCGGCGTCGATGATGCTGAACGGCGGATTGTCGTTGGTCAGCATCCGTAGCGGCTCGGCGCACGGTGCCTGGCCCGGCGTAGTCGACGCCAGGAGCAGGAGGCCGGCCAGGAGCAGGCGAAGGCGGCCGCGGCGCTGGGAATATTGAACGGACAAAGCTCAGGTTCCACCGTGCCGGGTAGAGTCCAAGCCCGACAATCACACCAGGCCAGAATCGCGTGCGATCGCTTTATAAAGGATGAAATAACGGTCGGCGGAGCGGATGACCCGGACGCGTCCGCCGCCCGGGTCATCGAGCGGCCTCAGACGTGCTGCGCCATCTTGGAGTGCTTCTTCGTGTCCGGGATCAAGAGATAGAAGATCAGCGAGACGAAGATGCAGCCGGTCGCGTACCAGTAGAAGCCCTGTTCCCAGCCGGCATTCTTGAACGACAGGGCGACGGCGTCGACCGAGCCGCCGAAGATGGCCGCGGTCAGCGCATAGGGGATGCCGACGCCCATGGCCCTGACCGAGGTCGGGAACATCTCCGCCTTCACGGTTGCGGTGAGGGCCGTATAGCCGCTGACGATCGCCCAGGCGATGCAGATGAGCAGGAAGGCCACGAGTGGGCTCTTCGTCCCCTGCAGCGTGGTCAGCAGCGGATATGTCCCGAGCGTGCCGAGCACGCCGAAGGCGATGAGCAGCGGCTTGCGGCCGATCTTGTCCGAGAGGGCGCCATAGAGCGGCTGCAGCATGATCGCGAACAGCAGCGCGCCGCCGGTGACGGTCGTGGTCTGGTCGTCCGTGAGGCCGACCGACAGTTTCAGGAACTTCTGCATGTAGGTCGTGTAGGTATAGAAGGCCGAGGTGCCGCCGACCGTGATGCCGACGACCAGCAGCATGGTCTTCCAGTTGTTGGCGAGCATGACCCAGAGGCTGTCCTTCTTGACGATCTTCTCGGATTCCTTGAACAGCTCCGTCTCGTGCATGTCGCGGCGCATGGTGAAGGCGTAGACCGAGATGATGGCACCGATCACGAAGGGGATGCGCCAGCCCCAGGCCTTGAGCTCGGCCGGCGTCAGGAACAGCTTCTGCAGCACCAGGAGCACCAGGATCGCGGTTAGCTGGCCGCCGATCAGCGTCACGTACCAGACGCCGGAATAGAAGCCGCGCCGGTTCGGGTGCGAGACCTCGCTCAAATAGGTGGCGCTGGTGCCGTACTCGCCGCCCTGGCTCAGGCCCTGCAGGATGCGGGCGAGCGCCAGGAGGGCGGGCGCGCCGACGCCGATGGTGGCGTAGGTTGGCGTCACCGCGATCAGGAGCGAGCCGAAGCACATGAGCAGGACCGATGCGGTGAGCGCGTTCCGCCGGCCGTACTTGTCGGCGAGATAGCCGAAGATGACACTGCCGATCGGCCGGACCAGGAAGGCGACGGCGAAGAGCGAGGCGGCCGCCAGTTGCTGCGCTGTCGGATCGCTTGCCGGGAAGAAGGCGCCGGCGAAATAGAGCGCGAAGGCCGAATAGGCGTAGACGTCGTACCACTCGATCAGGTTGCCGATCGAGCCGACCAGGATCGCCTTCACCCGCTTGCGCATGTCGGCCGCATCGTAGCCGTCGGTCGTGACGGCAAAGTCCACCGGTTTCACACTCATGTCGTCCTCTGTCCCCTCCCGAAGGCCGCGGCCGAAACGCCGCTCGTTTACCGTCCCCACGTCGCTTGCAGGCCCCACGTCGCTTGCTGGATGCGAGCTTTTCAGCCCGAACCCCTTCTGCCAAGCGGGAATTTTCCGGCTGGCGAAAATGCCCCGCGGCATCGCGCCTCGCCTGCCAAAATGGCAACAAATCCCGTGACAAGCCGGCGCCGCGTGCCGTTATAGTTGGAAAAAAGCGTCAGGTTAAAAAGAACCGACCGAACGCATACGAGGGGGAGGAACAATGCAGGCAGCGCGCCAGGGCTCACCGCCCATCCGCTCCAGATGCTGCGCGCTGGCGCCGGCGGTAGCCGGCTCCGCCATGGCCCTCTCGAGCCTCCTCGCCCTGGGTTCGGCCCAGGCGGCGGAGCCGATCAAGATCGGCGTCATTGCCGAGGCGGCCTCGATCTCCGGCGCCGCGATCCCGAACGCCGCGCAGATGGCGGCCGACGAGATCAACGCCAAGGGCGGCGTCGACGGCCGCATGATCCAGATCGTAACCTACGACGACCACAGCTCGTCCTCGGATGCCGTGCGCGCGTTCCAGCGTGCGGTGTCCGACGACAAGGTGAATGCGGTTATCGCGAGCTATGTGAGCGAGGTCGTGCTGGCGCTCGAGCCCTGGGCCGCCCGCCTGCACATGCCGATGATCACGCCGGGGGCCGCATCCAACGAGATCAGCCAGGTCATCAAGAAGGACTACGAGCACAACAAATATACCTTCCACGGCTACCTGACGTCGGCCTTCCTCGCGGCCTCCGTGTGCGACGCGGCCAAGGACCTGCTGGTCAACAACCTGCATATGAAGTCGGCCGTGGTCATGAGCGAGGACGCGGCCTGGACCACGCCGCTCGACGCGGGCTATCTCGAGTGCCTGCCGAAGGCCGGCCTCAAGGTGCTCGACCATATCCGCTTCTCGCCGGACACGACCGACTTCACGCCGATCTTCAACAAGATCGAGAGCGAGAAGCCCGACGTCATCGTGACCGGCATCGCCCATGTCGGCGTGCAGCCGACCGTGCAATGGCAGAGCCAGCAGGTGCCGATCCCGATGTTCGGCATTTCGGCGCAGGCGACATCCAGCACCTTCTGGAAAGACACGAACGGTTCGGCCGACGGCGTGCTGTTCCAGACCGTGTCGGCGCCCGGCGTGGCGCTGACGCCGACGGCGGTGCCCTTCACCGACAATTATACGAAGCGCTACGGCATCACGCCGGCCTATTGCGGCAACACGGCCTATGACGAGGTCTACTACATTGCCGAAGCCGTGAAGCGGGCGGGCTCGACCGATCCCGACAAGCTGGTGGCGGCGCTCGAGAAGACCGACTATGTCGGCACGATCGGCCGCGTGCAGTTCTACGGCAAGGACGATGCTTTCCCGCATGCCATGAAGCAGGGCGCCGATTTCGTGACGGGCCTGCTCGTGCAGTGGCAGAACGGCAAGCAGGTGACCGTCTGGCCGACCAGCGTCGCCAACGCCAAGCTCGCCTTCCCGAAGTTCATCAAGCTGCAGCAGGCCAGCAACTAGCCGCCCGCACCCGGGCGGTCGCCGCCCCCGGTCCATCGGCCGGGGGATCGCCCATCCTTCGTGTCTTTTACGCCAATGAAAACGGCCGGTTCTCCCGGTCATCAGTATCTTCGGCATCAGTATCTTCGCCATCGGTATCTTCGCGGGGCCCATGCTCGGACTTCAAATCCTGATCGACGGTTTCGCCATCAGTGCGCTCTATGCGCTGGGTGCGACCGGTTTCACCCTCATGTTCGGCGTCTCGGGCGTGCTCAACCTGTCGCACGGCGCCATCATGGTCGTGGCCGCGGTGGCCGCCTGGGTCATCGCCGGTGATGTCGGCGGCGGGCCCTATTGGGGGGCGGCCGGCGGCGTCGGCATCGGCCTCATCGCGGCCTATGCGACCTATTTCACCGTCGTCCGGCCGATCCAGCGCTCGCGCGCCATCCCCAAGGAAGAGACGGAGATCTTCGTGCTCACCGGCACGCTGCTCTGGGGCATCATGATCCAGGAGGCGATCGCCTATTTCTACACGAGCAATCCCAAGACGGTCCGGCCGCTGGTGCCGGGCGTGCTCAACATCCTGGGTGTGCGCACGCCCTTGAACGAGGTCGCGACCGCGGTCGTCTGCTGGGCGGTGATCGGGCTGCTGTGGCTGCTCGTCAACCGCACCCGCGCCGGCAAGGTGCTGCTCGCCGCCTCGATCAACCCGCGCGGCGTGACGCTCTTGGGATTCGAGCTGTCGCGCGTCTACATCCTGGTCTGGACGATCTACGGCGTGCTTGCCGGCATCGCGGGCGTGCTGCTCGCCATGTTCCTCGGCGTCAGCTCCGACGGCGTCGGGCCCTTGACCGCCAGCGCCTTCTCGATCGTCGTGCTGGGCGGCCTCGGCAGCGTCTCGGGCTCGCTTATCGCCGCCTATGTGGTGGGGTATCTCGAAACCGTGACGGCCTATCTGATCTCGCCCGCCTACCGCACCATTCCCGTCCTCTTGCTGCTTGTGCTGGTGGTCTACATCCGCCCACAGGGCCTGCTCGGCCGGCGCTAGGGAGGGGACGATGAAGCTAACCCGCTTGTTCACCGCCCGCCTGTTCTGGATCGCCCTTGTCGTGCTGATCGGGGCTGCGACGCTGCCGCTCTATGTCACGGGCTATATCCTCGGCATCCTGACGCTCGCCTATTATTTCGGCGTCTTCGCCATGGCCTGGGACCTCTTGTTCGGCTTCGCCGGCGAGGTCAATTTTGGCCCGACCTTCCTCGTGGGCCTGGGCGCCTATACCGCCGGCATCATCAATGCCGACTGGGGCTGGCCCATGGCCGCCTGCGTGCTCGCCGGCGCGCTCATGGCGGTCCTGGGCGGCGTGCTGCTGGCACTGCCGGCCTTGAAGCTGCGCGGGCCCTATTTCGGTCTCATCACGCTTGTGGCCGTGCTGCTGCTGCAGAATTTCATCGTGATCTTCGCCGGCGTTACCGGCGGCGAGATCGGGCTCACCGTGCCCGACGTGCTGTTCATCGATGACGCCAGCAACTACGAATTCGCGCTTACGTTCATGGCGGTGAGCGGCGCCATCCTCTTCGGCCTGTCGCGCTCGCCGATCGGCCTCATCCTGCAGGCAAGCGGCCAGGACGCGGTCGAGACGGCGGCGCTCGGCTTCAATGTCGCCAAGCACAAGCTCGCCGCCTTCTGCATCAGCGCTTTCTTCTCGGGCACGGCCGGAGCCCTCATGATCTTCTATCTCGGCACCGCCTCCGTCGGTACGGTCATCGACATCGCGGTCGGTGTGCAGGTCATCATCGCGGCCGTGCTCGGCGGCCGGCGCACCATTCTCGGCGCCGCGGTCGGCGCCGTGTTCCTCATCCTGTTCGGCGAGGTGCTCAGGCCCTTAGGCGAACTCAGCACCTTCGTCGTGTCGGCGGTGGCGCTTGCCGTCATCCTGTTCTTCCCGAACGGGCTCATCGGTGCGCTGCTGCGGACGGGAGAGCGGGCATGAGCTTGACCCCCCTGCTCGAGGTCTCTCGCCTCACCAAGCGGTTCGGCGGCCTCGTCGCGGTCAAGGACATCTCGCTCGAGATCCGGCCGGGCGAGATCCTGGGCCTGATCGGCCCGAACGGCTCCGGCAAGTCGACCGTGATGAAGCTCATCATGGGCATCGAGCGGCCCAATGCCGGCATCGTCAAGGTCGAGGGCACGGACGTCGCCGGCTGGCCGTCGCACAAGATCGCGCGGCACGGCGTCGGCATCGTGTTCCAGCATTCACGGCCGCTGCATCGCCAGACCGTGCTCGAGAACATCAAGCTCGCCCTGCTGCCCGACAGCCTGGTGCGGCTCTTCGCCGATCCGGAGGTCGACGGCCGCGCCCGTGCCATTGCCGAGCGCGTCGGCCTCGGCGCCGTGCTCGACCGGCGGCCGGCGACCCTGCCGTTCGCCGATTTGCGCCGCATGGAGCTCGCCAAGGCGATGGCGCGCGATCCCAGGATCGTGCTGGTCGACGAGCCGTTCGCGGGCCTGACGTCCGGCGAGGTCGAGGATTTCTCGAACCTGATCCGCAGCTTCCGCGAGGAGGGGCGGGCGGTGCTGCTGGTCGACCACAACGTGAAGAGCGTGTCGGCGCTGGTCGACCGGGTGAAGGCCATGTACCTGGGCGAGCATATCGCCGAAGGGACCGCCGAGGAGGTGATGCGCGACGAGACGGTCCGACGCGTCTATCTGGGCGGCGCCATCACCACGGCGGCGCGCCCGGAATCAAGCTTCAAGGACGCGGAGCCGCTGCTGCAGGTCGAGACCATCGGCGTGCATTACGGCAAGGCCCAGGCGCTGCAGCAGGTGTCGATCCATGTGCACGAGGGCGAGTTCGTCTCGGTCGTGGGCTTGAACGGCGCCGGCAAGACGACGCTGTTCAATGCGATCTCCGGCCTCGTGCCCTATTCGGGTGAGATCCGCTGGGCCGGCGCCTCGCTTGCCGGCCACAGCCCGGCCGCGATCGCGCGCAACGCCGGCATCGTGCAGTGCCCCGAGACGCGCGAGCTGTTCGGCGACATGAGCGTGCGCGAGAATCTCGATCTCGGCGGCCAGCATCTGCCCAAGGCCGAGCGGCTCGAGCGCACGGAATGGCTGTTCGAGCTCTTCCCGATCATCAAGGCGCGCCAGCCCCAGGCGGCCCGGACCTTGAGCGGCGGCGAGCAACAGATGCTGGCGATCGCCCGCGCGCTCATGATGAAGCCGCGCCTCCTCATCCTGGACGAGCCGACGCTCGGCCTGGCGCCGGTCATCCTCGAGCAATTGTCGAAGGCGCTCGAAAAGCTCCGGCAGACGACCTCGATCACCGTGCTCCTGGGTGAGCAGAACGTGACCTTCGCGCTCCCGCACGCCGACCGGGTCTATGTGCTGGAACACGCCCGCATCGTCTGGGAAGGCGACCCCGGCCGCTTCGCCAAGGAGGCAGGGGCGGGGCTGCTGTAGAACGAAGACGCGGCGCGCCCCTCAATCGCCCCGGAACAAGTACCCCGCGCCATAGACCGTCTTGATGATCTCCGGCTGGCGCGGGTCGCGTTCGATCTTGCGGCGCAGCTGGACGATATGGGCGTCGATGCTGCGGTCGAACGGCTCGCCGCCGCGGTCGGCGAGGTCGAGGATCTGGTCGCGCGAGAGGACCCGGTTCGGGTGGGTCGCGAGCACGGACAGGATGGCGAATTGCGCCGTCGTGAGTGCCACCGGCCGGCTGTCGGCGTCGACAAGGATGCGGGCGTCGAGGTCGAGCTTCCAGGCGCCGAAGGCGAGCAGGCGGTTCGCGGCCGGCGCTGCCGTTCGGCTCATGCGGCGCAGCACCGTGCGGACGCGGGCGACGAGCTCGCGCGGCTCGAACGGTTTCGCCACATAGTCGTCGGCGCCCAGTTCCAGGCCGAGCGCCCGGTCGATCGGCTCGCCGCGTCCGGTCAGGATGATGACAGGCAGGTCGCGCTCGCGTCGGAGCGCCTTCAGATGGTCGAGCCCGTCTTCGCCCTTGAGGTTGAGGTCGAGGACGATGAGATCGATCGGCTGGTCCTGGATGAGCCGGCGCAGGTCGGCGCCGGTTGCGGCCGTCACGACGTTGAAGCCGGCCGGCTCCAGGCAGCGCCGCACGAGCGTGCGGATGGCCGCATCATCGTCCAGCACCAGGATCTGGCCGCTGCCACTCATGATGCCGCCCGGCCGAGCCGGTCGCGTATCGCTTCGGCGAGCTCGCGCGGGCCGAACGGCTTCGACAGCACCGGCCGGTCGCGCCAATCGGCCCGCGCCATCGCCCGGTCGGGATAGCCCGACATCAAGAGGATGCGCGTGCCGGGCACGTGGTCCTCGACCCGGGCCGCAAGCTCGAGGCCGCTGACGCCGCCCGGCATCTCGATGTCCGACAGCACCAGGTCATAGGTACCGCCGCTCGCGAGCAGGGCCAGCGCCTGCTGGCCGTCCGTCGCCTCGCTGATGCGGTAGCCGAGCCCTTCGAGCGTTCGCCGAACGAAGCCGCGCACGCGGATGTCGTCCTCGACCAGCAGGATATGCTCGCTGCCGCCGAGCGGTCGGCCGGGCGCTGCCGGCGCGTCGGCGGGCGCCTCGGCCGGATGATGGCGCGGCAGGACGAGCTCGATCGTCGTGCCCTGGCCGACCGTGCTCAGGATGCGGGCGACACCGCCCGAACGGCGCACGAAGCCATAGACCATGCTGAGCCCCAGGCCCGTGCCGCCGCCGTCCGATTTCTTCGCCGTGAAGAACGGCTCGAACGCGCGCTCGCGCACGTCGGGCGGCATGCCGCAGCCGGTATCGGTCACGGTCACGACCAGATGATCGCCCGGCGCCAGGTCGGGGCGCGCGGTCGCATCATGGGGGCGCGTCTCGACCCGGATGGTGAGCCGTCCGCCGTCGGGCATGGCGTCGCGGCTGTTGTTCGCCATGTTCAACAGTGCGTTCTCGAACTCGCTGCGGTCGGCCTCGATCAGCCAATCCTCGCCGGCGAACTCGATCGCAAGCTCGATGTCGTCGCCGAGCGCGCGCGACAGCAGCGGCTCGATGTCGGCGACGACCCGTTTCGGGTCGTAGGTCGCGGGCGACAGGGGCTGGCGGCGCGAGAAGGAGAGCAGGCGCCGCACCAGGTCCGCGCCGCGCCGGCTCGCGTCCAGCGCCTCGCCGATCATGGCGCCCGCCTCGCCCGGCAGCGGGCCCAGGTCCTCGACCAGCGCCAGATTGCCCATGACGATGGTAAGCAAGTTGTTGAAGTCGTGGGCGAGCCCGCCGGTCAAGGCGCCGATCGCCTCCATCTTCTGGGCATGGCGCAGCGTCGCCTCGGCCTTGTTGCGCTCGGCCACCTCCGCCTGCATGCGCCGGTTGGCCGCTTCGAGCTCCGTCATGCGCTCGCGCACCCGGTGCTCGAGATGGTCGACGCTCTCCTGCAGCTGGCGCTCGACCTGCTTGCGCTCGCTGATGTCGTTGTAGACCGTGACGAAGCCCAGGCCGGGAATCGGGTTGCCGCGCACTTCGAGCACGGTGCCGTTCGGCCGGACCCGTTCGAAACGATGCGGCACGAACTGCAACGCCAGCTCGACGTGCTCGGCCACATAGCTTTCGACGTCGACCGGGCCATATTCGCCGCGCGCCGCGTTCCAGCGCAGGAAATCCTCGAGCGGGGCGCCGATATATGCCAGCGAACGCGGCAGCTCGAGCAGGTCGAAGAAGCGCTGGTTCCAGGCGAGGAGGTTCAAGTCCGCGTCATAGACCGTGAAGCCTTCGCCCATATATTCGAGTGCGGCCTGCAGCACCGCGATCCGGTCGTCGACCGGAAAGCCGGAGCTCGTCTGCCTCGACCGCATCGGCCGCGCCTTCAGTCGGCGCGGAACTGCGCGACCAGCCGCCGGGCGATCGTCTCCGGGCTGTCGCCGTTGCTCTTGTACCAGGCGAGCGACCAGTTGAGCGCGCCCAGCAGCGCCAGGCGCAGGAACTGCCGGTCCTGATGGGGGCCGAGCGGCAAGTCGGCGACCAGCTCGCGGAACGTCTCCTCGTAGCGGTCGCGCTGGCGCACCAGCTGGTCGCGGACGGAGCCGGCCGGGCTCGGCCAGTCGGCGACGACGGCCGCCGCGTAGCCGCTCGTGTCGAGCAGGGTCGAAAGATGGGCGGCGGCGGCGGCTTCGAGCCGCTTCCAAGGGTCGCTCTCGCGCGCGACCGCGGCCAGCACCGCCTCCTGCATCTGGTCGATGCCGATCGTGTAGACCGCGACGAGCAGGTCTTCCTTGGACGGGAAATGATAGTAGAGCGAGCCCGGCAGCATGCCGACGGCGGTCGCGATGTCGCGCATCGAGGTGCTGTCGTAGCCGCGCGCGCCGAACAGGCGGGCGGCCTCGTCGAGCAGCAGGGTCCGGCGGTTGTCCGAACGGGCGAACCCGTCCGAGGACGGCAAGGTGGCGCTCTTGGGGCGTCTTGACATGGGGCGTTGGGTCCGAACCAGGCTCTCGAGGTGATGTGACGCCGCCGATCCTAAAGGAACAGGCGGCGTTCCGCACGAGCCGTGATACGGCCGGTCTATCCGGCGGCAGTCACGCGCTTCACGATGTCGATCGCGCGGCGGATGAGCGTCTCCGACGCTTCCGGCGTGCGGAAGGCGGCATGGGATGTCAGCGTGACGTTCGGCAGCCGGGTCAGCGGATGGTCGGCCGCGAGCGGCTCGTTCGCGAACACGTCCAAGCCTGCATGGCGCAGGTGGCCGCTTTCGAGCGCTTGGATCAGTGCCGCCTCGTCGACGAGCGCACCGCGCGCCGTGTTGATCAGGATGGCGCCGGGCTTGAGCTTGGCCAGCTCCGTGGCACCCAACATGCCGCGCGTCTCGTCGTTCAAGGCAATATGCAGCGACAGGATGTCGGCCCTGGCCAGCACCTCGTCTCGGCTGACGAGCGGGACGGGGGCGTCCGGCACCGGCGAGCGGTTCCAGGCAATGACTTCCATCCCGATGCCCTTGGCGATGCGTGCCACCTCGAGGCCGATGCCGCCCAGGCCGATCAGGCCCAGCACCTTGCCGTCGAGCTGCATGCCGCCCTGCGGCCGCCAAGTGCCGGCGCGAAGCTCCCGATCCATGCCCGCGACCGACCGTGCGGAGGCGAACAGCAGTGCCACCGTATGCTCGGCCACGGCCCGGTCGCCGTAGCCCTTGATGGTATGGACCGTGACGCCGAGTTCTTTGAGCTCGGCCACGTTCATGTAGCTGGCGGCCCCCACGCCCAGGAACACGACATGGCGCAGGTCCGGGCACTGCTTCACCACGTCCGTCGGCAGATGGGAATGATCGTCGATCACCACCTGATAGCCCGCGACCAGCGGCGGGATGGCGCCCGGCGCCTGGGCCAGGTTGACGGTGATGGCCGGGTCGTCGGCCCGGTGCACGCGCCGGAACACCGGCTCCATCTGCGGATTGCAGTCGATGAAGATCGTTTTCATGAGGGCTGGGTCCGGTTCAGGCTGTGGAGCGTTCGGAAATGATGCAAATCATGGCGCTGCGGCAGCAATATTACAAAACCGCATTGCAGACATCCCGCTTGTTTTGAGTGAAACCGAATGCCGCGGTTGACAAGGAAACCGGGATCGTGGAATCGCTAGACTCATGACTGACCGGATCGCCAGCCTGCTTCGACTTTAAGACCCGACCTCTCGCGAGGGGTCGGGCCGTTGGTATGTCGTCTGCTGGTTTCGAAGAGTTCCGGGTACCCGTCATGTCTATGTCCAAGATCACGTTTGTCGACCGATCTCGCCCGGGGCGAGGTGATGGTTGGATTTCGATCGAGCTCGTTCTGCGACTTCGTGGCGGCCGCCGGGCCTGACGGCTGCCCGCCGGCTGTAACGCTGCCGCGTCAATTCCTGTCGATCTGAACTGAAGAGCTCGTCCAATGCTGACCAACCCCTCGACCAAGTACCGCGCGTTCACCCCCGTCTCGCTGCCGGATCGCACCTGGCCCAACAAGACCATCACCAAGCCGCCCATCTGGTTGTCGACCGATCTCCGCGACGGCAATCAGGCGCTGATCGAGCCGATGGACGGCGAGCGCAAGCGCCGCTTCTTCGATCTCCTGGTCAAGTCCGGCTTCAAAGAGATCGAGATCGGTTTCCCGTCGGCCTCGCAGACCGAGTTCGATTTCGTGCGCGAGCTGATCGAGGCGAAGCGCATCCCGGACGATGTCTGGGTCCAGGTGCTGACCCAGGCCCGGCCGGAGCTGATCGAGCGCACGTTCGAAGCCTTGAAGGGCGTGCCGCGCGCGATCGTGCATTTCTATGGTGCCACCGCGCCCAACTTCCGGCGCATCGTGTTCGGCCAGGACAAGGCAGGCACCGTGGCGCTCGCCGTGGCGGCTGCGAAGCAGATCAAGGAGCTGGCCCGGAGCCGGCCCGAGACCGAGTGGCGCTTCGAATATTCGCCGGAAGTGTTCAGCGGCACCGAGCTCGATTTCGCCGTCGAGATCTGCAACGCGGTGCTCGACGTCTATCAGCCGACGCCGGAGAAGAAGGTCATCCTCAATCTGCCGGCGACCGTCGAGATGTCGACGCCCAACATCTATGCCGACCAGATCGAATGGTTCGGCCGGCATGTGAGCCGGCGCGACAGCGTCATCATCAGCGTGCACCCGCACAACGACCGCGGCACCGGCGTCGCCGCAACCGAGCTCGCGGTCATGGCCGGCGCCGACCGGGTCGAGGGCTGCCTGTTCGGCAATGGCGAGCGCACCGGCAACGTCGATATCGTGACCCTGGCGCTCAACATGTACAGCCAGGGGATTTCGCCGGCGCTCGACTTCTCCGACATGCGCGAGGTCGTGAAGACCGTCGAGTATTGCAACCAGCTGCCGGTGCCGGCACGCCATCCCTATGCGGGCGACCTGGTGTTCACCGCCTTCTCCGGCTCGCACCAGGACGCGATCAAGAAGGGCTTCGCCGACCGCGAGGGCAAGAACGACGAGTTCTGGGAGCTGCCCTACCTGCCGATCGACCCGGCCGACATCGGCTGCACCTACGAGGCGGTCATTCGCGTCAACAGCCAGTCGGGCAAGGGCGGCGTCGCCTGGCTCTTGGAGCAGGACCGCGGGCTCAAGCTGCCGCGCCGGCTGCAGATGGCGTTCAGCAAGGTAGTGCAGGACATCTCCGATCGCACCGGCAAGGAGCAGACCGCGGCCGACATCTGGGATGCGTTCCGCCGGACCTACCACCTGGACGGCGAGCCGCGCATCCAGCTGATCGAGCATCAGGAGAGCGGCACGGGCAAACAGCGCCAGATCACGGCGCGCATCCTCATCGACGGGCGCGAGCGCACGGTGACCGGCCAGGGCAATGGCCCGATCTCGGCCTTCATCGATGCGATCCGCCAGGCCTGCGGGGTCCAGCTCGACCTGGTCGACTATCAGGAGCACACGCTCCGCGCTAGCGCCGATGCACAGGCCGCGTCCTATATCGAGTTCCGTGGGGCCGACGGCGCCACGATCTTCGGCGTCGGCCTCGACGAGGACATCTCGACAAGCTCGCTCAAGGCGGTGGCGAGCGCCGCCAACACGGCGCTGGGCTGAGGCGAAAAGGAGTGGGCCGCATTTGAATAATGCTGGCCCACTCTCTTGTCTGCTGCCGTTATTTGCAGGTTAGTGAGTTCTTGCTGTTTCTATCTGACTTGAATGTGCAGGTGTTTACTTTTGGCGCCTTCAGAACGATAGACGGGACTTTGGATCCGTATTGGCATTCGACGTATAGCTGTCGCCCGGCTTCGAATATATAAGCGACATCCCAATCAGATTTGCCGCCACCCGTTTTTTCCTTTTTGAAAGTATCGGGCATCAAATCTGCGTGCTCGTCCGGCGGGCCATCGAATAAGGTCACCGTCGACAGGTGCGTTCCGGCCTGCGCGTCGGGGCACTTGATCTCTTCTGCCGAAGCAAGTGTAGGAATTAGCACCAACAATGCGAGCGCAATTCTATTCAATGACATAAAAATTGTCCCCATTGTTGGAATTCCCGTGGGCGCCAAATTTTAAGGTTCTTCTGTGGATGGGTTTTGCGGGGGGAGTTACCCACTGGTCGACAACGTTTATCCCAGAAGCGGTCTGACTTTCATAGATCGCGGCATGTCCGGAATATTGGCCGTTTGAGTCGAAGGTGGCGATCGCAGTCCCTGCCAATATTTTCGTGTCGCCCTTCACGAGCGTCCCTTTCTTCCATCGCTTCGTATCAACGGGAATTGTCGGGCATACGGTGGTAACAAATGAAACGCATTGCCCGCAGTAATCCGGGTTGTGGGTTTTATTCGCGGGCGGTGCTGCGTCATAGGGCTGGTTCGAGGAAATTCGGGTGCATACCCATTTCCCCAACGGCGCATTCGGGTTATTTGCGTAATTTGATGAAACATAAGGCATAAACGGTGCTCCTGAACGGGAATATAAGTGCGCCCTCCAGTTGCGGGAGGCTATTAATGTGCGTGCTTCAGCAATGATCCCACGATGCATCTCTGGAATATGAAGGTGCGAATTTGCTCTGATGTCCTGCGATCACCTAAAGCGGTGACAAAGAAGGCGCTGTCGGCGTTCCAACGCTGAGGGCTTCGCTCTCTCAGCAGCTCTTGGCCCTCACGCAGGCCTGAACTTCCGCAAGCTTCTTCAAATAGCCCTGGACATAGAGCGCCGGGATCGTCGTGGTCGTGTAGGCGTTGCGGCCTTCCACCCGAATGTCGATGCCCGAGGCCGCATGGGCTTCGAGATAGCCCGGCGGCAGGTAGACGGCGACCTCCTCGTAGGTATCCTCGTCCTTGTGGGGGCGGTCGTGGCCGAGCGATTGAACGCGCAGCAGTTGCGCCTGGTCATCATGGGCGGCAAAGTACAGGGCGACGAAGCCCTCGGATTTCTCGGTCAGATCAATCCAGGTCGTATTCCCTCCGCCGCCATCGAGACTCGTCACCAGGTACCGGGTCTGATTGAGCCCGTACGTGACATGCATTAGCGGCTTGCCAGTGACGACCGTTCGTGCCGAGTACTTGTCGTAGGCGAAATACGTGCCGTCATAGGCTTCCTGCGGTGAGTCGATCTGTGTCGCGCACCCGGTCAGCAACAACAGTCCACATACCGCCACGAGGTGGCGGAAGGTTCTCGTGCCCATGAAACGCTCTTCGGCTTAGGCTGGGGGAGGCCGAAGCCGGAGCGGCATCGGCGCGATGAGGTGGCGCGATACTACCTCACCGTGCAGATGTTCCGCAATCGTTCTCTTATGGATTGCCGTCGGAGAGCAGGTCGGCGAGGGTCAGCGCCACGACCTTCGTCGCCTTGCGCAGGTCCTCCAGCACCAGGTTCTCGTCGGCGCGGTGGCCGTTCGCCTCGAGCAGCGTGCGCGGGCCGGCACCGTAGAGCACGGCCGGAATGCCGGCGCCGCTGTAGAGCCGGGCGTCGGTATAGATCGGCACGCCGTCGGCCGGGATCGTCTCGCCCAGCACCGTCGCGGCATGGCGCTGGAGGGCGGCGACCAGCTTCTCCTGGCCCGGCAGCGGCTGCAGCGGCCGGGCGAGCAGCACGCGGCGGATCTTGACCCGGACGCCGGACATCTGGGCCGCCACCGCCTCGATCGCGGCCACAAGGTCGCGCTCGACCACCTCCGGCGTCTCCTCCGGGATCATGCGCCGATCGAGGCGGAAGGTGACGAGATCAGGCACGACATTCGTGTTGATGCCGCCCTCGATCAGGCCCACGACCAGCGTCGGGTGGCCGATGCCGGGTACGTTGGAACGGGTCGCCTGATAGCCCTCGCGGAGCGCGTAGAGGCTGGTGAGCAGCCTGGTTGCGGCCTCGAGCGCGTCGATGCCGGTGTCGGGGCGCGCCGCGTGGGCCGACTTGCCCTCGACCCGCACCTCCAGGTGCAGGCAGCCGTTGTGCGCGATCACGACGTTATAGGCGAAGCCGGCGCTGATGACGTAGTCGGGCTTGCTCAGGCCCGTCTCGATGATCCGGCCGGGGCCGATCTGGCCGCCCACCTCCTCGTCGTAGGTGAAATGCAGCTCGACCGTGCCCTCGAGCGGGGCGCCGCTCGCGATCAGCGCCTTGAGCGCGAAGGCGTATGTGGCGAAATCCGACTTCGAGACGGCGACGCCGCGGCCGACCATGCGGCCGTCGCGGATCTCGGCGCCATAGGGATCGCTCGTCCAACCCTCGCCCGGCGCCACCACATCGCCGTGGGCGTTGAGCGCAACGGTGGGGCCTGACGTGGGATCGGCGCCGAAACGGTGACGCACGATCAGGTTGGTGGCGCTCACCATGCCGTTGGCGGCGACCGCGTCGGCCGGCACGGGGTGGCGCTCGACCGTGAAGCCCAGGCCTTCAAGCAGCTCGGCCGCGCGGGCGCCATGCGGTGCGCAGTCGCCGGGCGGGTTGTCGGACGGCACCTTGACGAGCTCGGCCAGGAAGGCGACCGCGTCCTGGTGGTGCCGGTCGATGTGGGCGGCGAGCCCTAGGGCGAGATCGGATGTCACAGCGGGCTCCTCGGCTGGAAGTCACGGATGAAGCGGGCGAGCACGCGGGCGCCGGCCTCGGCGTCCGCCGCGCTGATCGCCTCGGCGGGATTGTGGCTGATGCCGCCCTGGCAGCGGACGAAGATCATGGCGATATCGGTCAGTGCCGCGATCGCCATGCCGTCGTGGCCGGCGCCGCTCGGCAGGCTGCGGAGCGCATGGCCCTCATGCTCGATCGCGTCGCGGATCTGGTCGGCGAGCCAGGGCGCGCAGGGCGCCGAGGCGGCATCGTGGGTCTTGGCGGCCGTGATCGTGACGCCGCGGTGCCGTGCGATCGCCTCGAAACCGGCGATGAGGTCAGCGAGCGCCGCCGCGCGCCGTGCGTCGGCGGGCGCCCGCAGGTCAACCGTGAAGCGGGCGCTGCCCGGGACTACGTTGACGGCGCCTGGCCCGGCCTCGATCCGGCCGACCGTGCCGACCAGGTCCGGCTCGGCCGCGGCCCGCCGCTCGACCAGCAGCACGCATTCCGCCGCGGCGGCGAGCGCGTCGCGCCGGCCGGCCATCGGCACGGTGCCGGCGTGGCCGGCCATACCCTCGACCGTGACAGCGAGCCGTGTGGCACCGCTGATCGCCGTGACGCAGCCGACGGCGAGCCCCTCGGCCTCGAGCACCGGTCCCTGCTCGATATGCAGCTCGACATAGCCAAGCAGTTCGTCCGGCCGGCGTGCCGCGGCGTCGATGGCCGCCGGATCGAGCCCGAAGCGGGAGAGGGCTTCCGCCATGGTGATGCCGTCGCCGTCGGCTCGGTCGAGCACCGTCCGGTCGAACGTGCCGGCGAGCGCCCGGCTGCCGAGCAGGGTCGCGCCGAAGCGCGTGCCCTCCTCGTCGGCGAAGCCCACGACCTCGATCGCGAAGGGCAGGCAGATGCCGTTCTGGGCGAGGTCGGCGACGCAGGCGATGGATGTCACCACGCCCAGCATGCCGTCGTAGCGGCCTGCGTCGACCACCGTGTCGAGATGGGAGCCCAGCAGCAGGGCTGGCTGGCCCGGCGTCGCCGCCTCATAGCGGCCGATGACGTTGCCGATCGCGTCGGTGCGCACGCTCATGCCCGCGTCGCGCATCCATTCCCGGACCAGTGCGTTGGCGCGGGCGTGTTCGGGCGTCAGGAAGCGGCGCACGAGCATGCCCGGCTGCTCGCTGATCGCTGCCAGTTGATCGAGCCGGTCCATCAGGCCGGCTCCGTCGAGCGCGCTCGTCATCGTTCGTCCAGATCCTCATGCAGCGCTTCGATAGGGGCGAGGCCGCGCCGGCCGCCCCCATTCGGTCGAGCAGGCCGGCGTTCAACAAGTGCAGCAGTGCCATTAGTGCCAGGTGGTTGTCGAGCGGTGACTGGCTCATGGTCTCGCACGCGTGGCGCCGCGTCGCCTTGTCCGTGCACGCTGGCTTGCGGTGGACGGGCTGAACTGCCACCGTGCGTTGCCTGTTATCGGGCGAAAGATCGGTCGGAGCGTTCGGGTGTCGTTCATGGGGATGAGGATTGCGTTGCTGCTGGCGGGGCTGCTGCTGCTCGACCAGGTGGCGTTTGCCGATGACGCGGTCGATCCGCGCTTCGTTGCCTTCATCAAGAGCGACGCCCATCGCGCGGCCGTGCTCAAGGTTGCTGCCGCGCAGGCCCAGGGATTGCCGGCGCCCTGCGCCGCGGCGCGCTATCGGCCGGCCGGCGATGTCGACCTCTATCGGCCGCCCCAGTTCGACGGCGGCGGCCGGATCATTCACGGCCTGTGGCGGGAGCAGGTGCTGGCCGAGGGCTGCGGCACGATGGAGCTGCTCAATATCTTCTCGCTCGCAACAGCGAGCGGCGAGCCGGAGCTCTTGGGCGGCCTGCCGGGCACGACGCGCGCCGACCTGGTCATCCAGAAGCAGGCCTTGCCGCTTGCGGCGAAGGGCCTGCCGCCCGAAGCGGCACAATGCCGCGACGTCCACGTCGTCGACACGGTGCTGGCGCCCGACGCGCCGGCCGACCGGCACATGCCTTGGCACGAGACCTGGACGGTGCTCGCCTGCGACAAGGCCTATCCCGTGCCGCTAAACTTCACGCCGAGCAGCGATGGTGCGACCATCGCGCTCGACACGCCGCCGCCGCATTCCTGAGCGCGGCCAAAGGGAGGTCCCATGCCCGCCATCGCCATGGATCATTTCACCATCCTGACCGAAGACGTCTCGGCCACCGTTGCCTTCTATGGCGACATCCTCGGGCTCGAGCCGGGGCCGCGCCCGCCATTCGACTTCCCCGGCGCCTGGCTCTACGGCGACGGCCGGCCGATCCTGCATGTCGTCGGCGGGCGGCCGCTGCCGCAAGATCCGCAAGGCGTGCTCGACCACATGGCCTTCACCGCGACCGGTCTCAAAGAGACCCTGCGCCGGCTCGACGCCCGCGGCGTCTCCTATGACTTGCGCCAGCTGCCGGGCGGCGGCCTCTGGCAGCTGTTTTTCCTCGACCCGAGCGGCGCCCGCGTCGAGCTCGATTTCCGCGGCGAGGAAACCGCGCCCGAGGGGTGGCAGGAGTAGGAGCTAAAGCTCCAGTTCCCAGTTCTCGCCGACGAGGTCCTGGCCGAAGCTGTGGTGGCGCTCGCTTGCGACCAGGCGGAAGCCGGCGCGGGCGTAGATCGCGCGGGCGGCGGTCAGAATGTCGTTGGTCCAGAGCGTGATTTTCCCGTAGCCACGCGCGCGGGCGAAAGCGATGCATTCCTCGGTCAAGCGCCGGCCGAGGCCGAGGCCGCGCGCCGACGGCTCGACCAGCAGCAGGCGCAGCTTCGCGACCGTGTCGGTCTCGCGCACCAGGAACACGCAGCCCACGACCTCGTCGCCGCGCTCGGCGATCCAGGCCCGCTCGCGCGCCGGGTCGAAATTGTTGATGAACTGCACGCCGATCTCGGCGACCAGCGCCTCGAACCGCTCGTCCCAGCCATATTCCTGGTGATAAAGCACGCCGTGCCGATGGACGACCCAGCCGATGTCGCCCGGGCGATGCGGTCGTAGCGTATAGGGCTCGGCCGCCGTGGTCCCGGCCGGTTCCGGCCGCGGGTCGAGCAGCGCCTCGATCTCGGCCATGGCCCGGATGAGCCGCGCCTGGGCCGGCGGATCGAGCTTGGCCAGCATGGTGGCAACATCGGCGGTCGAGCGCTCGTCGAGCGGTGCGAAGGCGGCGCGGCCGGCGTCGGTCAGTGCCAGATGGCTCTGCCGCCCGTCCTCGGCCGAGCGGTGCTTCCCGACCAGGCCTTGCGTCTCGAAACCGCGGATCATGCGGCTCAGGTACCCGGCGTCGAGGCCCAGGTCCTGCCCAAGCGCGCTCGCGGTCACATGGGTCCGGTGCGCCAGTTCGTAGAGCACGCGTGACTGGGTGAGCGAGAACGGCGTCGCGAGCAGCCCTTCCTGCAGCACGCCGATCTGGCGCGTGTAGAACCGGTTGAAGCGCCGGATGGCGCCGATGCGGGTCGCGAGCTCGTCCATGATCCTGGCCTCCGATGACGGACCGCCAGGATCGATAATATGCTTGACTGAGTCAACTATCCTGGCTGCGGGCTCAGATCTCCAGCCGGAAGCCGACCTCGATCACCTGCTTTTGCGTCAGCGAAAAACAGGAAGAAAATGGCGGATTTCTGCGGAGTAGTTCTTGTGGATTGTCCCCCAATTTATGTATGGGGGACAATTTTTGGAATTTTGAAAGCGGAGCCGGGTTCCGCGAAATACCCCGGCCGGCCCTTCCATGGCAGCCGGCGGACCAGCACGGCATGCCCGCCCAGCCAGGTTAATCTACAGCCATAGCAAGAGCGCTGTGAACTTTCACTCAATCGGGCCGTTAGCCCATCCGGGTAAGAGCGGAGCCGCAACGTGGATCAGCCATACGTCAACATGCTCGCCGACAGCATCGGCGTGCCGGATGCCTACCTCGGCGATGTCAACCAGCAAGAAGCTGGCAACGTCATGCTGGCTCTGACCGGCTTTCGGTGCATCAACGTCAGCGCGCGCCTGGCGCTGGAGAACCTGTTGCGCAGCCGGACCCGCGGCGCGCAGCGGGGTTTCTACCAGCATCTGACCATCGTCAAGAGCTGGGCTGAAGGATCACCTTACGAACGACCGTGGTGCCTCTCGCCCGACGAATTCGCTTGGGCCGCACCGCAGATCGTCAAGGGTAAGATCCCAAATCCTGCTGGCAAGGACTGGTTCGAACGAAATGTTTCCCACGCATATTCGGCGATCGGCATTGTCGCGTTGGCCGGCCTCTTTTTCCCTGAGTCCGCGGTCGTCGCCGCTGCTGGCACAGCCGCAAGGGTCCTCGGAGGCGTTGCCGGCTCGGTAGACCTCGCGCACCTTATCGGCAGCACCGCCGGGCCAACCGTCACACGCGCCTATGAGGTTGAAGCGAGGCGACGTTCCTACTCTCAGAGCATCTAATGGTCGAACAATCGCCGTTGCCTTACCGGCTGACCATGTACACGAGCGCGGTGGTCGGCTTGCTGCTCGGCCTTTATGGCAACTGGCTCCCCTCGGCGCCGCTGCTGTTTATCGCGCTGATCATGCAGTGGCGGCGCGTCCTACCGCCGAAGTTCGAATGGACGCGCTGGACTACCGTGATCGCGTTAGCGCTTCTGATCGCGATCGACATCTACGGGATGGTCGATCCGCAGGTTGAGCCGTTCTTCGGGCAGTAGGTGGGCGGGAAGGTAGCTATGCCGTGCCCCAGATGAAACCCTCGTTGAGCCCGTGGTCGCGCTCGTAGGCTGCGATGGCGTCGAGCACGAGATAGAACCGGGCCGCCTTGTCGCTGTCCTCTCGGGCATGGTGGCGTAGGTCATGAGCAAGGGCATGGGCCAGCTCGTAGTCGGCTGGCGTGCCGAGGATCATCTCGCCGTCGACACCCTCATAGACCACGGCGACCTCCTATCTCGGGGGTGACGGCCGGCGCGGATTGCGAGACGCGCCGGCCATCTTCAGCGCGGCGGCCCATGCCTGCGTCGCCGCGCCGATCTGGATAAGGGCGGCGACCGACACGCGGGCAAGGACGTGCCGGCCGCCTGGCGACACGACGGCAGCAGGACGTCGTGCCGATCGGATAGGGTGGCGAGACGACCATGGAATTCGCTCCCGTTGGGCAACGGGCACGGTCGTCTCGCCTGTCGAGCCCGCTCCCTACGGCCAAGTTGAGGACGGGCTCGATCTCTCGCGATCAGGTGATGAGGATCATCGACCCGATCAGGGTCATGAGGGCACGGATGGGTGCCCGTAACGTTCGTCTCGGCCGGCGCTGCATGCGCGCCCGGACGGCAAGGTGCACGATCACAGCTTCCGGCCCATCCGGGCCTTCTGGTATTCGGACGGCATGGCCTGGCACGCCTTCGTGAAGGCTGCCGCCTTCCGCAGTCCGGATTTTTCGAACTCGGCGGCGCGAGCGTTGATCGCGTCGGCCGCTTCCTGCGCGCCGTCGCCGTCATCGCCGTCATCGGCCTTGGCGATCTGCTGGGCGCTGGCGCCGCGGTTCCGATACGTGCTGTAGCTCGACGGGTCTTCGGCGCAGGCCTGGCCGAACGCCTTCGCGAAACTGGTCTTGCCGCCGCTGGACTTCTGGATCTGCTGGGCGCGCTTGTTCAGGACGTCCAAGGCGGCATCCGCCGCGGACGTGTCGTTCTGGGCAGCCCTCAGCGTCGCGTACATCTCGGGGTTACGCGTCGCGGCCCTCGTGAACGCCTTGGCGAACGTCGTGCGCTCGGCCTTCTGGATCTCCTCCGCCTTGCGAGCAAGGCCCCGTTCGGCCTTGGTGACCGTCAGATGGTCGACCCTGCCGTTACGCAGCGCGTCACGGTGATGCTTGACCAGTGCGGCCAGTGCCTGGCGCTCATCGCCGTACAGCGCATCGGCGCCCTGGCCGAAAATCCGAGCGAGCCAGCCCTCGAACTTCTCGCCCGAGGACGGCAGGTTCTGGGCGGCGTGTTCAAGCACGGCCTGCATCTCGGCGGCCTTCTGTTCTTCGGACCGGGCATCCTGCGCGCCGACCATGTCGCCGTCGTCTCGGCCGTCGAAGCTTTTGCGGACGTCAGCGAGGAGATTGCGATAGTGCTGTTCGTAACCCGACATGCTCGTGTGCTCCTGTGATTTCCCAAAACGGGCGGCGCCGTGCATGAGGCCGGCGGCGAACCCCAGACCAAGCGCGCGGCCTGCTTTCCCAGCGCCCGCCGCGGCGGTTGCGGCGGCGAACGCGGCTGCCGCCGCTTTCTGGCCAGAGGGCGACCTTGCGGCCTCCCCGGCGCGGCGCAGGGCGTCCTGCGTTGCGGGATGCCTGAGACCGGCGTCAATCGCGCGCATCAGTGCCTGGCGGTTCGCCGGATGTGCTGCTACGGCGCCGACCGCTACGCCGGCAGCCGCAGCGGCGCCGTGGGTGGCGACCGATCGGCCGCTGATGTTGCTGAACAAGCTGCCGCGACTGGCAGGCGTGCTGGAACCGCCGCCATCGGCCGAGACGAACCGGCCGGTCGACGCGTCGTGGTGCTCGTTGAACTTCAGGATGCGCGCCTCGGGATACATCGTGAACTCGCCGAGGATTTCCGGGGTCAGGAAGTCGGGGCCGAACAGCTCGCCGGTCCCGTCCGCGTGCTTCATGATGATGCCGTTCGGGCCGTTCTCGTCACCGACCAGGAGGAAATCATCGCCGGCATGCGCCTGGCCGATCGCGAGGCTCTGGCCGCCTCTGGATTTCATCAAGATCACATCAGCGTCGGGGGATGCCGGCCGGTCGACCAAGCTGATTTCCCGGATGCGGAGCTTCTTCAAATTCGCCGGCATAGTCCCGAAGTCCTCGTTGTGCTTGTTGAACAGGGCCGCCCGGCCGAGCCTGGAACGTCGCTTGCCGCCGGCCCGCAGGTGACCCTCGCCCGGCGTGTGGACCAGGGATGGAGCGCCTGCGATGCCTTTGGCGACGGTCATGGCTTAGGCGGCCCGCTTCAGGACTTCGTCGTGACGGACCAACAGGCCACGGAGCACGCGCCTGGTGCGATCGCTAAGCCGCTGACATGCGGGGAGTGCCTTCAGTCGCTCCAGGCCAAGGCCGAAGCCAAGCGCTTGGCCGGCCGCATGGGCGGCTTCGGCGATGAAGCCCTTGTGCCAGAGCATGGCCGGCGCGACACGTGCCACGCCGAGCTTGTCGTTCAGCCCGACGAGGCGGACATGCAGGTTGTGCAGAAGGTCGATGTCGGCGCCCAGCTCGTCGAGCCTGACGTCGATCCGCTCGGCGACGACCATGTACGCGGCAGCCCACTCGGCGCCTTTGTCGAGCGCCGCCTCATACTCGGCGTTGGCGAGCACGGTCTGGGCTTTGACGCGCTGCGCATCGACAGCTTCAATGGCGGCTTGGGTCTCGACCTTGTCGTGGCTCATGCCGTCCAGCTCGGCGCGGATCGCCAGCAGGCGAACACGGGACGCGTCGTCGCCGCTCAGGATCGCGGCCGGGGCAAGGTCGCGCTGTTCGGCCGTCAGCTTCTCGGTACGGGCGTCGACCGCGGACAGGCGCTCGGCCAGCTCGTTGCGCAAGGTGTCGATCGTGTCGAGCGCGTGCTTGGCGTCGGCGACGGGATCGACGGTCGCGACGGGGGCGGGGGACTTGGCCACGGCTTAGGCCTCCTTCTTGGCGGGATAGTTCCCGATCCGAAGTTCCAGCGCTTCGACCTCCGGAAGAACCTTCTTGACCGCGGCGATCTCCGACCGGACTTCCTCCAGTCGGACGACGTGCGCGCGGGAACCGTGTTCGACGGTCAGGTCTTCCTCGCGGGCCTCAAGGTCCGCAAGGTGTCGTGCCAAGGCGGCAGTCGGAACGCACGCTGCGTTGCGCAGGTGGTATTCGGTGTCGACGGCGGCGGGGATGGGGGACTTGGTCATAGGGTGCACTCCGAAATCTGTTATCGGAGCGCATCATAGCACATAGAGATGAGTTTTGGCGCCTATGGCGCCAACCGAGGGTAAATCCGCCGGCCGGGCGGTGTCAAGCCTTTGTTTCGGACCGTCGAAGCGAAAGCTTCAGCGGAACCGCTTACCCCAAGCGTCAGAAGCCAAGGTATCGTCGAGCGCCGTTACGTCGTGCAGTTGCACGGCGGCCTTCTCCATCTGCTCTTTGATGTTTGTCAGGGCGGTTTTGGGAGCGAAGATCCACAGCCCGATCCGCCAGTCTGCGGGAGCGCCCCCAGCAGGCACGACCTTGTGCCTAGCAAGTCCCTCCCTGATCCGCGGAGCGTAGTCACTCTCGAACCCCTTGATCTTCGAGTACAGGGCGGGCCTCGGGGCCTTCGTGACTTCGACCATCCAAGCGATCCGCTCAGGAAAGGCTAGCGCCAGAAAGTCCGCACTCGCCTCCCACTCACCAGGCGTTCCGATCACGTATTGCGGGTTGAGGAACAGCCCGCGGTCCATGGTGAGATATTCCTCGACCGCCATCTCCCAGATGTCGCCTGCCATGGTCGCCTCGTCGAAAAGTTTTCACTCGGGCAGGTTACGGCGTTCAAGCGGAGATTGCAGCCCCAATTACCCTCGGGCACGCCATGAACCAACACCTGGACAGACCTCGGGCGTGGCCATCGACGATGTCCAATCCCATCCGGCCGTTGACGATGCACCCTGCGCAGGTTCTGCGGCCTCGATCGTCGGCACCTTGGCGCCCAGGGTCGGCAGTTGGCGCATATAGGTCCGCGCGCCGCCGAGATGGCAGCGGAACTGGAACATCGAATGCCCGGTCGCGTCATTGCGTGACATCCCGCCGGCCTGGAGCGCGGATGGCGCAGTCCTGATCGTGACCGCGTTCAAGATCACGTCGAGGCGGATCAGGAGATCGACGAGGCTCATGCTCTCGACACCCTGGCGCGTCTTGGCCAGCGCTCGGCGCAGCTCGGCGATGATCTCGTCCTTCTCGGCGATCTCGGCGGCACGGTCGGCGAGCGCCTGGCGCAAGGCCGCATCGGCGCCTGTCGACGTGCTTGCGCCGGCTCTCTTCTGGCGCTCCATCTCCTTCAGCAGTGCGAGAGCCTGACCAGCCACATGCTTCTCAGCCTTCGCCGGCCGGGTCGCGATCGTCACCGGAGGCGCTACGGCGAGGCTGGAGCGGCCTTCCGCGTTCCGGCTGTCGACGTCCGTCTCAAGGGCGACGTGTGCAGCGGGCGGCGGCGCGGCGGGCGCGTCGCCGAAGTCGGGGTGGGTCGCCGGCCCTTGGATCGAAGCGAGCCGGGCTTGGAGCTTCGTTGCGATCATCTCGCCGAATGACTGCGGCTTGGGCGCAGGTGCAGGTGATGGGTCGCTTGTTGCCTCGGCGGCGCGCGCCGCTTCTCGGGCCGCAATCTGGTTCTTGCCGGTGCCGGGAGGACGCCCGGCCCGCCGGCGGGGCGGGGCTCCGGGGTGCGGAGATGGGACCTGATAGACCAGCAGATTGTCGACATCGGTCCCGAGCGCCACGGCCAGGCGTTCGCGGGCGGCCGGGAGTTGCTGGTTAGCTCCGGAGCGCTGGCGCGCATCGGTCGAATGCTGGGCGAGGTGCTGGAGCCGGGCAATGGTGGCTCGACGATCGGGCACGGGGTCAGGCTCGCCTGCGGCGCGCGACTTGGCGCGGATGTCCTGTGCTACGCGGTTGGCCTCGGCGGCATGCTTGGCAGGCGTCATGACCTGTACCCCTGGAGCGATTTCGTAGGGACCAGGATAACACGGTGGCGGGGTGGGTCTGACGAAGGGGCGGAAACGGACCCAGGGGGCTATTGGGGAGGTCGGCTAGTAAGAGGCGCTTAAAATCGAAAATAATAGAAATCGGGGTGTCGGCTTTTGGTTGGATCGCCGAAGTGGCTGTTCGGTGGATAGGACGATAAGGGAAACCTAATCGGGACGTGGCTTGTAGCCGCGGCGGTCGTTTGACGCGGCGAAAGCCTGCGGCGAGGAAGCCGGAGGGTCGCATAGGCGCCTCGCCGACGCCCCTCTCCGACCCATTCGGCCCCCTTGTCCCCCAATCGCGTCCCCCAATAGGCATAACCGACGTCGGAAGCGGCTGAACGCCGCAGGAACGCTAGCGCTGAAGGCTAGATCGCACCTGATGCTTGATCAGATGGTGCGGTTTGGCGGGCGTTTTGGGCAGGTTGTGGCGTCGCGTCTATTGGGGCTCGAAACGTCGATCCGGCGCTTGGCGGACATATCGGCTCATCGACCAAATCGCCTCACCAAACGATCGTTTGGCTTGTTTCGTACTGACAGCATGCCTGCCCTCGCCACCTTGATCATCTCGATCTCATCGATCATCTGGCGCTCGCCGGTCGCGTCGCTCGTCTCAGGCGGCCCCCTCAAGAACGTCTTGGGCAGGGGTTGCACGATTACGTCTCTTCACTCTGATCGCTCGGGGGCTCCCTAGGGCCGGTCGCCCAGAGCACCGCGTCGGGTTAGACCGGCCCCCGTAGGGGGTGGAAAGACTGGAAAGCTGGAAAGCGCAGAAACCCTCACTTTTTTCGAGCCATTTTCGCTTTCCAAAAATCGGCCGACTGGAAAGCTCCGGAAAGCCGCCGAAAAGCCTAAAAAAGTGAGCATTTCTGCGCTTTCCAGCCTTTCCACTGGAAAGATTGGAAAGACTGGAAAGGCCCAAAATCGGGGTGCTTTCCAATGGTTGCGATTGCAAACATTGGAAAGCTCGGTCGGTGTGCTTACGTTCGCGTGCTAGGTCGTATTTGTTAACGTTTGTATGGCTTTATAGGCAAAAAAGCCTGCTATACCCCAAGCTGGCCGTCTTCATGGTCCTCACGCGGATAAAAACTGGAGGCGACGCGTGCCCAGATTTAGGATTTTCCAATCCCCGCTTCGGTCTGCCAACCCTATTAGCTTCGATGAGTTCATTAGGATTTCTAAGGGGCTCTCGATCAGCAGTGCTGCCGCGTCTGAAAGCGGCAGCCGAGGACCAGACTTTCTAGAAATAGGCTTAAGTCAGACCTTCAATCTACGTCTACAGGCCGATGGGGATACGCTTGTCGTGTCACTGGTTTCCACGCTCAGTCCAGGTGAATTTGCTCCCGTCAGGCTTGAGATCATAGGCAAAGACGAGGCGGTAACGGCAGAGTTACTGGAGCGGCGCCTTCATCATCTTCGGCAAGTCTATGCGGTGGCACTTCTGGTCGATGATGGCCGAGAGGATGATCTCGCGAGTGTGCTTCGCGATAATCCACTCGCTGACCTCGAACGTGAGTTGATAGCTGAGGAAGACAAGCTTGTCGTTCGCGAGGCTAGCCCCGGCTCGCTCTGGCTCTCTCTTATCGCCAAATCAAAGCAAGCCCGTCGGGCTCTTGTCTATGCCTGTGCAGTGCCTTTTGCGAAGGGGCGAGAGGCGCTCCTACGACGGGTTGTGGCAGGAACAGCGCTCATGGAATTAGAGGTTCTGGCGAAGGCGCAGGATTTGCGCCTGAAGGGAGCCCATGGTCTTATCGACCTTGCGAAGAAGATCGACAAAATCAAGGACAAAGATACGCGCGAGTTGATCAGGCAGCGCCTTCTTGCAGATATGATGGGGCTCACGCCTACCGGGTTGGCGTCTTCAAATACTCCTGCCCTTGATTATAGCCCCCCTTTGAGGGCCGCGTTCACTTCAGATGATACTCCCGTGTTGGCGGAACTGGAGAATAAACAAAAGAAAACGGGCGCCGGGAAGAAGCGGGGGTCTGCCAAGCGCTTGAACTCGTCCAATAGTTAGCTCGCGCCACCACCCTCGGCCGGCCGTCGACTTATTGACCGGCCGCCGCAGGAAGCGCGCCGGCCTTCCGGCACCGTACCGTCTGCGGCGACGTCGCACTCGCCTTCGTCCTGGTCAGCCACAGCTCGTAGGTGGTGCCGGCGACAATGATCTCTGCCGGGATGCCTTCCGTCGCGTTGGGCGGAAGGTACAGAGCATTGGCGATATCCGCGCGGGTCTGGCTATCCTTCAGATCGGCGGCTTTCCCGACCAGCGGGACCAGCCGGTTCAACAGCTCCGCCTCCCGGCCGCCCAGCGCGTCGAAGACACGCCGCAGCGTCGCCTGGCGCTCGTTCTCGGCGGCGTCCGCCTCTGCCTGCATGGCTCTCGGATCGCCGCGTAGCCGCTCCTCCATTGTGATCTGGCGGTAGACGGCAACGCGGTCGCTGTCGGCGGCGCCGCCCTCTACCTCGGGATCGGGAGTGCTATTGCCGCAGTCGAAGTCGACGAGCTCATACAGCAGCTCATCGCTCGCGCCGGACTTGTCGGGCGAATAGTTCGCCTTAGCGCCTTCGACCATCACGACGCTGCCGGTCAGGCCGCGGTCTTTCTTCTCCTTGGCCGTCAGCTTCATCACGGTCAGGGTGATGCGGCTGTCGTTGACGATCGCAGCCGTCCCGCTCACCGCATTGGCGCTGCCGTGGTCGCCCGAGCCGCTCTTGTTCGTGTGCGCGATCAGGTCGACGCTGATGCCCAGCCGCCGCGCCATTGAGGCAAGCTCGCTCGACAGGATGCCGCCCTCCATGGCCGAGTTGCCGTCGAGGCCGATCGACAACTTGCTGAGGGTGTCGAGCACGAGATGCTTGTAGCCGCCTTCGACGATGATCTGTTCGAGCCGGTCGAAATCCGGCGTGCGCTCTGGGCGCCCATGGTCGCCCTTGATCATGAGGGACCGGCGCTCGCCCGCTGTGTCGACGTAGGTGACGAACGGCGCGACGTCGTTGAAGTAGTCCAGCTCGTACCGCTCGCAGAACGCCATCACGCGCTTGGTGATGATGGCCATCTCGTCTTCCGCGCACCAGATCAGCACCCGGCCCCGGCGGACGACCTTCTCGCCCAGCAGTGGCATTCCCGAGGCGATGCAGACGGAGCGCGCGAGCGCATACGACGTCTTCGAGGCGCCCCCAGGACCAGCAATGACTGTCATGACGCCACGGATGGCCGTCCGGCCCATGACCCATGGCGTCGGCGGCTGCTGGGCCAGCGCGGGCGCGTTCTCGGCGGTATGATTGACCAGACAGAAGCCACCGCTGCCCAGCATGGCTTTCCGGCGCTCCTCAAACTCGCGCCTCGCCTTCTGGGCAGCCGTCTCGGGCTCGGTGACGGGCTCGAAGTCGTCGGCGGCCGGCTCGGGATGGGGATTTTTCCAGCCGTGCTTCAGCGCAAGCTCTCGGACCCTGATCCAGCCGATGGAGCTTGTATCCTGGCTATCCCACCGGCCGCGCGTCATCTCCTCTGTGTTCTCACCGCACTGCGCCGACCACGCGGCTACCACCGGATAGAACTCCTCCCGGCCGCCGCATGCCGCCTTCGCCGCGCGAACAAGCGGCTCCCACTCGTTGTAATCAGGCGTCACGTTCGGGATCGCGAAGAGCGCACTCCTCAAGCGCTCCCAATCCTCAGCGGCGACCTCTTCCGCCTCGAAGCCAGGTGCCAGGAACCGCGCATCGCCGATCTCCTTTCGCTCGGCAGACGACGTGCCGCTACTCGACGTGATCACGCCGACGATGCGGCCGGTGCCCTGCACGAACGTCGCATAACGGCACTGGATCTCCGCTACCTGCGCCGGGGTGGCGGCCGGGATGTCCGCCTCGTGCAGTGCGTAGGATGGGTCCGTGTCGCCGAAACCGATGTCAAAGCCGTACCAGCTCCCGCTCTCGTGGCGACCGTGCAGCAGCGCCTGCTGCCCCTTCGCCAAGGTCTCCAGCTTGCCATGGTCGACCTTGGCCGTTGGGTCGGTTGCTGGACTGTGGAATGGTATCGCCGTCTTCCTCAGCGGCGCCTCGCCTTCGGCCAGAACAACCCGCAGGAAGAGGGCGCAGCGGTTCGTGCCCGGGCGGCCGCGAACCGGCGGAGCGCATTCCAGCACGTCGCGCACGATGTCCACCAGGCCGTCACGAAGCGCCGCGTCGCGCTCCTCTGCCCCGTAGGTGTCGAGATCCAACGCGACGATCTCACCAAGGCGGATGCCGACCGCGCAGTCCCAGGTGTCCCACTCGGCCAGGTCGGCGGCGGTCGCCTCGCGGTCCTGCCACCCTTTCGTGCGGCTCCATATCCCGGTGCCCTTATCCAGCGTTGAAGGCGCTTTCTGGCCAGGCTCGACGGGCAGCAGGTACTTGGCGAACCACATGCCGACGTAGCGGCTGAAGCGGCCTTTGCCGGGCAGGTGCAGGACGTCGGCGGTGCGCTCGCGCATCTCGGCCGTCGATTTGGCGGAACGCTCGGCGTGTGGTAGGTTGGACGGGTTCAACATATTCTTCTCGCCTCCCGAACCCGCCAGCGCTGCACCGCTCGGCGGGTTCTCCTTTCTCAGCTCAGTCATGACCCTGCCCTCCCTCTCATGCCGCAGCGCTGGCGACGTCGGCGACGAACGGCGCCAGGCCATCCTCGTCAGCGGCCGGCAGCACCAGGACGGCACCCAGTCCCGCATGGCGCCTGCACTGCACGCGGCATGGGTCGACACGGTGCAGCCGCGGCTTGTTCAGCGCTGCACCGGCAAAGACCAGCAGCAGCTCGGTATCGCTCGCGCGATGGGCCAGGACCGGCTCGCCCAGCGCCCGCCGGGTGAAACGATCTGCCAGTTCAAGGGCCTCGATCGGGCCGCTGATCTCGAAGGCGGTCAGGCCAGCGTCGGCCAGGTCGAGACGAACGTCGCCGCTGGCATCCGGCGCAGAAAGCGCATAGCCCAAGGCCGAGAGATGATTGATCAGATCCATGGTGGTCGAGCCTCCCTGTGGTGCTTCGACAGGCGCCATCGCCGGCCGAAAGAATGAAAAAATCCCGCGGGCTGTCCTTCCCAGGACGGCCGGCGGGGTGGTGTCTGGATACGATGCGCCTCAGTGGCGCTCCTGTCAAATCGGCCTCCCCCGACGCACCGTGATCGCGGTGAATAGCTGGACAAGGTCGTCCAGGGTCCGGAGCGGCCCGTACCAGTGCCCAGGACGATCGCCGACCGGGAGCGGCTTCCTTGCAGGGTCATGTGGGAACAGGTCGCCGACCTCGCCGTCACCCGCGATCAGGCGGTAGCTCTTGCCGTCCTCGACGTGGCAAAGGCATAGGCCGCGGATCTCCGCGTAATCGTTCGCGCGCTGGAACAGGTACAGGCCGGCCTCAGTCGGCGGTTCCTTACTCGCGATCAGGCCGTAGCGCTCAAGCGGCTGGAAGTGCCGCCAGCGCTCCGCGGCCTCCGTCTCGCGTACTTCTTCGAGGGTCGGCACGTCGGCCGCCTCGTTGACATGCATCTCGTTTCCGAACATGATCGCGTCCTCGTGAAAGCAGACGCGCGACATCGCCCCGTGCAACCAGTCGGTGCCGCGCGTCGTTGGTGAAATGCTGTATAGTCGCAGGTGACACGGTGTTTCCTTCCGCTGTGTCCAAGCGCTGTGGGTCCGACCAACCCGACATCGCCTAGAAGCCCGTCCGACCACCGGACGGGCTTCTGTCATTCTACAGGAAAAATTAGACCCTGGTTCGCAGGGAATATGCTCAAAACGAGCACAAACGCGAAGCGACCGCTCGGGCACGGAAGCTGTTCGCCGGCACGGACTAGACGCGCCTGCGATATAAGAAATAAAATTACGCGTTATTTTATTGCGTTATACGACATCCCTGCGATTACAGTATTGCGCGTTGTTTTTACTTGTCGCCATAGTTGATGCGGCGTATGGTCATCACCAAAGCACCTTATATTCCAACCTTTATGAGCGAGGAGAATTTTCATGACCCGAGCACTCACGGAAGAAGAGAAGTCCGCCCGCCGCGATCAGAAGCAACGCGACCTTGACGAACTGGCGGGTCGCGGCGTCCACGCGAAGGACCGGAAGAACGCCCGCCGAGCCGTCGCTCGCCTGGCCAAGAAGGATGCGGCTGATGCGGGGGCGCGCACGTCATGAAGACCGCGGCACCTGACGTCACGACCTGGCGTGGGCTTCTTGCCGGCATGCTGATCGCGGCTGGGACGGCAGCCGCCGATTACATCGCCGAGGAATGGCCGAAGGTGCGCAAGGAGATCGCGACCTCAGAGCGGCCCCGCGTCAAGCCAGGTCCAAAGCGCCGGCAAGTCCAGTAGCGCGCCGGCCGGAGCGTCCGACACGACGAACGCCTTGCGTCGGACGTGCAGGACGCTCCCCAGCCGCGCGCACTTGACGAGAACCCGGACACCCGCCGGGATGCGCTCATTGTCGCTCGGTCGACCATCTCGAACGCGATACTCGGCGCTTGGGCGACCTCTGAAGAAGATGTCGTCGGAGATCGGCTCGGCCGGCTCGATCGGAGCCACGGCGGCGGGCGCTGGCGCGCATGGCGTCTCCGACGTCCCGATGCCAGGCTCGGGCGCGACCTCTACGTCAGCGGTGCGGCGCTGGGCAGCCGGTGCGGGTTCCAGTGGCTCGACTGGCTCGACCCGGTCGACCGGGCGGGCGCCGCTACGGGCGAGAAGACCTTGCTTCACCCGCTCGGCCGCATCGCCGGCCGGCTCGACCTTCAACTTCTGAACCGTGCCCAACGTGATCTTCGGCAGTGCCACCGCCGCCGCCCGCTCCTGGGCGGTCGGCTCACGCCGAGGTTTGGTATCGATCGGTTTCGGCCGTGACCAGCCGGCCGGCGCCTTCAGCTCGGGGCGCGGGCTCCCGATACTTTCGACGTTCCGCGCCGGCACAGTGCGATGAACGGGAGCGACATCGGCCTCCGCCGCCTCGACGTCAGCGACGTAGTAGACCTTCCGGCCGTTCTGAACGCCGGCAGGCTTCAGGGCCGCCAATTCCTCCGGTGTCCAACCACGTTCGAGCAGTGTATCTGCTCGAATAACCGGCGCGGCGAATACGGCGCGATCCGCCTTCAGCGCCGAGGCGAGAGCGCCGTCCGCCTTGTCCTGGTATGACTTGAATTTCAGCCCACGCTTCGCTGCGGCGCGACGCTGGGCGGTCGACCGCGCCATGAAACCGACGCTCATCGTTGGCCGTTGACCAGGATATCGGCGACGCGCTTGCGCGCGAGTTCGAGCTTCGCCTCAAGGTCTTCGACACGGCGCTGGGCGACGATCAGGGATGGGCTGCGGGCGGATCGGGTTTTGGCGAATGCGCCCATCGCCTGCCGCTTGGTCGCGGCTTCCTCGGCGGCACCGGCTGCGCGCTGTTCGAGCCATTCGACGATCGCGGATCGCAACCAGTGCCGCTTGGCCTGCGGCTGGCCAGTCAGCGTGAAGCTTCCCGGGAAGGCGCCGCTGCGCTCGGCCTTGTCAATCTGCACGCGGCTCAGCTCAATGCCGATCTGGCGTAGGTCTTCGAGGTCGTAGAGAAGTTTCGTGGGCTCGGCCATGGCGGGTGTCCCGGCAAAATCTCGAGTTTCGACGGAGCAGTGTACCGCATATTTCGTAGGGTGGTTTTGGACGGCCAGGACGTGGAAAGGGCCGCACGGTGGCGGCCCTCTCGATCGTCGGGACGGTGCGGTCGGATCAGGCTTCGGCCGGGGGAGTGTCGTCGCCGAATGTGTCCTCAGTCAGGATTTCCTCGAACGCCTCCGCGAACAACTTTAAGGCGGCTCTCTTCTCCGGCAAATATGACCACCGATTGTAAACCTTCGCCGTGACGCCGACCTCCGTATGCGACAAGACGCGGCCAATGATCGCGTTGGAGATGCCAAGCTCGCCAAGCTGTGTCGCTAGCGTCCGCCTCAAATCATGGAAGTGCCAGCCCGCCATCGGCGGAAAGCCGTACTCCTCTCGAACCTCCGCGATCTTGGCGTCCAACTCGCGCTTCATCTGGGAATAATTCGTAATCGGCTTCTTTGCATCGCGGATGCTCGGGAACACGTAACCCACTTTGGTCGGGCACGCTTTCAGGACTTGCACAGCCATCAAGCTCAGCGGCACGACATGAACGCGCCCGTTCTTCATTCGGCTGCCCGGAATTGTGATCGTTGGGCCGCCGTCGCTGCCCGCCGCCTGCATACCGCGTCCCCGACCCCAGGCGAGCCGCTTGCGGCCGTCCTGCGGCCCGGCGCTGGCCTGGGACTTCGTGCCCTCCAGGTCGATCTCAGACCAGGAGAGGGCGCAAATCTCCTCGCGTCGGCAGCCGGTCAGCCCGAGCAACTGGACGGCTCGCGCCCAATCCTCACCATCGGCGGCCAGCCGCTCGCACGCGCGCCAAATGTTGACGACCTCATCGCCGTCAAGCGTCCGCTCGCGTGCCTTCTCGTCCGCCTCGCGCTTGACCTTCATCGCGGGGTTCTCGGCGATGATGCCCTCTCCCACGGCATAGGTAAAAAGCCGCTTCGTCGTGCTCAAGAGCCTGTTCGAGGTGACCGGGTGTGTGTCGAACACCCGCCGGACCATAGCTCGGATCTCCTGGTCCGTGATGGTCGATATCAGGCGGGCGTCGCCCAGCTTGCAGATGTACTTCTCGAAATACTGGCGGGCGCCATCGACGTAACTCTTCGCGTGCGCCTTCTTGTGGGGATGTTCCAGGTCGGCGATGTACCGCTCCGCCACAGCGCGCAAGGTGTGCAGCGGCGCAGCTTCGCCGGGTTCGCCCGGGTCGGCCGCTACCAGCAGGGCAGGGCGGGGGTCGATCCCGTCGCGGACGTTGCCCAGGATCACGCCCGCCGCGGTTCGTGCCTTGTCGACCCGCACTTCATCGATCCCCTGGCGCCGCTTCTCGCCGTCGAACCGGAACACGACGCTGAAGCTCGGACCCCGCTTGCCGACGCGGCAGACCAGCCCCTTGACCTTGCTGTCGAAGACCTCGATCCGGTCGGCGCCATCCTTCGCGCTCGCGACCCATTCCGCGATCTTGGCATCGGTCAAGCTGATCGTGTTGCCGCTGCGCTTGGCGCGCTCGACCTTTTGCCGAAGGCCGGCGATCCGCTTCGGCCGCGCGGCAGGCTTCGGGTTCTCGTAAGCGAGGGTCAGGTGCTCGGTTCTCGACATGCCGCTCTCCCAAATCCGGGGGACAATTGGGGGACAATTCGCGGCGTCGAAGGTGGTTGGCGTCGGACGATCCCGACGCCAACAATGTGCTAAAAATGGCGGAAATGCAAGGGGTGCGCGGCTGTCGTGCCGTCAGATCTCCAGCCGGAAGCCCACCTCGATCACCTGCTTTTGCGGCAGGTGGAAATAGTCGGCGGCGCGCATCGACATGCGGTGCATGAAATTATAGGCCTCCCAGACCGGCGGGCTCAGCGTCGACGCCTTGGTCCGGCGCACCAGGCTCTCGTGGCCGACGTAGTAGTGCAGCTTATCCTTGCAGAAATCGAGGCCCATCTTGTGGCAGGCCCTGAGTGCTGCCGGGATGTCGGCGCGCTGCATGAAGCCGATGCGCACGGTCACCCGGTGGAAGCCATGGCCGAGTTCGTGGATCTCGAGCCGCTCCGACACCGGCACGCGCGGCCGGCGCGTCGGCACTACGGTCAGCAGGATGACGTTCTCGTGCAGCACGCGGTTGTGCTCGATGTGATGCAGGATCATCGGCGAGCAGCGGTCGGACGAGCGCGTCACGAACACGCCGCAACCGGGCAGGCGGGCGACGAGCATGCCGTCGACCTGCTCCAAGAAGTCCGAGAAGGGCATGGACACTTCGGCGAGGCGCTTCTGCACCTCGATATTGCCCAAGCGCCAGGACAGCATGATGAAGCAGACGAAGGCGCCGATCGCGAGCGGCAGCCAGCCGCCTTCGACGAGCTTGGTCGCGTTCGCGGCGAAGAAGGTCGCGTCGATCGCTGCGAAGACGGCGATGAGCGGCCAGGCGGCGAGCGGTGGCCAGTGCCATTTGTCGCGGATGACCCGATAGAGCAGGATCGTCGTGATCAGCATCGTGCCCGACACGGCGATGCCATAGGCCGACGCCAGCGCGTCGGAGCTCTTGAACATCACGACGACGGCGAGCGTCGCGATCATCAAGAGCCAATTGACAAGCGCGATATAGATCTGTCCGTAGGCATGGACCGAGGTCGGGATCACCGGCATGCGCGGCGACAGCCGCATCTGGATCGCCTGGCGCGTCAGCGAGAACACGCCGGAGATGAGCGCCTGGCTCGCGATCACCGTCGCCATGGCGGCGAGCGCGATCATCGGCGTCAGCGCCCAGTCGGGCACCGTCTTGTAGAACGGATTATCGGCTGCCTCCGGATGGCGGAGGATGAGCGCGCCCTGGCCGAAGTAGCACAGCACCAGCGCCGGCATGACCAGGCCGAACCAGGCGCGCCGGATCGAGGTGGCGCCCACATGGCCCATGTCGGCATAGAGCGCCTCGCCGCCGGTCAGCGCCAGGAACACGGCACCGAACACGGCGAAGGAAATGAGCGGATCGTCGGCGAGGAAATGCGCGGCTTCGATCGGGTTGAGCGCGCGCAGCACTTGGGGGCTCTTGATGATGCTGATGAGCCCGAAGACGGCGATCGCGATGAACCACAGGCACATGATCGGTCCGAACAGCCGGCCGATCTCGGCGGTGCCGCGGCGCTGGATCAGGAACAGGGCCACCAGGATCGCGAGCGTCAGCGGAATGACCCAGGGCTCGAGTGCCGGCTCCACGACCTTGATGCCTTCGAGGGCCGAGAGCACGGAAATGGCCGGGGTGATGACGCCGTCGCCGTAGAGCAGTGCCGCACCCGCGACGCCCAGCAGCACCAGGATAGGCAGGCGCCGCTTGACGTCGCCCTTGGCGATGACCAGCGACAGGAGCGCCAGGATGCCGCCCTCGCCCTCGTTATCGGCCCGCAGCACGAGGGCGACATATTTGAACGCGACGATGAGTGTCAGCGCCCAGAACACCAGGCTCACGATGCCGAGGACATCCTCGGTCGTGGGCGCGGCGTGGCCGGTCGCCTTCAGGGCGACTTGCAGCGCATAGAGCGGCGAGGTGCCGATGTCGCCGAACACGATGCCGAGGGCGGTCAAGGCCGCGAGCCACCAGGGCCCGTGATGCGCCTGGGCCTCGCCGTCGATCGCATGAAGCTCGGTGGCCGCTTGGGATTGGCCGGCTAGGGTATCAGTGCTCATAGTGGATTCGCGATCCTCGGGACGCGCGGAAAGTGCAGGCCCGCCGGCACCCTAGCGCCGGTGGGCAGTGCATCATAGTCCGTTCACGTCGCTGTTTCATTGCCCGTAACGGGCCTGTGCGGGTTCTTTTCTTGCAAAAACGCGGGATCTGCCCTGGCGGCAGCCCCAACCTGTGCTCAGCGACGCCGGACCAGCGTCAGGCCATCGCCGATCGGCAACAGGCTCATGTCAACCCGATCATCCGCTTGTATCTTGGCGTTGAGCGCGCGCAGCGCCACCGTATCCGGTTGCATGTCCGACATGTCGGCGACGGTTCCGCTCCACAGCATGTTGTCGAGCGCTATGACGCCTCCCGGCCGGACAAGTTCCAGGCAGGCCTCGTAGTAGGCGTCGTAGTTCGTCTTGTCGGCGTCGATGAAGGCGAGATCGAAGCTCGCGGGCGCGAAACCGGCAAGCGTGTCGAGCGCCGAGGCCAGATGCAGCGTGATCCTATCCGCAACACCGGCTTCGGTCCAATAGCGCCGGCCGATGTCGGTCCATTCGCGGCTGATGTCGCAGGCGTCGAGCCGTCCGTCGACTGGGAGTGCCTGGGCCATGGCAAGTGCCGAATAACCGGTGAAAGTGCCGATCTCCAGTACGCGCCTCGCGCCGAGCAGGCTGACGAGGAAGCCCAGGAACTGGCCCTGGTCCGGGCCGATCTGCATGCCGCTGCGCCCGGTCGCGAGCGTCTCGTCGCGCAGCCGCGCCTGCAGTGCCGTCTCGCGCGTGCCGTTCCGGACGATGTAGGCGCTGACCGCCTCGCTCCACCCGGTGATTTCGTGCGCCATCCCCTGACCCTCCATGTTGGCGATGCGGAGCCTAGAGCGCGGTCGCATTGGCTGGAACCAGCCAATGCGTGAATCGCGCTCTAAATATTTGATTAGAGACGGATTCACGGAATGAGTGGATCGCCAAGCGATTCCACTCATTCCGTGAATCCGTCTCTAGTCGATGAGGACTCCATTCTCGAAGAACGGAAACGGCCCGGGGAAATCGCCGATCGCGGCGGTATGGCTGATGAGGCCGGCCGTGGGCTCGTACCAATGCAACTGGAAGCCCGACGGCTCCAGGCTGAAGGCGGACGGCGCGTCCGGGCTGATGTTGAGTGCCACCGCATGGGCGGTCGACGGTGCGGTCGACGCAAGGGTGCCGGCGAAGCGGGTCTGGATCGACCGGTGCAGGTGGCCGGACAGCACGCGCTCGACCTGGCCGTGCTTGCGGATGACTTCCGCCAGGCCGGCCGCATCCTCGAGCCCGATCTTGTCCATATGGCCGATGCCGGTCGCGAACGGCGGGTGATGCGCGGCGACGACGGTCGGCCGCTCCGGCTGCTCGGCCAAGCGCCGGTCGAGCCAGTCGAGCTGGGCGGCACCGAGCTGGCCGCCGCCCTGGCCGTCGACCAGGCTGTCGAGTGCTATGAGGCGCAGCGGAAATTCCTCGACCGTGTACTGGATCGGACCGTCGCTGCCGAGATAGCGATGGTCGGCAAACACCGCGCGCAGCGGCCCGCGCGCGTCGTGGTTGCCGGGCATCAGGAACAGCGGCAGCCGGATCGGCGACAGGATCTCCTTCAAGAGACCGTATTCCTCGGGCCGGCCGGCATCGACCAGGTCGCCGGTCACCAGCACCGCGTCCGGCGCCTGCGGCACCGCGAGCAGCGCCTCGACCGCCTTTTCCAGGCATTGGGCGGTATCGACCGTGCGATAGGCGAGCCGGCCGCGCGGCTTGATGTGCAGGTCGGTGATCTGGGCAAGCAGCATGGGCTTAACTCCGGGCGAGCACGATGAGGGCGGCGGGATCGAGTGCCAGCGCCACGGCGGTGCCGGGCTCAGGCGCCTCGCGTGCGCCGACGTCGATCGTCAGCAGCCGGTCGCCTGCGAGCGCGACGGCGAGGCGCGTCCGGTCGCCGAGGAATTGCGCTGCCTGCACCGTCGCGGTCAAGCGGCCGGGACCGGCGGCATCCGAAACCAGCGTTGCAGCATCGGGCCGGATCGCGACGTCGACCGGGCCGTCGGCGCCGGGCCAGGCGAGCGCGGCGCCGGCGACCGTGAGCACGCCGCCCGCGATCTCGCCCGGCAGCGGGCTGGTCGTGCCGATGAATTCGGCAACGAAACGATCGGCCGGCGCGAACCAGATGTCGCGCGGCCGGCCGATCTGGGCGATGCGGCCCTTGCTCATGACCACGATCCGGTCGCCCAAGGCCATGGCCTCGGCCTGGTCGTGCGTGACATAGACGGTGGTGATGCCGAGCCCGCGCAGCAGCCGGTCGATCTCGACGCGCAGCGCCTCGCGCAGCTTCGCGTCGAGCGCCGTCAGCGGCTCGTCCAGCAGCAATACCTCCGGCTCGACCGCGATGGCGCGGGCCAAGGCGACACGCTGGCGCTGGCCGCCCGACAATTGCCCGATGGCGCGGCCGGCCAGATCGCCGATCCGCATCATCTCCAGCATCTCCGACACCCGCCGGCGCCGCTCGGGTGCCGGCACGCCGCGGATCTTCAGGCCATAGCCGACATTCTCGGCGACCGTCATGTTCGGGAAGAGGGCGTAGGACTGGAACACCATGCCGACGTTGCGCCGCTCGATCGGCAGGTGGGTGACGTCGCGCTCGCCGAAGCGTACACGCCCACCCGCGTCCGGCGTCTCGAGCCCGGCGATGAGCCGGAGCGTCGTGGTCTTGCCGCAGCCCGACGGGCCCAGGAGCACGATGGTCTCGCCGGCCGTGATCTCGAGGTCGATCGGCTCCAGCACCCGGGTCGCCCCGTAATGCTTGGCGCAGGCGTCGAGACGGACGGGCACGGTCATTTCTGTTCCTCAGGCATTTTTATTCTTCGGGCATGGGCCTGGCCGCGCGCGGCCGGGCCAAAAGTTGCAGCGCCACCAGCAGGGGCACGATCAGGACGAAGAAGACGAGCGTATAGGCGCTGCCGATCTCGAGCCTGAGCGAGGCATAGGCGTCGGCGAGGCCGACCGGCAGGGTCTTGGTCAAGGGCGTGTGCAAGAGCCAGGTCAGGTTGAACTCGCCGATCGACAGCGTCACGACCGTGAGCGCGCCGGCCAGGATGCCGGAGCGGCAGTTAGGCAGCACCACGTCGAAGAAACGGCGGACGAAGCCGGCGCCGAGGCTGGCCGCCCCCTCCTCGAGCGTCGCCAAGTCGCTGGACGCCATCACCGCCAGCACGGCGCGCACCATGAAGGGGAGCGTGAACAGCACGTGCCCGGCCAGGATGAAGAAGGCGCTCTGGCGGAAGCCGCCCCAGCCGTTATAGGCGACGACGAGCGCCAGCGCAGTCGCAAGGCCAGGGACTGCGACCGGCAGCACCAGCGCCTCCTCCATGAGGCGCGCGAGCCGGCCCGGCGCACGGGCGAGCCCGTAGGCGGCCGGTACGCCGATCACCAGCGTCACCGCGAGGCAGCCGAGCGCCAGCTCGATCGACAGCAGGATTGCTGGCCAGTAGAGCGCCAGCACCTGGTCGATCCAGTCGACCGTCAGGCCGCTCTTCAAGCCCACAAAGATGTTGCGCGTGACGCCGGCCAGCATGGACTGCACGATCGGCACGCCCAGGAAGGCCGAGACGAGGAGGGTCAGGGCGAGCTGCAGCCAGAAGCCCAGGGAGCGCTTGCGCATCGCGTCAGCCCGCCGCCGCGACGCCGGCACCGGCGGCCGAGCGGGCGAGCGCCAAGGCCGCCCAGGTGACGGCGCCCAGGAGCAGGCTCAAGCCTGCGGCCGCGGCCAGGTTCACGCCGAGCGTGAATTCCGTGTAGATGACCATGGGCAGCACGTCGATGCGGGTTGCGAGCGTGAAGGCTGTACCGAAGGCGCCCATGGAGGTCGCGAAGGTGATGGCACCGGCCGAGATGAGCGCAGGTTTGAGACCCGGCAGGATCACGTCCTGGAACACGCGCCAGGGCGAGGCGCCGAGGCTGCGCGCGGCCTCCTCAAGCTGCGGATCGAGCTTCTCGGCCGACGCCATGACGGTCAGCACGACGCGCGGGATCGAGAAATAGATGTAGCCCAGGAACAGGCCGGCCATGGAATAGGCGAACACGATCCGCTCGCCGCCGAGCAACTGCGAGACCTGACCGATCAGGCCCTGCCGGCCGGCAAGCAAGATCACCATGAAGCCCACGACCACGCCCGGAAAGGCCAAGGGCAGGGTCAGGACCGAGACCAGGAAGGTGCGGCCCGGAAAGCGGTTGCGGGCCAGGAACAGGCCGGGAATGCCGCCCAGCACCAAGGTGGCGAGCGTCGTTGCGATCGACAGCACGAGCGTTTCCATGAGGCTTGCGAGATGCCGCGTGTCGGCAAGGGCGGTGCCGTAGCCGGCCCAGCCGTCCGGCCCGGCACCACCGGCCACGACCAGGCGGACGAGTGGCAGGACGAAGAAGGCCAGGAACAGGAGCGCCGCGGGCAGGATCATCAGTCCTGCGATCACCCGGCCGCGCGGCGCCCCCATTGTCAGTGGACCTCGGCCTGATAGCGTTCGATGAACGCCTTCTGTGCGGTCGCGAGTGCTGCGAGGTCGAGCGGCTTCGCCCGGGCATAGTCGCTCGCCGGCAGGAACTTGGCGGCGAGATCGGGCGTCAAGGCCGAGGCCATGACCGGGCGCAGGTAGGCGCCGGCCCAGATCTGCTGACCCTTCTCCGACAGCACGAAGTCCAGCACCTTCTTGGCATTGGCCTCGTGCGGGTCGTGGGCGACCAGCGCCATGACATAGGGGAAGGTCACCGAGCCCTCGGCCGGGATCACGAACTCGATCGGCGCCTTGTCCTTGTACTTGGCGCGATAGGCGTCGAAGTCATAGTCGAACAGGATCGGGATCTCGCCCGACAGCACGCGGGCATAGGCCGTCTGCTTCGGCACGATCGGGTCGTTCTTGGCCAGTTCCTTGAAGAACTGGATGGCGGGGCTGTAGTCCTTGTAGTTGCCGCCGAGCGCCTCGTTGACCGCGGTGGCGCCGACGAAGCCGACGGCGGCGCTGGTAGGATCGAGATATCCCACCATGCCCTTGTATTCGGGCTTCAAGAGGTCCTTCCACGACTTCGGCATCGGCTTGCCGCCGAGCGCGTCCTTGTTGACCATGAGGCCCAAGGTACCGCTGTGGATGGTGAACCAGTAGCCGTCCGGATCCTTGAGGTCGGCCGGGATCGCGTCGAAGCCCGTGGGCTTGTAGGGCTGGGTCAGGCCCTGATCCTTCGCCTGGATGCCGACCTGGCCGCCCAGATAGAGCACGTCGGCGACCGGATTCGCTTTCTCGGCGATGACGGCGGCGATCGCCTGGCCGCTGTTCTTGTTGTCGAACGGCACGGTGATGCCGGTCGCATCCTTGATCGCCTTGATCTGCGCCGCCCAGTCGGCCCATTCCGGCGGGCAGTTGTAGCAGATGGCCGTCTCCTCGGCCCGGGCGGCGCCCGCGACCAGGCTCGCGAGAGCGCCGGCGATGGCCAGCGCGCGCAGGTTCTTCGTCAGCATGTCGATCATTCCCCTTGAGGTGCGTTGGCGGTGCCGCCGAGCGAGCCGCCCGGCCGGAATTCATAGGGCAACAGGATCTGCTCGGGTGCTGCACCCTCGAGCCGGGCCAGGAGGTGCTGGAATGCGCGCCGGCCCATCTCGCGGCTCGGCTGCACGATCGTGGCGAGGCTCGGCGCCATCAGCCGGCCGACCGCGATGCCGTCGAAGCCGACGATGCCGACCTCGCCCGGGACGGCGACGTGGGCTTCGCGTAAGAGCGCCATGATGCGGAGCGCCAGCAGGTCGGTGGAACAGAATAGGCCGGTCGGCCGGTTCGGGCCGGTCAGCACGGCCCGGATCATCGGATCGAAGGCGGCGACCGCGTCGAAGTCCAGTTCGATGAGCGCCACCTGCTCGAGCCGTGCCTCGGCGAGCGCCTCTGAGAAGCCGCGATGGCGCTGCTTCGAGCGGTCCGAGGCGACGAAGCGGCCGGCGACCATGGCGAGCCGGCGGTGTCCGGCCGCGATCAGCGCGCGCGTCGCGTCGCGGCCGGCCGCGACATTGTCGATGGTCGCGGTCGCCCGGTCGTCCCGGTCGGGCTGGTTGTAGAGCAGGACGTAAGGCGTCTGCTCGCGGTCGAGCGTGTCGAGCGTCGCACTACGGTCCGCATCGGCGACCGTCAGCAGCAGGCCGCCGACGCGATGGGACAGAAGATTGCCGATCGCCTCGTTTTCGCGCTCGACGTCGTAGCCGCTGGAGGCGATCAGCACCGACCAGCCGGCGTCGCGCGCTGCCTCCTGGATGCCGGTGACGCTCTCGGCGAACACGGGATTGTCGAGGCTCGGCACCAGCACGCCGACGGTCCGGCTGATGCCGGCGCGCAGCTCGCGCCCGGTGCGGTTGGCGCGGAAGCCCAGGCGCTCGACCGCGGCCCGGACCTTGGCGGCCGTTTCGGGCGCGATCGGCGCGCGGCCGTTCAGCACGCGCGAAACCGTGGCGATCGAGACGCCAGCCTCGGCGGCGACGTCCCGAATGGTCAGTTTGGAATATGCTGCCCGGTTCCGCATGGCACGGCACTCTAAGAGCGGGCGGTGACGCTTCGATGACGAGCTGAAAACGTTTACATGACGATGCGCCGCAGCATCAAGAAGGTCCTGCAACTGCCGGTTTCCGGTCGCGGGCCGTATAGCTATCGATGAGTTTTATAAAACTTATAGATTTGAACATTCAAATTTTATCATCGATCGAAGGCGCCTATCTTACGGTTGTCGGCGGCGCCGTCCCCGGCCGTCGCTTTAGCGAGAAGGATCCATCATGCCGCTCGTTCGCATCTCGTTTCAAACCGGCAAGACCCAGGCCTGGCGCCAGGCGGTCTCGGATGCCGTGCAGCAGGCGATGGTCGAGACCATCGGCGTGCCGCCGGCCGATCGCTTCCATGTCCTGAGCGAGCACGCGCCGGGCTTCCTCATGATCGATCCGACCTTCTTCGACGTGGCGCGGTCGGACGATCCGCTGATCGTGCAGATCACGCTCCGGGCGGGCCGCACGGACGATCAGAAGCGCGCGCTCTATCGCCGCATCACCGACCGGCTGGCCGACAATCCGGGCGTCCGGCCGCAGGATGTCATGATCTCGCTGGTCGAGAACGCGCTCGTCGACTGGTCGTTCGGCGAGGGCGTCGCCCATTACGTCCCGGCCTGAGCCCGGCCCGTTCGCCGCGAAGCGCCGCGATTCATAAAATTCGCGACGATTTGCGAAGACTTGCCCTCGCCGCCGATGTCTGGTTTCAATCGGCCGAGCGCTCGCGCCGAAACGGCAGGGCGCGCGAGGGCAAGCAGATGTCGGACCGGATGTTCCCCCAAGAGATCGACAGCGAAACCATCTTTGCCGTCTGGCGGATCGACGGCCAGACGCAGCAGCTGCTGGAAAACGCGCGCGCCGCCACTGTCCGGGCGCTCGACGAATTCGACGCGCGCGCGGCCAGGCTCGACAAGGGCGAGGCGACCGTCGCCGCCGTGCTCGCCAACCCGGCGGAGCGCGTGAACGTGCTCACGGCGCTGAAGCAGCATTGGCGCGACCTCTTCTGCCAGGGCCCGTCGTCGGCCGGCCTGCAGCGGTCGGCACAGATCGGCCGCCGGCATTTCGAGGTGGGCGTCAAGCCGCGCCATTATCTGGCGCTCTGCCAGCTGCTCTCGAAGATCATGACCGACGCGCTCATCGGCGAGACGAAGATCGACGCGACGTTCGCGGTCGACGCGGTCGGCCGTGTCGTCATGATGGATGCCGAGGTCGTGCTCGGCTCCTACTACGGCAGCCTTGCCGACCTCGTCAGCTACGAGGCGCAGTCCGAGACGCGCAGCCTCAAGGACCGCCTGAGCGTGCTCGAGGACATGGCGTTCCTCGATCCCGTCACCGGCCTGTTCAACCGGCGCTATTTCGACCGCTCGATCGCCGTCGAGATCGCGCGCGCCAGTCGCGAGCGCGCGCCGCTCAGCCTGCTGATCTGCGACATCGACCGGTTCAAGGAAGTGAACGACACCTGGGGCCACGCCGCCGGCGACAAGGTGCTGAACGATCTCGCTGGCGTGCTGGCCGACATGGGCCGCAAGACCGACATCGTGACCCGCTTCGGCGGCGAGGAATTCTGCCTGCTCCTGCCCAATACCAAGCCGGAATGGGGGAAGCTGGTGGCGGAGCGGGTGCGCGCGCGGGTCGAGGGCGTGTTGATCAAGCTCGACAATGGCGAGGTGCTGAAGGTGACGGTCAGCATCGGCATCGGCTCCTACCGCGCCGGCGACACGCCGGCCCAGCTGGCCCAGCGGGCCGACGAGGCGCTCTATCGCGCCAAAGGCCAGGGGCGCAACTGCATCTCGGACTAACCCGCCCCTAGCGGGTCTTGAGCACGATCAGCCGGTCGAGCGCGGATTCGGCGCCCCAGACTTCGCCCGGTCGGCCCAGCAGCTGGCGCACGTCGGCGCCTGCGCTCTTGAACGGAAAGGCCTGGAACCGCTCGGTTGCCGGATCGAACCGCACGATGGCGTTGGCGCCCCAATCGCTGAGCCAGACCACGTCCCGGTCGTCGACGAACACCGCATAGGCCTGCGGATGGGCGCCCGGCAGATGCCAGCTGCGCCATTGGCCGTTCGCCGGGTCGTAGCGGGCGACATTGCCGGCGTTCCATTCGCTGATCCATATCAGCCCGTGCGAATCCGCCCAGGCCCGGCGCGGGCCGGCGCGCGGCGTCGGCGGCTCGAGCACGGTCGCCGTCCCGGTCGCCGGATCGATGCGGCCGAGATAATTGCCGGCGAGCGAGGCGAAGAACACGCCCGCCGCCGTCCGCGTGATGCCATAGGGGCCGGGACCGCGCGGCGCTTCCCAGAGTTTCATCGCGCCGCTCTTCGGCTCGAGCCGGCCATAGACGCCGTCCTGGCCGGTGAACCACAGGATGCCCGCGGGATCGAGCACGGCCGTGTTGAGGTTGGCGTAGTTGCGGCCGGATGGCAGCGGGAAGCGGGATATCGCGCGCGTCGTGCCGTCGACGCGCAGGATGGCGTTGCTGCCGCCGTCGGTAACCCAGGCGGCGCCGTCGGGCCCGACGATGACGCCGTGCGGTGCCGAGTCCTTGCCGAGCGGCAAGAGCTCGACATGACCCGTCGCCGGATCGAGCCGGCCGAGCGCCCCCTGCATCTGCGCCGTGAACCAGACGGCACCGACCGCCGCCGGTGCCACGTCATGCGCGCCCACGCCGGCCGGCAACGGGTATTCCGCGGCCGTGATCTCGGCCCGCGCCGACCTGTCGACCGACAACAGGCCGGCCAGCAGGACAACGGCAAGGAGAATCGCTCGAGCGCCCATCATCGCCGGCTCCTCCGCAACGGCAAAGCGAGCCAGTCTAAACCGCTCAGGTGCGTTCTCACACAGCCTCGGTGGATTCCGGTCCGGCAGCTTTGCTGCCAGCGGCGATAGCAGAGGACATTCGCCCGTGGTCTCGGACACATCGCCGCCCAAGCCGATATCGCCCTAAGTGTTTCCTCGACCATCACCCGCCGATGACCTCTGTCATGGAGGCAGGTGCCGGTTCCGGCAAGACGATGTCGCTGGTCAAGGCACTGGCGCATCTCGTGGCGCCCCACAGCCAAGATCTGCACATGCGCGGCCAACAGATCGCCCGCGTCATCCACACTAAAGTAACGACGAATGAGATCGGGAGCTCGGTCCGAGAGACATCGCCTCAAGTTCGGCTGCGCAAATTCTGCTTGACAGCTTTGATGATAATCATCATCAATTAATTATGATGATTATCATCATTAAAGCGATCGGATGATCGAAGCTGGCGTGCTTCTGCCGCATCGGTCGACGGACCGCATACGAGAAGTCGAGACAATGGCGATGGTTGGGGCGAAGGCGCAGCAGAAGACGGCGTTTCTCACCGGGGCGTCGAGCGGCATCGGCAAGGCGGCCGCTTCAGCGTTGCTGAATGCAGGCTACCGTGTGATCGGCACAAGCCGTAATGCCGGAACTGGTGAAATGCGCGACGGCATTTGGATGGCTGCCTGCGATGTCACATCCGATGAATCAGTCGCGGCAGCTGTCGCTCTGGCACATGCCGAGTTCGGCCATATCGACCTGCTCGTCAACAATGCTGGGATCGGGGTCACGGGCGCGGCCGAAGAAAGCTCGATCCCGCAAGTCCGCTCGCTGTTCGAGACCAATTTTCACGGCGTCGTCCGGGTGACCAATGCGGTCCTGCCGATCATGCGAGCGCAGGGTAGAGGCCGCATTCTCAACGTTGGCTCCGGGTTGGGGCTCATTCCGGCGCCCTACAACGCCTACTACTCGGCGACCAAGCATGCGCTCGAGGGCTATTCCGAATCTCTCGATCATGAGGTGCGTGAGTTCGGTGTGCGCGTCGCGGTCATTGAGCCCGCCGCCACGCAGACCTCGTTTGAATCCAGCACCGTCCGTGCCGATACACCGATCGCCGCCTACGCCGTGAGCCGAGCGAAATATCTCGAGGCGTATGAACGTGCGATGGCCGTGGCGGACACCGCCGAAAGCGTGGCCGAAACCATCGTGCGAGCGGCTTCCGAAAGAACGCCGCGGCTGCGTTACCCTTCCGGCAAGGTCGCGCGGCAGGTCGCATTTGCTCGGCGTTTTCTCCCGCGGTCTCTCTTCGACAAGATCCTGCGCTCGCAATTCGGCCTGGCGTAGCCAGCCGACCGCGTAGGCGTGGAGCCATGCCCTTCGAACTGGTGCCCTCCCGTCTCAAGATTTTCGGTCCAAGCCGGACAATGGATCACCAATGACAATGCCGCTCATCAAGCTCGGATCAGGTGCGCGCTACGCCGAGGCGCCCAATCTTTCCATCAGCGTCAACGGGACGGCCTTCGCCTATCGAGACCTGGGCCCGAGGGGCGGAGTGCCGCTCGTTCTCCTCAATCACTGGGGCGCGGTGCTGGACAATTTCGATCCGCGGATTGTCGATGGCTTCGCCTGCAAGCGTCGCGTCATCGCGACCAACTACCGGGGCATCGGTGCGTCGGGCGGAACGGCGCCTGTGACCGTCGATGAAATGGCGCGCGACGCGATTGCCCTGATCGAAGCACTCGGCTTCGAGAAAGTCGATCTGCTCGGCTTTTCGCTCGGTGGATTCGTGGCGCAGGACATCACCCTGAAGGCCCCCCATCTCGTACGGAAACTCATCCTGACCGGCACCGGTCCGGCAGGCGGCATCGGCATTGAGAGGGTGGGAGCGGTGTCCTGGCCGCTCATCCTCAAAGGCCTGCTGACGTTTCGAGACCCGAAATCCTATCTGTTTTTCCCATCCACGGCCCATGGTCGCCGAGCCGCGAAAGCCTTTCTGAACCGGCTGAAGGAACGTAGTGCGGCCAGGGACAAGGGCCCAATTCCCGGTGCTTTCCTGCGGCAGCTCAAGGCGATCAAGGCCTGGGGCCGTCAGGCACCGCAAGACCTCGGCAGGATCAAGATCCCGGTTCTGATCGCCAACGGCGACGACGACGTCATGGTCCCGACCGTAAACAGCACCGACATCGCTCGCCGCATTCCTGAAGCGGAACTGGTGATCTACCAGGACGCCGGGCATGGCGGGATTTTCCAGTACCACGCCGATTTCGTGTCGAAGGCTCTTTCCTTCCTTGGCGCCTAATACCGCTCTTAACCTGAGATTGGAGAAAGCCTGTGAAGGCATTCGTCGTTGCCAGATACCAAAAGAAGGGCACTCTACACTTGGCCGACGTGCCGGAGCCGGAAGTGCAGGACAATGATGTCTTGGTCCGGATACACGCAACGGCCGTGAACCTTCTGGACTCCAAGGTCAGGAGCGGAGAGTTCAAACTTCTCCTTCCCTATCGTCCGCCCTTCGTCCTAGGGCATGACGTCGCCGGAACAGTCGTCAGGACAGGAAGCAAGGTCAGGCGGTTCAAGGTGGGCGACGAGATCTATGCCCGCCCGCGCGATCATCGGGTCGGTACCTTCGCCGAATTCATTGCCATCAATGAAGCCGACGTCGCGCTGAAGCCTAAAAACCTCGACATGGCCGAGGCGGCGTCGGTTCCCTTGGTGGGACTAACCGCGTGGCAGGCGCTGGTCGAGGTGGGCAAGGTGAAGCGCGGCCAGAAGGTGTTCATTCAGGCCGGTTCCGGCGGCGTCGGGACTTTTGCCATCCAGCTCGCCAAGCATCTCGGCGCTACCGTCGCGACGACGACGAGCGCCAAGAATGCCGATCTGGTCAGAAGTCTAGGGGCGGATGTAGTCATCGATTACAAGACGCAGGACTTCGAGAAGATCCTGTCGGGCTACGATCTTGTGCTGAACAGTCAGGATCCCAAGACGCTCAAGAAATCTTTGCGCGTGCTGAAGCCGGGCGGCCGGCTCATTTCCATTTCCGGGCCGCCCGATCCCGCTTTTGCCAAAGCACTCGGCCTGAATCTGTTCCTGAAACTGGTATTGCACCTGCTGAGCCGAGGCGTTCGGAAGAAAGCCAAAAGCCTCGGTATAAATTATTCGTTCCTGTTCATGCGCGCGCAGGGGCGGCAGTTGGGCGAGATTACGTCCCTGGTCGAAGCTGGCGTGATCCAACCAGTCATCGACAAGGTGTTCCCATTTGAGAAGACGGGGGAGGCGCTAGCCTATGTCGAAACCGGACGCGCGAAGGGCAAGGTCGTCGTCACGGTTGCAGGCTAGAACTTGACGCTCGTCCGGATTTGTCGAGCGTCTGAAACCCGGCACACTCCCGCGTCAGTCCAGCGGAGCGCTAGGCGTGGCCCTATTGCTTGTGGGCTCGATTTTCGATGGCGTCGCGGCAATCGGCCCGGCAGGCGTCAAGTATTTCATCGGCCAGGGAAGAATCGTCAGGACAGGCTCTTGAAAGGATGACGGCTCCGACGGCCTGAGCAAGGACGCTGATGGCTTGCGCTCGCATGCCGCCTCTGGGAGCGGAATTTCGGGCTATGCCGTCCTCAAGCGCGCACACGAGCTTCTCGATGCCTGCGGCAAAAACGGACTTCGTTTCATCGGGCTGCCGAGCAGCATCGCAACTCAGCGCGGCGGCCGTACACCCTTGCCCGGGCGCGTCCCGGTGTTCGCGCGAGATATAGAGTTCCATGACCGCGACGGCATCTTGACCTGCATAGCGCTCCAAGGTCTCGCGTAAACCTTTCTCGGCCGTCTCGGCAATCAGGTCCTCCTTGGACCGGAAGTGGTTGTAGAAGCCGCCATGCGTGAGCCCGGCACGCTCCATCAGCTCCGCTACTCCGACGCCATCGAAGCCATGCTCGCGAAACAGCTCGGACGCGATAGCGACGATCCGCTCGTGGTTTTCCCGCTTTTTTTCTTTCGTGATGCGCACTTCGCGACCCTTTCGGTGGCCATATCCAAGCCTATGATGACGATCGCCATTATAGCCTGACCTTTCGATTGTGATCATCATTATAGAGGCCCCAATAGGCAGCCTCATGCCTCAGGTACCGGGCGCCGGTCTTGGAGAATGTCGCAAGGACTAGAGATGGCTATGCTGGGCGCGCTGCCGCCCCCTCGGTAGGGGGCCGAACGTCCGTTTTCGGGATCGCCCGCTCGGAGGCCTTGCGACCTACTTGGGTCGTCACCGGCCAAGCCCTTGCAATCGATAGAAATTGCCGATTTCTCTTGCTGATCCGAGCCTGATCTTGGGGAGTTTGATCCCGTCGAACATCTCGTCGTAACGCTTGCGGTTGTCGCGGGTTGTGGCCGCGATGTAGTGGAGCATCTCCCACTTGACGCTGTCTTTGCCTCCGTCGAGCCCGCCGATCCGGTTCCGCTCGAACCAGCATCGGCGCAGATATCGTACGAGGCTGGTTGCCGTGGACGTATCCAACAGGATGAAGCCGGTCGCGCGTTCGAGCCGCTGCGGCAGGCATCGGGTGTAATTGCCCTCCATGACCCAGCTCGCCCCTGCGATCGCTTGATCATGCAGGGCGATGAACTCGTCGCCGGGGCGAGGTTCCCAATCGGTATTCGGCAGATGGTAGAGCTGGTCCAGATGAACTGGCGCCAGACCGCGCGCGGCCCCGATGGCGTTTGCCAAGGTGGATTTGCCGCTATTCGACGGTCCCATGATGCAAATGCGAGGGCCGAGGGCATCGAGTCTCATCTGCGGGATTGTAGGTCCGCTTGTGAGGGCACTGCAATGTTGCCACAACGGCTTAGACGGCTCGTGCGCGGAAATTCAAACTGAGACACTACCGCCGGGAAGGGTGACGGTGACCCGGAGCCCGCCGTCGTTGGACTGCCCCAGCGCGACGCTGGCGCCGAGCCGGTCGGCGATCGTCTTGACGATGGAGAGGCCGAGCCCGGACCCGATCTCGCCGCTGCCGAGCACCCGATAGAACGGGTCGAACACCCGCGCGCGTTCGGCGGGCGGGATGCCGGGCCCGGTGTCGTCCACCCGCAGGATCGTGCCGCCGGGCGTCGTCTCGACCGCCAGATCGATCCGCCCGCCTTCCGGCGTGTAGCGGATCGCGTTCTCGACCAGGTTCTTCACCAGGATCATGAGGTCCGGCTCGTTCGCCTGCACGACCACGTCGCTGCGGCTCACCACGCCGATGTCGAGGCGTTTCGCTTCGGCGAGCGGCATCAGGTCTTCCAGGACCTGCCGGAACACCTGATCGAGGGACACGGGTCCCGTTTCGCCCGTCTCCCGCTGCGTCCGGGCGAGCGTCAGGAGCTGGTCGAGCAGCGCGCGGGTCCGCCGGATGCCGGCGCGGAGGGCGGCGAGGCGCTCGCGCGCCTCGTCCGACATTGCTGCCTCCTCCAGCCGTTCGGCCTGGAGCGAGAGCGCCGTCAGCGGCGTGCGCAGCTCGTGCGCCGCGTCGGCGACAAACCGGCGCTGGGCCGAGAGCGACTGCGCGACGCGGGCCAAGAGCCGCTTGATCGCGACCACGAACGGGCGGATCTCCGACGGCACGCCGTCGTCGGCGATGTCCTGCCAGTCTCGCTCCGAGCGGAACTCGAGCTCGGCCGCCATCCGTTTCAGCGGCCGCAGCATGTTGCGGACGATATAGCCCGCCAGCAGCGGCAGCAGCAGCACGAGGCTGAGGAGCGGCGCCACCGTTCTGAGCGCACTGCTGCGCGCGATCTCGTCGCGCACGGCCGTCTGCTGGCCGACGAGGATGCGGGCGCCGGGGTCGAGCGTCTTGACGAACAGCCGCCACGGCACGCCGGCGATGGTGACGGTCTGCAGCCCGTCCGGCAGGTCAGCATCCACGCCGGGCAGCTCGCCATCGGGCGCCCAGGCCCCCAGCGGCTGCTGGCGCAGCACGACCAGGCGCGACTCCGGCTCGATGTCCGTCACGTCGGGCGCCATGTTGGGGCCTTCGGCCGGCGGAACCGAAAAGCGATGGCGGCCGATCAGGGAGGCGGTCAGCCGGAGCTGATCGTCCTGCAACTCGATCGCCTCGTCGAATGCGGAGGCGAAGGAAATGACACCCGCGGCGACCGCGACCCCGATGATGGTCAGCGACAGCCATAGCGACAGGCGGAATTGCAGCGACCGCGTCAATCGCCCTTTGGCACCATCCATCCCACGCCCCTGACGTTCTTGATCTTGTCGGTGCCGAGCTTCTTGCGCAGGGCGTGGATCAGGAACTCGACCGCATTGCTCTCGACCTCCTCGCCCCAGCCGTAGATCCGGTCTTCGAGGTCGCTGCGCGACAGGATGGCGCCCGGACGGACCAGCAGTGCCCGCAGCAGGGCGAATTCACGTGCCGTGAGGCGCGTCGCCGTGCCGTCCGCCTTGGCCTCGTGCGTTGCCGGGTCGAGCGACAGGATGCCGTTGGTGAGGACCGGGCCCGAGCTGCCGCCCTTGCGCCGGATCACCGCCCGCATCCGCGCCAGCAGCTCCCGCATGTCGAACGGTTTCACGACATAGTCGTCGGCGCCATGGTCGAGGCCCAGGATGCGATCCTCGACCGCATCCCGGGCCGTGATGACCACGACGGGGACCGCATTGCCGCGCGAGCGGGTCGTGCGCAGGATGGCGACGCCGTCCTTCTCGGGCAGCCCCAGGTCGAGCAGCACGACGTCGTAGGCCTGGCTGTCGAGCGCCGTGGTGGCGCCGCCGCCGTCGCGCACCCAGTCGACGGCATAGCTCGCGTCCTTCAAGGCACTCGCGACGGCGCCGCCGATCATGCCGTCATCCTCCACCAGCAGCACCCGCATGCTCGACCTTCCGGCTGCTCGACGTTCCGGGTCAGACCACCCCGCTCACATGATCCATGGTCGTGAGCAGATCGGCCAGGGACTGCTTGCAGGTTGCCGCATCCGGCTTGCTGGCGCGGAGCGCCTCGAGCGCCCGGTCGATCGCCTTGTCGACCGTATGCCAGTCGGACGGCGCCCGGGGCTTCAAGCCGGCTTCGGCATCGTCCCAGGCCTCCTCGAGATCCTTGATGCGCGTCTTCGCGGCGGCGAGGTCGTCCTTGTCGGCCAAGGCCTTGGTATCGACGACGATGGTGCGGAAGGACGTGAGGTCGCCGAGCTTCGAAGCAGTCGCCGCCTCCGCTTGCGTGCTGAGCGGCGTCGCGGGCAGGAGCGGCCCGCCGATCAGCAGGGCCAGTGCGGGGACGAGGAATGCGGCGTTGGTGAACTTCATGATCAGTCTCTATCTGCGTTGGGTGAGAGGGGTGATCGGCCGGACTTAATCGTCCTGCGTCGTGACCGGCTGGATTTTCGCGGATCCTCGGCCGGTGCTGAGCAAGGCCACGAGGGCGGTGATGACGGTCAGGAAGACGAGGCTGGTCTTGACGGTGCCGAGACCGAGCCCACCGTAGGTCTGGGCCTGGGACAGGAGGTCGCCGAGCGAGGCGCCGAGCGGCCGGGTCAGGATATAGGCAAGCCAGAATGTCAGGACCGCGTTGGCGCCCCTGTAGTAGGCGAGCGTGATGAGCGCGATCAGCGCACCGAACACCAGGACGCCGACATTGAAGCCGAGGCTGAGCGCCTCCGTCGCGAGATCGCCCGCGGCCGTGCCGAGCGCGAAGGTGCAAAGGATCGCGGCCCAGTAGAAGAGCTCACGCCGGCGGGTGACGATCGTATGGATCGACAGGGTCCGCTCGACGCCGTACCAGACGGCGAAGGTGAGGGCGAGCAGGATGGAGAAGGCCGTCGTGCTGACATAGAGGCTGATGCCGAGCCGGTCGGTCAGCGCGTCGGTGATCTGGGTCCCGACGATGCTGACCAGAACGACGGTCAGCCAGTAGATCCACGGCACATAGCGGTTCTTGCCGAGCTGCGTGACCAGGGCGGCCACCAGCAGGGCGAACATGATTCCGCCCGTGATCGCGGTGCCGAGCCCGACATGCACCGCCAGGTAATCGGCGCCGGTCTCGCCGACGGTCGTCGACATGATCTTGATGATCCAGAAGACGAGCGTGACTTCCGGAACCTTGTTGAAGCTGAATTTCGGCCGTTCGGCCAGGGCCAATGCCATGTTCATGGGCGGCCATCCTGTCGCAAGTCAAAGGGAGGGCGTGACGCGCAGGATCATCGGCGACGAGACTTAGGCGAAGCTTAGGGGGCGAAACTTAGGTTCAGCGCAGCGTAACCTCGGCCGAGAGCCCGCCGCCCGCCCGGTTGCTTAAGGTCAGCGAGCCGCCGATCGCGAGCGCCAGCTGGTGGGCGATCGCGAGGCCGAGCCCGGTGCCGCCGGTGCCCCGGTTGCGCGACTGCTCGAGGCGGAAGAACGGCTGCAGCACGGCCTGAAGCTGGTCCGCCGGAATGCCCGGCCCGCGATCGAGCACCTTGATGGTGATCGCCTTGTCGTCGATCCGCTCGATCAGGACCTCGGCAGTGCCGCCGAACTTGAGGGCGTTGTCGATCAGGTTGGTCAGGATCCGGCGCAGCGCATGGGGGCGGGTGAGCATGGCGGCGTCGATGCCGCGGCCGAACGTCACGGCGGCTCCCGTGTCCTGGTAATCGAACACCAGGCTTTCGACGAACGAGCCGACGTCGATGCGCGACGGTTTCTCGGCACTGCCGTGGGCGCTCTTGGCATAGGTGACGCCCTCGCGCACCAGCCGCTCGATCTCCGTCAGGTCCTGGACGAGCTTGTCCTTCTCCGGGCTGTCGTCGGCCATCTCGGCGCGCAGCTTCATGCGGGTGATCGGCGTCTGCAGGTCGTGCGAGATGGCGGCCAGGATCTGGACGCGTTCCTCGAGGTAATGGGCGATGCGGTCGCGCATCGAATTGAACGCGGTCGCGGCATAGCGAACCTCGGCCGGGCCGCTCTCGTTGAGCCGCGGCACCTCCTTGCTCGGGTCGAGCGTGTCGACGGCGCGCGCGAGATTGACGAGCGGGCGGATCGCGAGGCGGACCGCGAACCAGCTGCACAGCACGAGCAGGACCAGCTGGGCAGCCAGCACGTACGGCAGCCAGGACGCGATCGGCATTATCCCGGGTTTGACGTCGATCGTGAGCGGCGCACCGTCGGTCAAGGTCAGATGAGCCTGCAGGCGCTCGCCCCCGCCCGGAACCGCGTCGACCGTGACGGGGATAGCTGGGCCCGCGGCCCTGCGGATGGTCGCGGCGATGAGCGCGCCGCGATCCGTGAGCTCCGGCACGCCGGCGCGGCCGGGACCCAGGACATAGCGATAGGTGCCGCGGTCGAGCCGATCGAGCCACTGGGCGCGCTCGTTCGCCGGCAGCCGGTCCAGGATGGCGATCGAGGTCCCGACATCCTGAGTGAGCGTGCCCAGCATCACGGTCTTGGCCGCCTGCATGCGCTCCTGATAAAGCGCGCTGAAGGACAGGCCGTAGGCGACCAGCAGGCCGGCAAGCAGGATCAGGAACAGCCGCGATCCCAAGGTGCGCGGCCACAGCCGGAGGCGCGGCGCTGTCAAGGCGATGCTCACGCCCGGGCCTCGGCGACCTCGACGGGCATCGAGAAGACGTAGCCTTCGCTGCGCACCGTCTTGATGTAGGTGGGCTCGCGCGCATCGTCGCCGAGCCGCTGGCGCAGCCGGCTCACGAGCAGGTCGATCGAGCGGTCGAACAGCTCCGCCTCGCGGCCCTGGGTCAGGTTGAGCAGCTGGTCGCGATTGAGCACGCGCTGCGGATGATCGAGGAACACGCGCAGCAGCCGATATTCGGCGCCGCTCAGCGCAACGGCCGTGCCGTCGGGCGTCAGCAGGTGGCGCTCGACCGTGTCGAGCCGCCATTGGCCGAACGCCAGCAGCTGGCCCATCTCCGTCACCTGCAGATTGGGCGGCAGCATGCGGGTCCGGCGCAAGACGGCCTTGATCCGGGCGAGCAGCTCGCGGGCGACGAAGGGCTTCGCCAGATAATCGTCGGCGCCCATTTCGAGGCCGAGAATGCGGTCCGTGTCGTCGTTGCGCGCCGTCAGCATCAGGATCGGCGTCGCGCGATGCTTGCCCGAGCGGAGCTCGCGGCAGAGCGTCAAGCCGTCGTCGCCCGGCATCATGACGTCGAGCACGATAAGATCGACCGTGTTCGCCTCGATGAATTGCCACATCTGCCGGCCGTCGGCCACGATCGTGGCGCGCAGGCCGTTCTTCTTCAGGTAATTCGAGACCAGCTGACGGATCTCGCGATCGTCATCGACGATGAGGATATGATCGACGTGATCCACGGGCCCACTTCCATTCCGGCTGCTGGACGAGACATTTACGCTCTATCCGGAAAATAGCGAGGGGGTACGGCCGGGCAGTTTGTACCGGAATGTACAGAGGTGCCGCTTTACGACGCTTCGTTACAGTTTCGCCCGGGACGGGACACATGCGGGATACAGGCATCGGGCCTGATGCAGCGACCGGCCGAGGCCGGCCGATGCGCGCCGGCGCACCGGGTCTGTTCGAGGGAACTACCGATGGCCCTTCTCGTCATTGCCTATCTGGGCGGTGTGCTGACGATCCTCAGCCCGTGCATCCTGCCCGTCCTGCCTTTCGTCTTCGCGCGCGTGGGACACGGGTTCGCCCGCAGCACGTTGCCGATGCTTGCCGGGATGGCGCTCACCTTCTCGGCCGTCGCGACGCTGGCGGCCGTCGGCGGCGGCTGGGCGGTCGAGGCCAACGAATACGGCCGGTCCGTGGCGCTGGGCGTGCTCGCCGCCTTCGGCCTGGCCCTGGTCTCGCCGCGGCTGGCGGCCGTTCTGACAAGGCCGCTCGTCGCGTCCGGCAACGGGCTGCTCGATCGGGTCGGCCAACCGGGTGGCGCGCCCACGGATGCTGCGCCGACAGTCGGGCGCTCCCTGCTGCTCGGCATCGCGACCGGCCTCGTCTGGGCGCCCTGCGCCGGCCCCGTCCTCGGCCTGGTGCTGACCGGGGCGGCCCTCCATGGCGCCAACGCCCGGACGAGCCTGCTGCTGCTCGCCTATGCAGCGGGGGCGGTCACCTCGCTTGGCCTGGCGCTCCTGATCGGCGGGCGGGTCCTTGCGGTCATGAAGCGGGCGATTGGTCCTGGCGAATGGCTCCGCCGTGGCCTGGGAGCTGCCGTGCTTGCGGGCGTCGCTGCGACGGCGATCGGTGCCGACACCGGCCTCATCGCGCGCTTCTCCGCGTCCGGCCCGGCGCATCTCGAGCAAGCGCTCATCGACCGTGTCGCTCCGGACAAGCCGCAGCCGGCGACGGACCGGGGCGGCCGCATGATCCTGGCCGCGGCGACCGCGCGCCCGACGCCCCATCTCGACCTGCCGGTCGAAGGCGAGTTGCCGCCGCTCGACGGCGCGGTCGCCTGGCTGAACTCGGCGCCGCTCTCGCCCGGAGCGCTGCGCGGCAAGGTCGTACTGGTCGATTTCTGGACCTATTCCTGCATCAACTGCATCCGCACCATCCCCTACGTCCGCGCCTGGGCCGAGAAGTACAAGGACCAGGGCTTGGTGGTGATCGGCGTCCATACGCCGGAATTCGCCTTCGAGCGGAAGATCGACAATATCAAGCAGGCGATCGGCGATTTCCGGATCGACTACCCGGTCGCGGTCGACAGCGACTACAAGATCTGGCAGGCGTTCGAGAACAACTACTGGCCGGCGCTCTACTTCATCGATGCCAAGGGGCAGATCCGCTATCACCAGTTCGGTGAAGGCGGCTCCGCCAAGGCCGAAAAGGTCATCCAGTCGCTGCTGGCCGAGGCCGGCGCGCCGGTGGCTGGCGGGTTGGCGGCGGCGAGCGAGCCCGTGACGCCGGATGCGCATGGCGCCGAGGCGGCACCGGATCTCCGCCACATCCGGTCGCGTGAGACCTATCTGGGCTTCGACAAGGCGTCGAACTTCGCCTCGCCCCAGGGGGCCCGGGCGAATGCGGCGCGCGACTATACGGTGTCGGCGCTCGGCCTCAACGAATGGGGGCTCACCGGCAACTGGACCGTGGGAGCAGAACGGGCCACGCTCAATCGGCCGGATGGCGGCATCGCCTTCCGCTTCAGCGCCCGCGACCTGCATCTCGTGCTCGGACCCGGCGCCACCGGAAAGCCGGTCCGTTTCCGGGTGACGATCGACGGCACGGCGCCGGGCGAAAGCCATGGCGCCGACATCGACGCCGACGGCAACGGCACCGTCACGGAAACCCGCCTCTATCAGCTCGTGCGCCAAGCGGGCGACGTCGGCGAGCGGACCTTCGAGATCCGCTTCCTCGACCCCGGCGTCGACGCGTTCGTCTTCACTTTTGGATGAGCGGTCTCATCCCGTCTCTGCCAATAATTCCCCTCAAGGAGATCGACGATGAAATTCTATGAGAACGAAGTTTCCTCCGCCGCCGCCCGCGTACGCATCGCACTGGCATTGAAGGGCCTCAAGGTCGAGCGGCAGCTGATCAACATCTTCGGCGCCGATGCCGAAAGCCGGCAACCCGGCTATCGCGAGGTCAATCCGCAGGGCCTGGTGCCGGCACTCTTGACCGACAGCGGCGTGCTGCTGACGCAGTCGCTGGCGATCATCGAATACCTGGACGAGCTTCAGCCCGAGCCGCCGCTCCTGCCCAAGGACCTCGAGGCCCGGGCGTTCTCGCGCTCGGTCGCTCTCGCGATCGCGGCCGAGATCCATCCCCTGCTGCCGCCCCGCATCGGGCTTCATCTCAGCACGATCCCCGGCATGGACGCGAACGGCATCGCCGAGTGGAACCGGCACTGGATCCGGGAAGGGATGACGGCGATCGAAACGCTCATCGCCGGCCGCCGGACCGGTCCGTTCGTCGTCGGTGACCGGCCGTCGATCGGCGATATCTTCCTGTTCCCGCAATCCATCGGCACCGAGCGCTTCGGCTTCGATCTCGGCCAGTGGCCGAACATCGCCGAGATCGTCGCCAACCTGCGGGCGATCCCGACCTTTGTCGAGAACGGGCCCCAGCCGAGGAAATAGAAACGACAAATGCGCACACGCGGTGCTTCGACGAGGCGCCGCGTGTGTGCCAATCACCGCGCGCTGTCGATGATCGAGCCGCCGTCGGGGGTGAGACTATAGCCCGTCAGAAACTGCGCATCCTTGCTCGCGAGGAACAGGACGACCGGCGCCACATCCTCCCCCGGCGACCCGAAGCGGGCGAGTGCGTTGGTCGGCGGAGGCATATCGGCGGCCGCGCCCCATGTGTCCGCGACCGGCAGAACGTTGTTCACGGTGATCTTGTCGGCACCCCATTCTCGCGCGGCGGTCCGGGTAAGGGCGCGCACCGCCTCCTTTGCCATGTTGTAGGGGCCATAACCCACCAAGCCGATGACGCCGGCCATCGAGCCGAAGTTGACGACGCGGCCCTCGCCGCTCGCTTTGAGGTAGGGATAACAGGCCTGCATCATTCGCAGATAGGCGATCGGCCCCATTTCGAAATTGCGCTGCAACTGCTCCACCGAGAGATCGATGATGGACGAGAAAGGCGCGGACGGATCGAAGGCGTTGTTCACAAGGATGTCGATCCCGCCATAAGCTGTGGCCACCTTGTCCACCGCCGCCCTGATCTGATCGGCATCGCCGATGTCGCAAACGACGCCGAGCGCGGTGCCGCCAGTGGCTTCAATATTCGCGACGACCGCGTTCACATTCGCGGGCGTGAGCGAAAGGACGGCGACTTTCGCCCCTTCCGCCGCGAACAGCTTTGCGGTGGCGCGACCAATGCCGCGACCGGCGCCCGTGATAATGGCGACCTTTCCGGTAAGGCGACCCATATTCACCTCCATTCGATAGTGTGTTGATTGTTTCACGGCGCGTCAGAGCATCGCCGCCTGCCCGTAGGGCGACGGGGCTTCGCGAGCGGCGTTCTGCGTAGCGAAAGAGACGGCCAGCAATGCGAGACCGATCATCGCCGGCAGAGCGCCGCGGGGCTTGCGGACACCGAGGTGCGCCAAACCGGACAGCAGCAGGTGATAGAAGATGCCGGCATAGGCGAGATCGCTCAGCGCCAGGCTGAAGCGCGACAGGATCGCCGCCACGCCTAGAACTTTCACGGCGATCATGACCGGCACAAGGTAGGCGGGGTAACCGAGACCGGCGAGAACCTGACGAACCCAGTCCCCTTTAGTTACGTACATATAGGCGGAGGTCAGATACAGCAGGGACAAAAGCGCCGTGCTGATCCAATACATGAAGATTGCGGCCATGAGCTCTTCCTGATTGCCGTTTCGGCAGCAACGGCTCTCTTATCAACTTCGCTGATTGGTCTGGGCGCGTGTTTTAATCTGCGCGCCTGCAGCACGCATTGAAAATGTCGGCTAAGATCAATGTTCGCAAGTAGGATGAAATACTTGCTGTTAGTATGGAAAACCAGACCATGGCCGATAAAGAGATCAACATGCACGAGGAGATGCGGCGCGCATTCGCGCTGCTCTCCGGCAAATGGAAGCTGGAGATCATGTGGCTGCTCAATCAGCGGGTCTACCGCTTCGGGGAGCTGAGAAAGGCAATCCCCGGTATCACCCAGCACATGCTGACGGCGCAATTGCGCGAGCTCGAAGCGGATGGTCTGGTTTCGCGCACCGTGTTCGCGGAAGTACCGCCTCGCGTCGAGTATGAGATCACACCAAAGGCGCGCGGGCTTGGTCCCACGATGGAAGCGCTGACTGCCTGGTGGAACGAGTATGGAAAGAGCGTGCCGGCAAAACCGGCCACGCGCGGCCGCAAAACCAAGGGCGGCTGAATCTTGCGGCGAGCCGGCACCGGGACCGATATGCGCAGCCGGCCGGGCGGCTGCGCGCGGTGCCTCGCCGAGGCACCGCGTCCTTACTAAGGGGGATGGGCCGCAGGCTTACGCGACCTCGGCGACCCGCTCCTCCGCGACGGCCGTGCGCTCAGCCTTCGGCTGCGTGCTGCGATCATGGATGATGAGGGCGGGCGTCCGATCGATCTGCAGGCTCAGCAGTTCGGGGCGGCCGTAATGACCGCGTGCATCCATTATTTGCTTGCGCCGGTCGATCTCGGCGAAGTCGAGATCGGCGATCACTTCGCCTTCGCCGGCCGTGAGCGGCTCGCCGATGATCTGGCCTTGCGGATCAACAATGGCGGTGAAGCAGCCGCCGGAAATCGGCCCAATGGCGCAACCCGTATCCTTCATGATCCGGGCCTGTTGACCGGCATCGAGCCACGCCGTGGCGTTGACCACGAAGCAGGCGGACTCGAGCGCGTGCTGGCGGATGCTGACCTCCATCTTGTCCGCGAACGGCTGGCCGTACGCCGATCCGGGATACATGGCCGAGTGAATCTGTTCGCCGTCGGCGATGAGGGCGTAGCGCGCCAGCGGCATGAAATGCTCCCAGCAGGCGAGCTGCCCGATGCGCCCGACGGCGCTGTCGACGGCGCGCAGGCCCGAGGCGTCGCCCTGGCCCCAGATCATGCGCTCGTGGAAGGTGGGCGTGAGCTTCCGGCGACGCTGGATCAGCGTGCCGTCCGCGTCGAAGAGCAGCTGCGTGTTGTAGATCGTCCCGCCGTCGCGCTCATTGACGCCGATCGAGACGACCATGTTCGCCGCCTTCGCGGCCTCGCCGATGGCGTGCGTCTCGGCGGACGGGACCGTAACCGCCTCTTCGAGCAGACGCAGGTGCTCCTTCCCGGTCATCAATTCGAGCGGCGTCTGCACGAAGGAGAAATAGGGATAGTAGGGGACGAGCGTCTCGGGGAAAGTCGCGAACTGGACGCCCTTTTCGCCCAGCTCCCGGATCTTCTTCACGACTTTCTCGACCGTGCCCTGCCGGTTGTACAGTACGGGGCTGATCTGCACGGCGGCGGCCTTAACGATGGTGCTCATGGCATGTTCCTTTCAGGTTGATGTGTGTGAAACCGCCATGCCGTTTGTTGTAGATACAACATGGTGGGTTGCTTACTCCTCGAGCGGGATACTGTCGGCCACGCCGACGATGGCGGCGGCGCCCTCGCGGCCGAGCAGCTGCCGCGCCGTCACCTGCGCGGATCGCCACGCCGGTGCCGCCGAAATCAGGAGTTCCCGGCCGGCGTCAGATATGACGAGGGGGCGGCGCCGGGCGCCTCCTTCGGAAACCATCTCCTCGACCCAGCCCTCCGCCAGGAGGAGCGCGAGATTGCGCGTCAGGGTCGAGCGCTCCTGGTAGTTGGCGCGCCCGATCTCGGCGCGACTGGCGCCGCCGAGCTTCGAGATGAGGACCAGCAGCGAGAATTGCGGCGCATTCACGCCGTAAGGCCGCAGCGCCTGGTCATAAATGTTGGTGATGATGCGCGATATTCGGCGCGTGCGGGTCAGCAGGCAATCACGTGTGATCTCGCCAACCACGCCGGCATCGGCCGTCCCAGTCTTCGTGCTCATCATGGTTTCCATAGGGACCGGCGCGGTGGCCGGCGGGAAGGCGCTTTCGCCCTCCCATTGGCCTTAATCGTCTGCCGCCGTCACATCGGGCCCGGCCGGCTTACCAGAGAGGCGAAGTGCTGCGTCGTCGTCTCGGGCGTAACAGTGCTGCAGGCGACGAGCGTCGTCGCGACGAAGACGAGGCCGAGCAGCGCGGCCAGACGAGGCATCGTTTTCATTTCCATCCATCCTTCGTTTTCTGATCGTCCGCCATGGGGGTGGCGGCTGCCGCTCATGCGGCCGAGAACGGCGGCTCGGTGCCGCGCGCCGCACCATCCCGGTCGCCGGTGGTGTGGGTCTTGCCCGTGTAAAGCACCTTGTCGATTTTGCTCATGATGTTCGCTTTCCCGAGCTTGCCACCGGGCGCCTCCGGCCCGGTTGCCAATGGAATGGGGAGCGAAGAGCCGAAGCGGGATAGGTCGGCGGTGGGTGAATTGTACCGGAATGTATCCGGCTCGCCGGTTTCTACATCCGCTTTCAAATTCGCCACCGAGCGACACACGAGAGATACACGGCGACCGTCTTCTCCTTCCCGGAAGACGCCAGTCAGCTGAAGCGAAAAAAGGACCCATCCCATGTCTCAAGAGATCAATCTGCCGCGCCGCCGCTTCTTCGGGGCCGCTGCCGCAACCCTCGCCGCAACCCAGCTGGGCCTGATCGGCGTGGCCGAGGCCGAGACTGCGACGGCGAAGCCGACGCGCCTGCCGGCGGTCAAGCCGGGGGCGCACACATCGTTCGGGCCGCTGAAGCAGATCGATGCCGGCGTGCTCAACATCGGCTATGCCGAGGCCGGCCTCGTCGGCGCGCCCGCCGTCATTCTGCTGCACGGCTGGCCCTACGACATCCACAGCTATGTCGACGTCGCCCCGCTGCTGGCAGCGGCCGGCTATCGGGTGATCGTGCCCTATCTGCGCGGCTACGGCACGACGCGCTTCCTCGCGACCGATACGGTCCGGAACGGCCAGCAGGCGGCCCTGGCGACCGACATCATTGCCCTCATGGATGCGCTCAAGATCGAGAAGGCGATCGTCGCCGGCTACGACTGGGGCGCGCGCACGGCGGATATCATGGCCGTGCTCTGGCCGGAGCGTGTGAAGGGCCTGGTCTCGGTCAGCGGCTATCTCATCGGCAGCGTCAAGGCCAACGAGCAGCCGCTGCCGCCCAAGGCCGAGCTCGCCTGGTGGTACCAGTTCTACTTTGCGACCGAGCGCGGCCAGCTCGGCTATGACAAGTACCGGCGCGATTTCGCCAAGCTCATCTGGCAGCTCGCCTCGCCGAAATGGCACTTCGACGATGCCACGTTCGAGCGTTCGGCCACGGCGTTCGACAACCCCGACCATGTCGCGATCACGATCCATAACTACCGGTGGCGGATCGGCCTCGCCAATGGCGAGCCGAAATATGACGACTTGGAAGCGAAGCTCGCCGCCATGCCGCCGATCGCCGTGCCGACGATCACGCTCGAGGGCGATGCCAACGGCGCGCCGCACCCGGAACCGGCGGCCTATGCCAATAAATTCTCCGGCAAGTACACGCACCGGACCCTCACGGGCGGCATTGGCCATAATTTGCCACAGGAGGCACCGCAGGCTTTCGCCCAGGCGGTCGTCGACGTCGACCGTCTCTGACCAAACCCATCCTGGCCTTCCAGGTTGGGCTGGCGTACCGTGGTCCGGACCTCAACTTTCAGGCGAGGTTCGGCATGGGTAAGCAGCTCGGTACGACGGGTGCGGCGCGGGTGAGTCGGCTCTGCCGGGGGCCGATCATCCCGACGTTGCTGGCACTCGCCGCCCCGATGGTGCTGGTGCTGAGCGTCCAGGCGTCCATCAACCTGGTCGAGACTCACTTCATCGGCGTGCTCGGCACCGATGCGCTCGCCGGTGCGGCGCTCGTGTTCCCGGTCGCCCTCCTGATGCAGATGGTGGCGTCGGGCGGGCTCGGCGGCGGCATCGCGTCTGCAGTCGCGCGCGCGGTCGGTGCCGGCGAACGGGGCCGGGCGGCGGCGCTCACCGCCCATGGGCTGGTGCTCGCGACCGTGGCCGGGCTCGCCTCGTGCTTGCTCGGGCTTCTGGCCGGCCCGGCGCTCTATCGCACGCTCGGCGGCAGCGGTCCGACGCTCGCGGCGGCGCTCGCCTATTCCAATACGATCTTTGCCGGCATCGTGCTCATCTGGTGGTCGAACGCGCTCGTCTCGGCGCTTCGTGGCAGCGGCGACATGGCGACGCCGGCGCTCGTCATCCTGCTGTCGGCGGGTGTCGCCATGGCGCTCTCGCCGTGCCTCATCCAGGGGCTGGGGCCGTTTCCGCGCCTGGGCCTGGTCGGCGCCGGCCTCGCGTTCCTGTCCTACTACGCGTTGTGCACGCTGGGCTTCCTGGCCGTGCTGGTGTTCGGCGACGGCGGGCTCGTGCCGGGCCGGCCAGCACGGTTCGACCGATTGCGGTTCGATCGGGCGCTCTTCGGCGACATCCTGTCGGTCGGGGGGCTTTCGACCGTGATGACCCTGCAATCGAGCCTGTCGACCGTCGTGGTGACCGGCCTCGCCGGCGGCTTCGGCAGCCTGCTGCTCGCCGGCTACGGCATCGGCTCCCGGCTCGATGCGCTGCTGGTGCCGCCGCTGTTCGGGCTGGGATCAGCCACCGTCACCATGGTCGGCATCAATGTCGGCGCCGGCGAGACGCAACGGGCGGAGCGGATCGCCTGGCTGGGGGCGCTCGTCGCAGCCCTCGCCATGGAGGCGATCGGCCTCCTCGTCACCGTGAAGCCGCGGCTCTGGCTTGGCCTGTTCAGCGACGACGCCGCCGTGCTCGCGGCCGGCGCGCGCTATCTGCGCGCGGTGGCGCCGTTCTACGGCTGCCTCGGCGTCGGCACGATCCTGCATTTCGCCGCCCTTGGCGCCGGCCGGCCGCGGGGTCCGCTGGTCGCGATCAGCGCGCGCATGCTGGTCGCGGCCGGCGGCGGGTTCATCGTCGTCCACCTCTTCGCCGGCGGTCCGCACCGGCTCTTCGTCATGGTCGCGGGCGGCCTCGTCGCCTTTGCCGTCGTCAATGCCGCCGCCGTGCTCAACGGCTCGCTGCGCCGAGGCGGGCGCCCGATCGGCTCTGCGCAGCCGGCGCGCCCGCCCAAGATGCCGGCTTAAGACGGCAGCAGCCCGCCCGCCATGAAGCCGCCGTCGATGACCAGGACATGGCCGGTGACGAAGCCGGCCTCGTCGCCGGCAAGATATGTGGCGGCGGCCGCGACCTCGTCGGTCGTGCCGTAGCGGCCGAGCGGCGTGCGCTCGGTCCAGCCGGCGCGCTCGGCGCCCGTATGCATGGTAGCGGACAGCGGCGTCTCGATCGGCCCCGGCGCCAGCGCATTGACGCGGATGCCGTGGTGCGCCAGCTCGACCGCCATCACCTCGGTCAAGGCGACGATGCCGCCCTTGGAGGCGCCATAGGCGGCGCGGCCGACGTTGCCGCGCAGGCCCGAGACGGACGCGATGTTGAGGATGGCGCCGCCACGCCCGGCCGCGATCATGGCGCGAGCCGCCGCCTGGCCCATGAGGAAGGTGCCGCGCAGGTTGATCGCGAGGATACGGTCGAAGAGCGACGCCGGCGTGTCGAGGAACGACCGGCTCTGGCCGATGCCGGCGGAATTGACCACGAGATCGAGCCGGCCGTGGAGCGTCACCGTCGCATCGACCAGCCGATGGATCGAGGCCTCGTCGCCGACGTCGGTCTCGTGGAACAGGCCGGGTAGAGGGTCGAGCGGGGACTTCAAGTCGGCGATGGTGACGCGGGCGCCCTCGGCCGCGAAGCGGCGCACGATGGCGGCGCCGATGCCGCTTGCCCCGCCGGTGATGACCGCGACTTTGCCGTCGAGCCGCATGGCTTCCTCCCTTCAAGCGGTTTTCTTGCCGCTATTGAACGGCTCATACTGCCGTCAAGCAAGCGAATGGGAGGGGGCGCAGATGCCCAAAGTGATGAATCTTGGCCGGCTCTTGACCCAGGCCGCGGAGCGCTGGCCGGAGCGCGCCGGCCTCGTGCAGGGCGAGCGGAGCTGGTCCTGGGCCGAGCTCGAACGGCGCACCAACGCGATGGTTGCGGCGCTGCGCCGGCGCGGGATCGCACCCGGCGACCGGGTGATGATCCATGCCCGCAACGGCCTCGTCATGTTCGAGAGCCTGTGGGTCGCCTTCAAGCTGGGCGCTGTCTGGGTCCCGACGAATTTCCGCCTGACCGCGACGGAAGTGGCCTACCTGGCCGAGGCGAGCGGTGCCAAGGCGATGATCTACGACCGCGGCTTCGAGGACCATGCCGATGCGGCGCGCGTAGCACAGCGGGACCTCGGCCTCGTGCTGGCGATCGGCACGCCCAGGCCCGGTGAGGCCGCTTACGAGGCGCTTGTGGCCGAGCCGTTCGAGGCGGCGGAGGCCGAGCCGGCCGAGGTCGATTACGACGATACGCTCTGGTTCTTCTACACCTCGGGCACGACCGGCCGGCCCAAGGCGGCGATGCTGACCCACGGCCAGATGGCGTTCGTCGTGACCAACCACCTGGCCGACCTGATGCCGGGGGTGGACGACAGCCACGCGTCGCTGGTGATCGCGCCCTTGAGCCATGGCGCCGGCATCCATGCGCTGGCCCAGGTCGCGCGCGGCGCCAAGAGCGTGCTGCTCTCGACCGAGCGCTTCGACGGTGCCGAGGCCTGGGAACTCGTCGAACGGCATCGGATCACCAACATGTTCACGGTGCCGAGCCTGCTCACCATGCTGGTCGACCATCCAGCCGTGGATACGGTCGATCATTCCTCGCTGCGCCATGTGATCTATGCCGGCTCGCCCATGTACCGGGTCGATCAGAAGCGCGCTTTGGAAAAGCTCGGACCCGTTATCGTACAATATTACGGGCTGGGCGAGGTGACCGGGAACATCACCGTGCTGGCGCCGACGCTGCATTCGCTCGACGATGCGACGTCACCGGCGCCGATCGCTAGCTGCGGCGTCGCGCGCACGGGCACGGAGATCGCGATCCTCGACATTGACGGCAAGCGCCTGCCTGCCGGGGAGAGCGGCGAGATCTGCGTGCGCGGGCCGGCCGTGTTCAAGGGCTATTTCAACAACCCGGCAGCCAACGAGAAGGCGTTCGCCCACGGCTGGTTCCACACCGGCGACCTGGGCTTCCTGGATGCGCGCGGCTTCCTCACCATCACCGGCCGGGCGTCGGACATGTATATCTCCGGCGGCTCGAACGTCTATCCGCGCGAGATCGAGGAGGTGCTGCTCGCCCACCCGGCCGTGGCCGAGGCGGCGGTCGTGGGATTGCCGCATCCGAAATGGGGCGAGGCCGGCATCGCGGTGCTGGTGCTGCGCCCCGGTGCCGCGGCGGACGCGGCCGAGATCCTGGCATTCCTCGACGGCAGGATCGCCCGCTACAAGCGGCCGGCACGCATCGTCATCTGGCCGGAGCTGCCGAAATCCGGCTACGGCAAGGTGCCGAAAGCGCTCGTGAAGCAGCATCTGGCCGAGCGCGGCGAGGATCAACTGGCGTAGAGAAAAGAGGAAAGGGCCCGGTGTCCGATCCCGGGCCCTTTCCGGACGCCGCTGCCGAGGCGTCCTTTCGTCCTCCGGGCCGCCGTCTGCTAGAGCGGCCCGGTGAACGATCCTGGGTCAGAAGTGAACGATCGCGTCGGCCGCGACCAACACCGTGTAGTTCTTGTCGGGCGCGATGCCGGCGTTCGAGTTGCCGTTGAACGCCTTGGCGTCGATCGAGCGGTCCCAGTCGATCTCCGGGCGGAGCTCGATCTGCGGCGACAGCCAGTGCTGCCAGCCCAGGCCGAAGTTGAGGTAGCGGGCCTTGGTGCCGGTACGCTGGCCCTGGGCGTCGTCATAGAACTCCGGCCGGAACGAGATATTGTCGAGCGGCGAGGCCTGATAGTTGATGTAGGCGACGGCGCCGTAGGCCTCGGCCCGGCAGGTGAGCGCGTTCGGGTTGTGGCAGTTCGCCAGGTTGGGCGCGTTGAACGGCGTGTATTGCGGCGAGAACGGCGTGCCGCCGTTGGCGACCGCGGTCTGGACGATCGGGTTGTTCAGGTTCGGCACGCCGGTCTGGTGAATGTCGTAGGTCTCGAACGACAGGTGCCACTTGTCATTGAACTTATGATAATACGTGAAGCCATACCACTGCAGGTTGTTATAGCCCCAGCTGCCGTTGTTGATGCCGTCCATGCACGGGTAGACCGTGTCGTCGCCGTTGTTCCAGGTATAGCGGATGCAGGCGGTGAACGACGGCTTGGCGCCCGGGTCCTTGAGGAAGTTGCGGCCGGGATAGAGCGGGTTCGGGAACGGGTTAGGCACCTTCTCGCCGACGTGCCAGAACGTCGATTCCGTACCGACGTTGAAGCCCGCCTGCAGCAACAGGTTCGGCGTCACGGCGAGCGTCGCCTGGATGCCCTCGTTCGTATAATTGTCGAACGTGTACATCATCGAATGCGTGTACATGTAATTGTTGGGCGCCAGCTGCGCCTCGATGTCGGGCACCGAGATGTAGCGGCCGACCCGGAGCATCAGCCCCTCGGCAACCTGCGGCACGAACATCTCGGCATAGAGCATCGGGAAGTCGTAGCCGTTGACCTTGTTGTCCTTGAGCAGCTGGTAGCTCGCGAGCCCGTAGGAGGTCGTGTAGCGATAGTTCTCGCCGTAGATCGCCGAGACCCGGAAGCCCCAGTCGATATGATCGGTCTGCACCGTATCGGGTGTGCGCTCGAGATAGGCCACGAGCTGGTCGAGCTGGACCGTATTCGGCGTGTAGGCATAGGCGATCGGCGCATTGCCGCCCGGCCGGACCGTGTTGCTGCTGACGTTGCCGCCGACGTTGAGCCAGCCGTAGAACTGGATGTTATTGTCCTGCATCCACTGGCCGAGCGAGGTGTTGCTGATCGCCGCCATGAACGGGCTGTCGACCGAGTTGGGCCGGTTCACACCCAGCGACGTGGTGCCGCCGTAGGGCCATTCGGTGAACGGCATGGGCGGGGTCGACTGAGGCGTCGCCGGCCAATAGTCCCGACGGGACGGTGGTGCGCTCGGGTCGCTCGGCGCTGCCGCCTGGCCCCATTCGAGCTTGTAATAATTAAGGAAGCGCGTGCCGAAATCCTCACCGAGATAAGTATCGAGGCACTTGTAGTCCTTATAGGGATCGCAGCTCGCCTCATCGGCTCGCGCGCCCATCGGCGACAGGCCAAACGACAACACGGGAACCAGTGCCAGTGCCAGCGGCACTGCACGGCCCCAATTAGATAAAGACATGAAAATCACTCGCGCGACTTGCTTGACTGAGGCCCGAAATCCAGCATGCCGCCGCATCAAATTTCCATATATGCCTGCTGGGGCATGCGTAAATATAGTGCATGGCGATTGTGGTGTTGCTTCTATGCCGCAGGTATTTTTACGCATTCTTTATTTTGTGCGGCAAATTTATGCTTGATTTTCTATGCGGTGTGGGGTGGCTGCAGAGCGTTGATGAGATATGAAGGTAAGCTTTGTAGTTTTCCTTCATATATGCTAAACGACCGATATGAACGAGCAATCGAACGGTGCCGGCACCGACCGGGCGCCGGCCTTGGCGAGTGAGCTTCGCGTCCTCGTCGGGCGGCTGAAGCGGCGGCTGCGCGAGCAGGCGAGTCTCGGCGACCTGACCGGGTCCCAGGCCGCCGTCATTCGTCACCTGGAGAGCCATGGCCCGGCGACCGTGACGGCGCTCGCCCGGGCGGAAGGCGTGCGCCCGCAATCCATGGGTGCCACGGTCGCCGTGCTCGAGGCGGCCGGGCTCGTCGATGGCGCGCCGGATCCGCAGGACCGGCGGCAGACCATCCTGTCGCTGACAGCGGCATGCCAGGAGCGGATCAAGCTCGGCCGTGCGGCCCGGGAGGACTGGCTCGGCCGCGAGATCCGGACGAAGCTAACCCCCGGCGAACAGGACGAGCTCGCGCAGGCGCTCCGGCTGCTGCAGCGGCTCGTCGCCCGATGACGATCATGAAGGGCAGGGGTGCCTTCCGTTCGCTCCGCAGCCGCAACTACCGGATTTGGGCGGCCGGTTCGCTGGTGTCCAACATCGGCACCTGGATGCAGCGGACCGCCCAGAACTGGCTGGTGCTGACCCAGCTGACCCACAACAACGCAAGTGCCGTCGGCCTGATCATGGCGCTGCAGTTCGGGCCCCAGCTCGTGCTGCTGCCCTGGACCGGCTTCGCGGCCGACCATCTCGATCGGCGCAAGCTGCTGCTCGCGACCCAGGCAGCCATGGGCGCACTGGCGTTCGGCCTGGGTCTTCTCACCATCGCCGGATGGGTCGAACTGTGGCACGTCTCAGTGTTTGCCTGCCTGTTCGGCTGCGTGTCGGCGTTCGATGCCCCGGCGCGCCAGACCTTCGTCGCCGAGCTGGTCGGCGATGCCGACCTGTCGAACGCGGTCGCGTTGAATTCGACCTCGTTCAACGCCGGGCGCATGATCGGCCCGGCGATTGCCGGTCTGTGCATCGCGGGCCTGGGCTCCGGCTGGGCGTTCCTTATCAACGGCCTCTCTTTTGTTGCCGTGCTCGTCTCGCTCGGCTTTCTCAGGATCGCCGATCTGCATCGGCACGATCGGCCGGCCCGCAGCCGCGGCAGCCTCACGGAGGGGTTCCGCTATGTCTGGAAGCGGCCCGACCTGAAGGCGATCCTGGTCATGCTGTTCCTGATCGGCACGTTCGGCCTCAACTTCCAGATCTTCATCTCGGCCATGGCGGTCACGGCGTTCCACGTCGGCGCCGGGGAATACGGGCTGCTGACCTCGACCATGGCGGTCGGCACGATCGCGGGCGCCCTGCTGGCCGCCGGGCGTGAACGGCCGCACTTCCCGCTGCTGCTGACCAGCGCCGCAGTGTTCGGCATCGGTTGCGCGCTTGCGGCGCTGACGCCCACCACCTGGCTGTTCGGTGCTGCTCTGGTCGTGATCGGCGTTTCGGCGCTGACCTTTACCAACTCGACCAACAGCCTGATGCAGCTCGCGACCGAGCCGTTCATGCGCGGGCGGGTGATGGCGATCCGCCTTGCCATCGCGCTCGGCTGCACGCCGCTGGGCGCCCCTATGGTCGGCTGGGTCGCCGACCGGTTCGACCCGCGCTGGGCGCTCGCCGTGGGGGCGGCTTCCGGCTTCGCCGCGGCGCTGGTGGCGCTGCGCCATCTGGCGAAGCAGCCGGCCGGTCATCCCACCTCGGGCCCCGAGGCGGCACCAGGCGATTAGGCGGCGAGATCGCCGTCCCAAGTGCCGGTCCAGGACCGCCAGTCGTCGATCGCCTGAAGCACCTGCGCCGGCTCGACGCCGGGCAGGGCGGCGTGCTCGAACCGCTGCTCGATCCGGTCGGCGAGCCGGCAGCCGGCAAGCGTCGCCAGATGCGGCGACGCGTCAGGCGCGTGTGCTGCGAGCAGCAACCAGCCGATCGACCGGTCGAGATGCTCGGTCGGATCGACGCCGCATTCAAGCGCCAGGACCTGCCCGGCGAGATGGTCCCGGTCGGCCGCGATCAGGCCGAACCGCCAGGAATCGCCCGGCGCCAGCTCCGGCGTCAGCGCGGCGAGACCGGCGTGAAGCGCCCGCAGCCGTTCGTGCGCAATCGGCAAGGGACCGATGGCAAGACGGCAGGAGTATTCGAAACGTGACATGCCTGATCTCCGCGGTACGCAGTTCAGCGCAGGACGAAGTCACGGCGCCGCCTGAAAAATCCATGTGATTCTTGAGAGATTGGCGTAAAGCGGTCGGCCGGCGCCGGTAATTCCGCCTTCGATATTTCATGCGAATTTGATGCGGCCGGCGAGAGAGCCGTCTCGATTTTTCGTGGGGGGCGAAACTACCTGTCGAGCCGCGCAGCATCTTGGGACTCATCCCGGCATGCCGACGCTCGATTCGATCAAACACATGGAACATCGATAGAATGCGCAAATTGCTCTTGGGAAGCGCCGGGCTGCTGGCGCTTGCGACGCCGATGCTGGCGCTGGCGGCGCCGAACGCGGCGTGCGACGCGGTCGCGGGTGAATGGCGGGCGGCCGGGTTCGCAGCACCGGCCAAGCCTGCACAATTCCGGGTATTGGGCCGGGCCGGCCGCGAGACGAGCGGGCCCGAGCTCCTCACGATCGCCCAGGCGATCCACGCGGCCTGCAGCGCTACCGACCCGGCCGTGGCGAACCGGGAGGCGGCCTTGGCGGAGGCACTGCTTCAGCACGGCAAGGCCGGCCTCTGACCGCGCTCGCAGCGGCACCAAGTCAGGCCGGCAGTCGCGTTTTTATGGAGTTTTGATTCCGGCCGTCGGAAGCCCGTCTCGATTTTTCATGGCGCGCACGCCTACTTCCTGACGCTGGCTTTTCATGACCGCCAACCGGTGGTCGCGCGCCAAGGCGGAGTCCTCGGAAGACATGTTCGATGCAATTTGGCTGGTCCTGACCTTGGGCCTTTTCGGCGTTGGCCTCGCCTATCTCGCGGCCTGCGATCGCGTCTAGGAGCAAGGGCCCATGCTGTTCGACTACATCCTTGGCGGCGTCGTCTCGGTCGGCCTCTTGGGCTACCTGGTCTACGCGCTGATCCATCCCGAGCGCTTCTGAGGCGGTCCCCATGACCTTCAACGGCATTTTTCAGATCGCGCTCTTCTGTGTCGCGATCCTCGCGCTGACGCGGCCCTTGGGCGGCTACATGACGCGCGTGTTCAAGGGCGAGAAGACTTTTCTCTCGCCGATCTTCCGCCCGGTTGAGGCGGTGCTCTACAAAATTGCCGGCGTCGATCCGGAGACCGAGCAGGACTGGCTCGTCTATGGCGCGGCCATGCTGCTGTTCAGCCTCGCGGGTGCGCTGTCGCTCTATGCGCTGATGCGCTTCCAGGACGTGCTGCCGCTGAACCCGCAGGGCTTTTCGGCGCTCACCCCGGACCTCTCGCTCAATACGGCGATCAGCTTCATCACCAACACGAACTGGCAGAGCTATTCCGGCGAAAGCACCATGAGCTACCTGACCCAGATGCTGGGTCTGACGGTGCATAATTTCGTCTCGGCCGCGACCGGCATCGCACTGGCGCTGGCGCTCATCCGTGGCTTCGCCCGGCGCTCGTCCAAGACGCTCGGCAATTTCTGGGTCGACCTCACGCGCTGCACGCTCTACGTGCTGCTGCCGATCTCGTTCGTCTACGCGCTCTTCCTGGTCTGGCAGGGCGTGCCGCAGACCTTGGGCGCCTATGTCGATGCGACGACGCTCGAGGGCGCCAAGCAGTCGATCGCGATCGGTCCTGTCGCCTCGCAGGAGGCGATCAAGATGCTGGGCACGAACGGTGGCGGCTTCTTCAACGCCAACTCGGCGCATCCGTTCGAGAACCCGACGGCGCTCACCAACTTCATCCAGATGATCTCGATCTTCTCGATCGGTGCCGCGCTCACGAATGTGTTCGGCCGCATGGTTGGTGCCGAGAAGCAGGGCTGGGCGATCTTCGGCGTCATGGGACTTCTGTTCCTGGCTGGCGTCGCGGTCGTCTATCCGGTCGAGGCCGGCGGCAACCCGGCGATTGCGGCTCTGGGCGTCGACCAGCACGCGAGCCTCTTGCAGGCCGGCGGCAACATGGAAGGCAAGGAGGTCCGCTTCGGCATCGCCAACTCGGCGCTCTTCGCCACGGTCACGACCGACGCGTCGTGTGGTGCCGTCAACTCGATGCATGACAGTTTCATGCCCTTGGCCGGCATGATCCCGATGATCAACATCCAGCTGGGCGAGATCATCTTCGGCGGTGTCGGCTCGGGCCTCTACGGCATGCTGATGTTCGCGATCGTGGCCGTGTTCGTGGCCGGCCTCATGGTCGGACGCACGCCGGAATATCTCGGCAAGAAGCTCGAGTCCCGCGAGGTCAAGATGGCGATGCTCGCGATCCTGATCCTGCCCTTGTCGATCCTCGGCTTCTCGGCGGTCGCCGCCGTCCTGCCGGATACGGCGCTGGGCGCGCTCAACAACGCCGGCCCGCACGGCTTCTCCGAGGTGCTCTACGCCTACACATCGGCCACCGGCAACAACGGCAGCGCGTTCGCGGGCCTCTCGGCCAACACGATCTTCTGGAACGTGACGCTGGCGATCGCGATGTTCGTGGGCCGCTTCCTGTTCATCGTGCCGATGCTGGCGGTGGCAGGCTCGCTCGGCGCCAAGAAGATCGTGCCGCCCTCGGTCGGCACCTTCCCGACCGACGGGCCACTGTTCGTGGGTCTCCTGATCGCCGTCATCCTCATCGTCGGCGGCCTGACCTTCTTCCCGGCCTTGGCACTCGGGCCGATCGTCGAGCATCTGGCCCTGGCGGCCGGCAGCCTCTACTAGCCCGGAATTGGGATCCCATCATGACTGAAACCGTATTTGCCCCCGGCGACGCCGTCCGCAATACGCGCACATCCTCGCTGTTCGACTCCAAGATCCTGGTTCCGGCGATCGGCGAATCGTTCAAGAAGCTCGATCCGCGGACGCTCGTCCGCAACCCGGTGATGTTCGTGGTCGAGGTGGTGGCGGCGCTCACCACCGTCCTTCTCGCCCGCGACATCGTCATGGGCACCGGCCATATCCTGTTCGAGAGCCAGATCGCGATCTGGCTCTGGTTCACGGTCGTATTCGCCAATTTCGCCGAGGCAGTGGCCGAGGGCCGCGGCAAGGCCCAGGCCGATGCGCTCCGCAAGACGCGGACCGAGACCATGGCGAAGAAGCTCGCGGCCGCCGACGCCACGACCTTCGTCACCGTGCCGGGCCTGAGCCTCAGGGCGGGCGACCTGGTGCTGGTCGACGCCGGCGATCTCATCCCGTCCGACGGCGAGGTGATCGAAGGCGTCGCCTCGGTCGACGAGAGCGCCATCACCGGTGAATCCGCACCGGTCATCCGCGAGTCCGGCGGCGACCGCTCGGCGGTCACCGGCGGCACGCGGGTGCTCTCCGACCATATCAAGGTGCGCATCACGGCGAGCCCAGGCTCGACCTTCCTCGACCGCATGATCGCGCTGGTCGAGGGCGCCCAGCGCCAGAAGACGCCGAACGAGATCGCCCTCAACATCCTGCTCATCGGCATGACGATCATCTTCGTGCTGGCGACGGTGACGATCCCGAGCTTCGCGACCTATGGCGGCGGCGCCGTCTCGGTCGTGATCCTGGTGGCACTGTTCGTGACGCTCATCCCGACCACGATCGGTGCGCTCCTGTCGGCGATCGGCATCGCCGGCATGGATCGGCTGGTCAAGTTCAACGTGCTCGCCATGTCCGGCCGCGCCGTCGAGGCGGCGGGCGACGTCGACACGCTGCTCCTGGACAAGACCGGCACCATCACGCTCGGCAACCGTGTGGCGACCGAGCTTATCGCCATGCCCGGCGTGTCTGAGCGGGACCTGGCCGACGCGGCGCAGCTCTCCTCGCTCTCGGACGAGACGCCGGAAGGCCGTTCGGTCGTGGTGCTGGCCAAGGAGAAATACGGCATCCGGGCGCGCGAGATGGGGCCGCTCAACGCCGTCTTCATCCCGTTCACCGCGCAGACCCGCATGAGCGGTGTCGACATCGGCGGCAGCTCGATCCGCAAGGGTGCCGTCGACGCGATCGTCGCCCACGTGCGCGATGTCAACCGCAACCCCAACCTCGCCTTCCCGCGCGAGCTCACCGAGACGACCGAGCGGATCGCCAAGGCCGGCGGCACGCCGCTCGCCGTCGCCAAGGACGGCCGCGTGCTGGGCGTCATCCACCTCAAGGACGTGGTCAAGGGCGGCATCCGCGAGCGCTTCGCGGAACTCCGCCAGATGGGCATCCGCACGGTGATGATCACCGGCGACAATCCGCTGACGGCGGCTGCGATCGCGGCGGAATCGGGCGTGGACGACTTCCTGGCCCAGGCGACGCCGGAGGCGAAGCTGAAACTGATCCGCGACGAGCAGGCCAAGGGCAAGCTGGTCGCCATGTGCGGCGACGGCACCAACGACGCCCCGGCCCTGGCCCAGGCCGACGTCGGCGTCGCCATGCAGACCGGCACGGTTGCGGCTCGCGAGGCCGGCAACATGGTCGATCTCGACAGCGACCCGACCAAGCTCATCGAGATCGTCGGCATCGGCAAGCAGTTGCTGATGACGCGCGGCGCGCTCACGACCTTCTCGATCGCGAACGACGTGGCGAAGTACTTCGCCATTATCCCGGCCATGTTCCTCGCCTTCTACCCGCAGCTGCAGGCGCTGAACATCATGCAGCTGAAGACGCCGGAAAGCGCCATCCTGTCGGCAATCATCTTCAACGCGCTCATCATCATCGCGCTCATTCCGCTGTCGCTGAAGGGCGTGCGCTACCGGCCGCAGTCGGCCTCCCGCCTGCTCGCCCGCAACCTGCTGATCTATGGGCTGGGCGGTGTCATCGTCCCGTTCATCGGCATCAAGATCATCGACGTGCTCGTCACCTCGATCGGTCTCATCTGAGGAACTGCCGAAATGTTGAAGGAAATCCGCCCGGCCATCGTGATGCTCCTGTTGCTGAGCGCCATCACGGGCCTGGTCTATCCCTACGCGGTGACCGGCGTCGCCCGGGTGCTGTTCCCGCACCAGGCCGAGGGCAGCCTGATCGAGCGGGACGGCAAGGTCGTGGGCTCGGCGCTCATCGGCCAGAACTTCACAGGCGATCAGTATTTCCACGGCCGCCCGTCGGCGACGACCGATGCGGACCCGAACGACGCGACCAAGCAGGTCCCCGTGCCCTACAAGGCCGATGCCTCGACCGGTTCGAACTATGGGCCGACGTCGAAGGCGCTCATCGACCGGGTCAAGGGCGACGTCGAGACGCTGAAGGCCGGCTCCGATGCGCCGGTGCCGGTCGACCTGGTCACGACCTCGGCCTCCGGCCTCGACCCGGACATCACGCCGGCCGGGGCACTCTTCCAGGTCGAGCGCGTCGCGAAGGCACGTAACCTGCCGGCCGACAAGGTCAAGGCGCTGGTCGAGACCCATATCGAGGGCCGCGCCGGTGGCGTGTTGGGCGAGGCGCATGTGAACGTGCTCGAGCTCAACCTGGCGCTCGACGCGATGAAGTGACGGTAATGAGATGAGGGCGGGCCGGATCACAACAATCGCGGGAACGTGATTCGTTTTCCGGCCCGTCCGGCCTAAATCTACGCTTCGTCTTCTGGCCCGAACGGCGCGTCCGGTCTTTCCCCGGCGCGCCGTCCTTCTTGGATGAAGCATGACAGCAGCGCCGATCCCAGCGACCAGGCCGGCTAAGGTCCGCGATCCGCGGCTCGATTTCTTCCGCGGCATCGCACTGTTCGTCATCCTGGTGAGCCACACCCGGGGCAACTGGCTCTCGGACTGGATCCCGGCGCGCTTCGGCCTGTCGGACGCGGCCGCGATGTTCGTGTTCGTGTCGGGTTATGCCGGCGGCCTCGCGTTCGGGGGCGTCTACAAGCGGGCAGGCTGGCTCCTGGGCTCGGCGCGCATCGGGCTCCGGGTCTGGCAGCTCTATATCGCGCAGCTCGCGATCGTGCTGGTCGTGGCGGCGCTGGCGGTGGCGGCGAACCGGCTCCTCCCGGGCCAGGACGACTATCGCTCGGTCCTGCAGCTCGACCATCTGTTCGCCGATCCTGCCGATGCGCTCTTGGGCATCGTCACGCTGACCTATGTGCCGCATTACCTCGACATCCTGCCGGTCTACATGGTCGTGCTGGCGATGGTGCCGGTCGCGGTGGCGCTGGCGCGTCTTGTCCATCCGCTGGCCGTGCTCGCGGCCTCGGCGGCGCTCTGGGCGCTCGCCAACGCCTATGACTGGAACCTGCCTAGCCCCAGCGATCCGCGCGGCTGGTTCTTCAACCCCTTCTGCTGGCAGCTGCTGTTCTTCACCGGCTTCTCGCTGTCGATGAAGTGGCTCACGCCCCCGCCGGCCGACCGGCGCATCTTCCGTGCGGCGGTCGCCTATATCCTGTTCGGCGTCGCGGTCACCGTGCCGGCGATCTACGAGACCGTGCCGGGGCTCGATCTGGTCCAGGCCTGGATCCTGGGCCATGCCGACAAGACCTTCCTCGACCCGCTGCAGATCCTGCATTTCTTCGCGACCGCCTATGTCGCGGTCTATCTGCTGACGGGCCGCCTGCACCTGATCCAGGGCCAGACGGTCCGGCCACTCGTCAAATGCGGTCAGCAGGCACTGTCGATCTTCCTGGCCGGCATCCTGCTCGCCGACCTGGCCGGCATGGCGTTCGACCTGCTTGGCACCGGCTTCGTGGCACAGGTGCTGGTGAATGGCGTCTGCTTCGCCGTGCTGTTCGCCGTCGCCTATGGCGTCGCCTGGATCAAGTCGGCGCCATGGGCCAAGCCTGCCACAACGCCCGCGCCGGCGCCCGCCGCAGCGAACCAGCCGGCGGAACCGGTCCGCGCGCCGACATCGGCCCGGCCGCGGACGGGAATAGCGCCTTCGATTTCGACGCGCTGATCGCTACACTCCCCATCCTCTGGCGCAGGCGGAGCGGATCCATGGGCGCAGCGCGGATCATCGTCGCGGGTGTCGAGCTTTACGGCGCCGTCGGTCTCGTCGTGGGCCTGGGCTTCGTGACCCTGGGCGTGCTCCGCGCCATGCCCGATGCGGGACACGTGACCTGGGGCGCGCGGGTCCTGCTGCTGCCTGGTGCCGCTGTGCTCTGGCCCTGGGTGCTTGGACGCTGGGTGCTCGGCCGCGGGCTCTCTGGCGGGCCCCTCTCTGGCGGGCCCCTCACTGGCGGGACTGGGCCGTGAGGCGGCCGCATCGCCGCTGGCACCGGCGGGTCTGGCAGATTCTTCCCTGGCTCGTCGGCGGCCTGCTGGTAGCCGCTCTGGTGCTGCGGCCGCCTGCTGTGCTCGATAAGGCCCCGCTGGGCGACGGGCCGCTGGTGAGCGGTGCCGTGCGATGAGTGCCGGCTTCCGCGCCGTCCAGTGGAACCGGCACAAGCAGGTCTACGACCTGCTGCTGTTGGCCGGCGTCGCCCTCTATCTCGCGGGCTTCCTGGCGCTCGGGCCCCGACTGCTGCCGTCGGATCACCCGGTGACCTGGGAGACGCTGCGCACCCGCGCGCTCGGCAGCTGCGGCCTCGTGATGCTGACCGGCATCCTCGCGATCGGGCCGCTCGCCCGGCTCGACCGCCGCTTCCTGCCGCTGCTCTACAACCGGCGGCATTTCGGCGTGCTGACCTGCCTCGTAGCCCTCGCCCATGCCTGGTCGGCGATCGACTGGTACCATGGCGCGGGCAAGCTCGACCCGCTCGTATCCCTGCTGGTGAGCAATCCGAACTACGGCAGTTTCCTCGGTTTCCCGTTCGAGGCGCTGGGCGTGGCGGCGCTCCTGATCCTGGTCGTGATGGCGGTCACCAGTCACGATTTCTGGCTCGCCTTCCTGACACCGCCGGTGTGGAAGGCGATCCATATGGCGGTCTACGCCGCCTTCGGTCTGCTCATCCTGCATGTGGCGCTGGGCGTCATGCAGGCGGAGCGTTCAGCCGTGGTGCCGGTGCTGCTCGGCGGCGCCGTTGTACTGCTGGGCGCGCTGCATGGCGCCGCGGCACGGGTCGAGCGGCGACGCGACGAGACGCCCGACGCGGCGGATGCGGCCGGCTGGCTCGCGGTCGGCACGGTCGGCGAGCTCCGCGCGAACCTCGCCGATGGACGGGCGCGCATCGTGGTGCCGCCTCAAGGCGAGCGCATCGCCGTGTTCCGCAATGGCGGCAGACTTTCGGCCGTCGTCAACGTCTGTGCCCATCAGAACGGGCCGCTCGGCGAGGGACGGATCATCGACGGCTGCATCACCTGCCCCTGGCACGGCTTCCAGTTCCGCCCGGAGAACGGCCGGAGCCCGCCGCCCTTCACCGACAAGATCGCCACATATCGGCTGAAACGCGAGGGCGATATCGTGCTGGTCGATCCCCGGCCGCTGCCGCCGGGCACGCCGGTCGCCCCGCTGCCGTTGGAAGAGGCCCATGGCTGAGCCCGATCCGCCGTTTTACGTCGGTTACCTGAAGCTGCCGCGCGGCCTCAGGGGCTTCCTGGCGGGGGTGCTGGTGCTCCTGGTGATCCTCGATGTCGGCCTCGCACTCCTGCTGTTCGGCGGGCAGAAGCCGCACGCGAGCGGCGCCTGGGGCACGGAGGGCGAGGTCGCCTATACGGGGCAGTTCCAGGCGCGGCCTTATCCGCTGCTGCGCCTCGCCGCGACGCGCGACCGGCCGGCCGGGGCGGTGCTGCTGGCCGACGAAGGCAAGATCGGCGCCCCTGACGGGCTCGATGAGCTGGATGGTGCCATGGTCGAGGCACGCGGCTATCCGATCCTGCGCGGCGACCTTACCGTGCTGCAGCTGGACCAGGCGCCCGTGCGTCAGGATGCCTCGGTCATGGCGCCGCTGCCGGCCGCGGCCCCCGAGGCGGCGATGCTCGAGGGCGAGATCGTCGATGCCAAATGCTATGCCGGCGCCATGAACCCGGGCGAGGGCAAGGCGCACGAGGCCTGTGGCTCGTTCTGTCTCTACGGCGGCATCCCGGCCCTGTTCGTGACCAGGGCCGACGACGGCAGCCTGCGCTGGTACCTGATGGCGGCATCCGACGGCGGCCCGGTGGGCGAGGCGGCGCGCGCCCTGGTCGGCCGCCCGGTCAGGCTCGCCGGCACGATTTCGCGCGGCGCGGGGCTCGCGATCTTCTCGGTTACCCCCGACCAGCTTGCCGAGGTGCAATCCGTCGAGCGGCGGATGGCGGCCGAATGATGCGCTGGCTCCTCGCCCTGCTGTTCGCCCTTGCCGCCGGGAGTGCCTCGGCCGAGCCGTCGCAGATCCTGCGGGCCGAGGAAGCGCCGAGCGCCGCACTCGGCCATCCGCTGGGCTTCGTCCTCTACCTGCCGGCCGATTATGCGGCGATGCGTGACCGGCTGCCGGTCATCTACCTGCTGCACGGTGCTGAGGCTTCCGCTGTCGACTGGGTCGAGCAAGGCCACCTTCAGGAGATCGCCGACCGGCTGATCGCTGACCGGCGCCTGCCGCCGACGCTTATCGTCATGCCGGAGGGAGGGCCCAATTCCTGGTACATGGACGCGCCGGGCGACGGCTCGGGCAATGTCGCGACCGCGATCGAGCAGGACCTGCCAACCTATGTCGAGCGGACCTGGCGGGCGCGGACCGATCGGCGCGGTCGAGCCATCGCCGGTTATTCGATGGGTGGCTTCGGCGCGCTGCGCTTCGCACTGATGGCGCCCGACCGCTATGCGGCGGCGGCGGCGATGAGCGGCGCGTTCTGGACGCGGGTGACGCCCGAGACGCAGTTCGACGAGCATATCCAGCGCATCTTCCAGGGGGCGTTCGGCCGGCCGTTCGACGCGCACCGCTTCGTCGCCGCAAGCCCGATGACGCTGGCCGGCACACTGTCGCCATCGGGGCCGGTGCCGTCGATCTATCTCACCTGCGGCACGGGCGACCGCTATCACCTGGACCGGGAGCAAGCGGTCATGGCGGCGCGCCTTGCCGCCATGAAGATCCCGGTCGAGACGGCGCTGACGCCCGGCGATCATGATTGGGACACTTGGTCGGCGGCGCTCCCGGCCGTGCTGCAGTTCCTCGCGCGCTCCTTCACCCCGACACCCAAAAGTTAGGGCGCCGCGGAGTTAGCCGGGCGTTGCTAGCCGGGCGTTGTGTGGGCGCGCCTTCGCCGCTATGACGAGTATCCCCAAACCCCGCCTCTGATCCTGCCCCCTGACCCAGCAATGGACCCCGCGCATCCCGTTTCCTCAACCCAGCCGATCGGCGTGTTCGACTCCGGCGTCGGCGGCTTGACCGTGCTCGCAGCACTGCGCCGCCGGTTGCCGCAGGAATCGATGATTTATCTAGGCGACACAGCGCGCGTGCCCTATGGGCCGAAGAGTCCGGAGACGGTCGCGGCCTATACGGCCGAGGCGGTCGCCTATCTGGCGGCCCAGGGCATCAAGCTGCTCGTCGTCGCCTGCAATACGGCGACGGTCCATGCGCTGCCGACGCTCGAGCGGCTCTATCCCGCCTTGCCGATCCTGGGCGTGGTCGAGCCGGGCGCGGCCGCGGCGGTGGCCGGGTCGCGCAGCGGCCGCATCGCGGTGATCGCAACCGAAGGCACGGTGCGCTCAGGCGCCTACGAGGCGGCGATCCACCGGCTCCGTCCCGAGGCGGCGGTCCAGGCGCGAGCCTGCGGCCTGCTGGTGGCGCTGGCCGAGGAGGGCTGGGCAGAGGACGTGCTGGCCGAGGCTGTGCTGCGCCGCTATCTCGGGCCGATGTTCGAGCGCGATCCGCGCGCGGCGCCGGATTGCCTCGTGCTGGGCTGCACCCATTTCCCGCTGTTCACGCCGGCGATCCGCACCATGTTCGGCCCCTGGGTGACGTTGGTCGACAGCTCGGAAACGGTCGCTGCGGCGGCGGCCGACTTGCTGGCCGAGCGTCATCTCGCGCGGGCGGATGGTGCGGCGCCCTCGATCCGGTATCTCGCGACCGACGGGCCGGACCGGTTCGCGCGCATCGCCTCGCGCTTCCTGGGCGAGCGGATCGAGCCGGCCGCGGTCGAATGGGTGACGCTGCCAGCGTTGCCGACCGGCACCTGATGGCGGCGGAGCGCCGGCCTGCCGTCGGGCCCATCGCTGGGTCCGATGGGTTCGCCGTCCTGCTGCTGATCGTGACGCCGGTGCTCTTTGCGGCCAATCAGCTGACGGCGCGGGTGGTCGACGGCGCGGTGCCGCCGATCACGCTCGCCGTCGGCCGGTGGACCTGCACGTTCTTGATCCTGCTGCCCCTGGTCGGCCGGCCACTCTGGGCGGCACGGGCCGAGCTCGCGCGCGAGTGGGGGCGCCTTGCGATCCTAGGCGGCCTCGGCATGGGGCTCTGCGGCGCGCCGGTCTATATCGCGGGCCAGACGACGACCGCGACCAACATGGGGCTGCTCTATGCGCTGTCGCCGATCCTGATCCTCGGCCTCGCGGCCGCGATCTGGCGCCATCGGATCACCGCCCGCCAGGCCCTGGGCGCGCTGCTGGCGTTCGCGGGCGTCATCGTGATCGTCACCAAGGGCGACCTCGGGCGGCTCTTGTCGCTGAGCTTCATCCCGGGCGATCTCTGGGTTCTGCTCGCGGTCCTGTCCTGGTCGCTCTATTCGGTGCTGCTGCGGCTCTGGCCGTCGCCGCTGCCGCTCATGGTGCGCTTCGCCGCGATCGTGTTGGCGGGCGTGGTCGTCAGCCTGCCGTGCGCGATTGCCGAGCTGATGCTGGACGGCGTGATTCTGGGCGATGGGCCGCGGCTCACCATGTCCGCCTTCGGCTACATGGCGTTCCTGGGACTGGTGCCCGGGTTCGGCGCCTACAGCTGCTATGGCAAGCTGGTGGCTCTCAAGGGCCCGGCCTGGGCCGGGCTCATGCTCTATCTGGGACCGCTCTACAACGGCGTGCTGGGCTATCTGCTGCTCGCCGAACAGCCCGGCTTCTACCATCTCTGGGGCAGCGTCCTGATCCTGCCCGGGCTCTATTTCTCGACCGCCCGCCCCGGCGTTTGAGGCAGCCGGGCCGGGCGTCGAGATTATTGCCGCCGAGATTACTTCAGCAGGTTCAGGATCGACTGATTCTGCTGGCCCGAGACCGACAGCGACTGGATGCCGATCTGCTGGCGCAGCGTCAGGGCCTGGGAGTTCGCCGCCTCGGTGTTGAGGTCGGCCAGCGTCAGCTTGTCACCGCCCTGCGAGAGCGTCGTCGCATAGTTGGCGGTGAAGGTCGAACGGGCCTGCAGGATCGAGACGTTGATGCCGAGCGAGGCGCTGATCGCCTGGTTCTGGGCGATGGCCGCGTCGATGCGGTTGTCCGACGCCGAGAAGATCGCCTCGGCCCGCGACACGGCGATGGTGACGCCGCCGATGGTCTGCGCGCTCGTGAGGTTCAGGGCCGAGAAGCCGAACACGCCCGTGCCGCCCGCACCGGAGAAGATCACGTTCGAGAAGTTGAGCGAGCCGTCGGCCTTGAAGACGCCGGTGGCGCCGGTGAACAGCGAGTTCGTGTTGCCGGCGCCGGTCGCGACCAGGTTGAAGCCGTTGATCACCAGCGTGGCGGCCGTGCGCTCCGAGAACTGGGTCGACAGCGTCGCCGTGGTCGCGGTCAGGATGTTGAGGCCCTGGTAGGTCGTGTCCTTGACCAGCTGGGCCAGCTGCTTGGCGATGTTCTTGAACTGGGTCGTCGCGGCGACGCGCTGCGACAGAACGGCGCCGCGAGCGCCTTCGAGCACGCCTTTGAGCTGCTTCAAGAGACCGTCGACGGCCGAGGTGGCGTTGAGCGCCGCGGTCACGGCCGACACGCTCTGGTCGATGTTGCCCTTGCGGGTATCGAGCGCCGAGGTCCGGTCATAGAGCGAGGTCGAGCGGAAATAGGCGACCGCATCGTCGACGACGCCGTTGACCTTCTTGCCAGTGTTGAGCCGCTCCTGGGTCCGGTTGAACAGCTGCGACGCGTTCTGCAGCTGGAGCAGCGTGTCCTGCTGGACGGCGGTCAGAGTAATGTCAGACATGGCTCACTTCCTTTAAGGACTGCGGCCCGGCGCGTCGCTCTTTCATAGGCGCGCTCGAACCCGGTTCGACACCACACTCGGGACGTACCGTTGACGTCGCTTCCCGGGACCTTTCGCCCGGTCAGGACGGCAACGGAACGTGCCGAGCCCTTGTCGGACCAATCGGCAAGGGGTGTGCCAGAGCCTCGGAAGCAAGGCGACATGCGCCGTAACTGTCTGTAATTAAATGATTTTATAAAGAAATTTTCGGCCGTCGATGCCACGCTCGGCGGGAGATGCCAGCCGGTCGATTTGTCCCCGCCCGGCAAAATCTACCGGGACGAGCCTCGCCGGATCCGGCAGATTCTGCTGGGCGCAAAAGAAAACGGGCGGCATTTCTGCCGCCCGTCCCTGTCGCGTCGAAGGGTTTCGACGGATTACTTGGTCTTGCCGCTGCCGATTTCCTCGTCCCACTTGTGGAACGCGGCGACCATGGCGTTCGCCTCGAGCGGCGTCTCGATCTTGTTGTTCTTGATCAGGTCGTCGTATTCCGGCCGGCCGTATTCGGCGATCGCGTCCTGGCTTTCCTTGGGCGCCATGCTGAGCGGCACGTCCTTGACCGCGGGGCCTGGGTAGAAATAGCCGTCGTCATAGGCGTAGGCCTGGGCGTGCGGCGTCATCATGTAGGCGATGACGTCGAGCGCCACCGCCAGATGGTCCGGCGAGATACCCTTCGGGATCGCCAGGTACTGCGCGTCGGACACCCAGTGGAAACCCTTGAGCGTGCCGACCTTGGCGCTCTTCGGCACGGTGCCGAGCACGCGCGGATTGATGTCCCAGCCAGTGGTCGACACGATCATGTCGATCGAGCCTTCGCCCAGCTGCTTCATCGTGACGCCGGTGCCTGACGGATAGTACTCGACGTACTGGCCGAGCTCCTTCAGGTACGCCCAGGTCTTGTCCCAGCCCTTGATCGGATCCTTCGGGTCCTTGTCGCCCAGCAGATAGGGCAGGCCCATCAGGAAGGTGCGGCCTGGGCCGGAATTGGCGGGCCGAGCGTACATGAACTTGTTCGGATGCGCCTTCGCCCAGGCGAGCAGCTCCTCGGTCGACTTCGGCACGTCCTTGACCCGTTCCGGCGCGTACTCGATGAGCGGGCCCGACGGGTAATAGACGACGGTGACGCCGTAGCCCTGGCCAAGCTTGTGCATGTCGAGCGCCGCCGGCAGGTAGTTGGCGGCCAGGTTGCCTAGTTTGCCGTCGTAGTCCGGATCGAGCTTCAGCCACAGTTTCTGATCGATGCCGGCGGCCAGGCCGTCGAGCCCGGTCAGCACGATGTCGATGTCGAGGTGGTTGGCATCCTGCTGGGCCTTGATCTTGCCCGCGAGCTCGGGTGCCGGCGCCTTGGTGTAGTTGAACTTCGCGACCCGGTCGGGATGGGCCTTGCGATAGTCCTCGAAGCCTTTCTGCGTCAGCGCCAGCGCGCCGCCGACGTCGATGATGTTGATCGTCTGGGCCGATGACGGCAACGGCGGTGCGTCGGCGGCATGGGCCGGCATTGCGCCCGCAGTCAGCAGCACGCCCAGCGCCACCCCGCTGAGTGCCACTCCGCCGAGCTGCCGGCGCGTCAGTTTCATTCCCTGCTCAGCCATAGAATCCCCTCCCCACGGTTCTTCGAACGACAAATCGGCCACGACTCTCAAGGGTCGCGTGCAGTCGGACGCGACCGTTCCATCTTTCCGGCGACGGGTCAATTGGTAATGTGGTCTGGCCAATTTCGTCGCACCGCGATTGTACGATGATTTCACTTGATCTCGGCCCGCCGTCGCGACAGCGTAAAGTCAGACAAAAGAACAAAAGTTCTGATCTGCAGGGGGAAGCGACCGATGAAGAGGGGGCATGTGACGGCCTGCGCGATGATCGCGCTGGCGCTGGGTTTCGGCGGCGCTGCGGCGTCGGCCGGCGAGATCAAGATCGGCATGGTGACGCCGATCACCGGGCCCGCGGCCGAGTCCGGCAAGTACGCCCAGATCGGCGCCAAGATGGCGATCGACGAGATCAACGCCGCAGGCGGCGTCAACGGCAATACCTTGAGCCTCGTCGTCGAGGACGACCAGACGACCAATCCGGGCGCCGTCGCCGCCTTCTCGCGGCTTGCGACCCAGGCCGACATCCCGGTGTTCCTGGGCTCGATCCGCTCGACCCAGGTCGATGCCATGTCGCCCGACATCCTGAAGCTCGGCAAGCCGGTGTTCATCGGCGGCACGGCGCCGCAGCTGACCCACCAGGGCAATCCGTGGCTGTTCCGCTGCCGGCCGAACGACAGCTATTCGGCGCGCGTCATCGCCGATTTCGGCGTCGATACGCTGGGCTTGAAGAAATGGGCGATCGTGCATTCGACCGACGCCTTCGGCAGCGGCGGCATGAACGCGCTGACCGCGGCGCTCAAGTCGCACGGGCTCGAGCCGGCCCTCGTCCAGGGTTATCCGAACCAGTCGGCCGACTTCTCGGCCGTGGTCCTCGCGGTGAAATCGTCGGGCGCGGACATCATCGGCAGCTATTTCACCTTCGAGAATGACCTCGGCATCTTCGCCAAGCAGCTCCGTCAGTTCGGCGTGCAGGCGAAATGGGTGGGCTCGCCGTCGATCACGACCGCGACGGCGCTCAAGCTCGCCGGCCCAACCTTGAACGGCACCTACGGCATCGCCGACTTCGCCGCGGATTCGAGCCCGGAGGCCAAGGCGTTCAACGCGAAATACGAGTCGATCGCCAAGGTCCCGGCCGACAATTTCGGGTCCTGGACGTTCGACGCGGTGCATATCGCCGCCAAGGCGATGACTGACGCCAAATCGACCGATCCGGCCAAGGTTCGGGACGCGATCCTGGCGATCAAGGGCTACAAGGGTGCGGAGGGCACCTACAACTTCGACCAGAACGGCGACGGGCTGCACGGCTACAACATCGTGCAGAACCAGAACGGCAAGATCAGCTTCACGAAGCACGTCGACTACACCGACTGATCGGCCCGGGTGCCGCGGGGCCGGCCTGGCCGGTCCCGCTCCCGATCTCCTCCGCTTCTGACAATCGTCGAGGATGCCGATGGCGATCTTCCTGCAATTGTTGTTCACCGGCATCGGGATCGGGGCGGTCTATTCCCTGGTCGCCCTGGGCTTCGTGCTGATCTATCGCGCGACCAACGTGGTGAATTTCGCCCAGGGCGAGTTCGCCATGCTGGGGGCCTATCTGATGGTGGTTCTGACCCAGGACCTGAACCTGCCCTACTGGGCCGCGATCCTGATCAGCCTCGTCGCCATGGGCATCATCGGCGCGCTGTTCAATCTCGGCGTCTATTACCCGCTCCGGCACCGCTCGTTCCTGCCGGTCGTGATCTCGACCATCGGCGCCTCGATCCTGCTGACCAACTCCGTGCTGGTCGGCTACGGTCCGTCGCCTGAGAACCTCGCGGGCCTGTTCGACTTCCCGGGCTTCCAGTTGGGCGGCGTCTTCCTCGACAGCCAGTACCTGCTGATCATCGGCGTCACCATTCTGCTCGTCGCCTTTCAGTATTTCTTCTTCGAGCACACGCTCATCGGCAAGAAGATGCAGGCGACGTCGCAGGACAAGGAGATGGCGAGCCTGCTCGGCATTCCCGTCGCCGGCATGATCATGCTGACCTTCGTCTATTCGGCGATCCTGGGCGGCTTGGCGGGGATCCTCGTGGCGCCGATCCTGTTCGTGTCGGTCGGGCTCGGCAGCCAGGTGGCATTGAAGGCCTTCGCGGCCTCGATCATCGGCGGCTTCGGCGACGTGACCGGCGCCATCGTCGGCGGGCTCTCGCTCGGCATCATCGAGACGTTCGGCGCCGCCTACGTCTCAGTGCCTTACAAGGACGGCTTCGCCTTCCTCGTGCTCTTCGCCTTCCTCTTGATCCGCCCGCAGGGCCTCTTCGGCGAGAAGGTGGCGCAGAAGGCATGACGACCCGCTCGATCCTCGTGCCGCTCCTGCTCATCGCGGCCGCCGCCTCCGTCATCTGGCCGCTCGTGCAGCCGATGAACGGCTATCTCCTCAACCTGTTCATGCAGGCCGCCACCTATGCCATGGCGGTCTTGGGCCTGACCGTGGTCCTGGGCTATGCCGGGCAGATCTCGATCGCCCAGGCCGCCTTCTTCGGCCTCGGCGCCTATGGCGTTGCCATCGGCACGACCATGCTGCACCTGCCGTTCATGCTGGCGCTGCTCCTGGGCGTCGCGGTCGCCGCCGTGTTCGGCGCGATCCTGGGCGCCTCGACGCTCAAGCTCGGCGGCCATTACCTCGCCATGGTCACGATCAGCTTCCAGCAGATCCTGACCCTGGTGCTGACCAACTGGATCGGCCTCACCAACGGGCCGGACGGCATCCGCAACATCCCGCGCCCGGCGCTGTTCGGCATCTCGTGGCAGGACTCGGACCGCTATCTGGCCCTCTGCCTCGTCGTGCTCTACGCCGTCGGCACCTTCGTCTGGTGGCTCAAAGGCACCAAGCTCGGCCTCGGCATGCAGGCGGTGCGCGACAACGAGCTCGCTGCCGAGGTCGTCGGCGTCGACACCTATCGGGTCAAGGTCACGGCCTTCTGCCTGTCGGCCCTCCTGGGCGGGCTCGGTGGCGGCCTCTTCGCCGGCGGCTTCGGCTATATCAGCCCGGACCAGTTCAGCTTCGGCGAATCGGTCGTGTTCCTGACCATGGTGCTGTTGGGCGGCGCCGACGCGGCGGTGGGTTCCGCCGTCGGCACGGCGCTCCTGATCCTGCTGCCGGAATGGCTGCGCTTCCTCAGGGGCGCCTATCTCGCGGTCTATGGCCTCGCCGTCATTCTCATCATGGTGTTCATGCCGACCGGCCTCTGGGGCGTGCTGTCGCGCCTCTTCGGTCCGCCCAAGCGTCGCGATCATGGTGTCGTCGAGGCGCTCAGCCTCGGCGACCCGGACGGGGAAGACGGTGACCTCCTGCTCGAGATCAAGGGGCTGGCGAAGCACTTCGGCGGCCTGAAGGCGCTCGACGGCGTCGACATTGCGGTCGAGCGCGGCAAGGTGCATGCGCTCATCGGCCCGAACGGCTCGGGCAAGACGACCATGCTCAATGTGCTGAGCGGCATCTATCGGCCGACCCGCGGCGAAGTCAGGGTCGATGGCGTCAAGGTCTCGGGCCTGCCGCCGCACGAGATCGCCGCAGCCGGCGTCGGGCGGACGTTCCAGAACATCCGCCTGTTCCACAGCCTGACCGTGTTCGAGAATGTCGTGATCGGCGCGCAGCGGCCGCGCAACCCGGCAGCCGCGACGCCGGACCAGGCCCGCCGCCGGGCGCTCGCCGCCCTCGAGTTCGTCGGTATGGCGGGGCGCGCCGACATCAAGGTCGCAAGCCTGCCCTATGGTCACCAGCGCCTGGTCGAGATCGCCCGCGCGCTGGCCGGCAACCCGACGCTCCTGCTGCTCGACGAGCCGGCGGCCGGGCTCAATCTCACGGAGAAGCAGGAGCTGGTCGGCCTCCTGAAGCGGCTCGCCCACCATGGGCTGACCCTGTTCCTGATCGACCACGACATGAACCTGGTCGAGCAGATGGCCGACCGCATCACGGTCTTGAACTTCGGCAAGCGCATCGCCGAGGGCACGCCCGCCGAGGTGCTGCGCCATCCCGACGTGATCGCTGCCTATCTCGGAGAGGTGCCCGACCATGCCGCTGCTTGAACTGGCTGGGCTCTCGGCGGCCTATGGCGCGGTCCAGGCGCTCAAGGACCTGTCGCTTCACGTCGGCGAGGGCGAGATCGTGGCGCTGCTCGGCTCGAACGGCGCCGGCAAGTCGACGACGCTGCGCACGATCTCGGGCCTGATGAAGCCGAAGGCCGGCCACGTGCTGTTCGATGGCAAGGACATCTCGGGCGTGCATCCGGAGACGGTCGTGCGCCTCGGCATCGCCCATGTGCCGGAGGGGCGGCGCGTCTTTCCGGGCCTGACGGTCAAGGAGAACATCCTGCTCGGCGCCTCCAACCGCAGTGGGCTCGCGCGCCGGCAGATGGAGGCTGAGGTCGACGAGATGTTCGAGCTCTTCCCGGACATCCGCCGCTTTTCGGGCGCGCTCGGCTGGACGCTGTCGGGCGGCCAGCAGCAGATGGTGGCGGTTGCGCGCGGCCTCATGTCGAAGCCGCGTCTGCTCCTGCTCGACGAGCCGTCCCTGGGCCTGGCGCCGCTCATCGTGCAACAGGTGTTCCGCATTATCGCCCGCATCCGCGAGCGCGGCACGACCGTGCTGCTGGTCGAGCAGAACGCGCGCACGGCACTCTCTGTCGCCGACCGCGGCTATGTGCTTGAAACCGGCCGGCTCGTGACCGAGGGCAAGCCCGACGAGCTCTGGAACAACGAGGAGGTGCGCGCGGCCTATCTTGGCGGGCGCGTCGTCGAGGGCGTCTAGGCGGGGTGCCGGGCGTCGAATAGCCGCGACATCGATGGAAATGAGCGTAGAGTGTCGGGCCGGAATGGCGCGGATCAGGGGCGCCTGGATCGCTCGGGCGCCGATCCGGGGGAGGCCGACGATGATTACGGTCCTCGACGAACGGGAAAGTTATTTTCTGGTCACGAACGGCAGCCAGTTCGCTGTGGTCGAGCGGCGGGCCGGCAAGTACTACAGCCTGCATGCCGGCGTGCGCCACGGCGTGGCACTCGATGACGCGGGCGTGCTGGAGCTGATCCACGAGGCGGGCGCCCACGACGAAAAAGCGGCCCGGCGCCTGTTCGACGAAGTGTCGGAGCAGTGGCGCGACATATTCGAACATCTGCGGTGAGCCGGCGAAGCCACTGTTGTGGCTCGCCGTCGGGGCATTCGGGCACTATCCGTCCTGCAGCCCGAGCTTGATCCGCGTCAGCGCCCACAGGCTTTCGATCGTCGGCACCGGCACCTGGCGGCGCCGGCCGAGCTCGATCACCGCGGTCACGATTGGGTCGAGCTCCAGTGGGCGGCCTGCCTCGTAATCCTGCAGCATCGAGGTCTTGTGGTTGGGTGCGCTTGGCGGCTTTGCGAGCTCGGCGTCGATGTCGTCGTCGAGCTCGACGCCCCAGGCGGCCGCGACCGCCTTGCACTCCTGCATCAGGCGACGGAGCGTGCCCAGGAGCGCCGGCTCGCGGCGGATCTCGCCCATGGTGCGGCCGGTGAGCACGCTCACCGTGGCCGAGGCATTGTTGAGCAGGAGCTTCGACCAGACCTCATGGCGGATCCGGTCGGTCGCGTTGCAGGCGATGCCGGCGCGCTCGATCGATCCGGCGAGTTCCGTGAGGGCGGTCGCATGGTCGCCGGCGCGTGGCGCGCCCAGGTGCAGGCGCAGCCGGCCGGCGTGATGCGCCATGCCCGGCTCGGGGATTGACGCCGGGATGTTGATGACGCCGCCGATCGCGCGTTCCGGCCCGATCGCGCGCCAGATCGTTCCGCCCCGATCGACCGTCTCGAACGGCGTGCCGGCTTCGGGGCCGTCGGCCCCGTAGAAATACCACCAGGGCACGCCGTTCTGCGCCGAGACGACGAGCGTGTCGCGGCCGAGGAGCGGCGTCAGGGTCGGCGCGAGGGCCGCGAGTGAATGGCCCTTGACCGTGACGATCAGCGCGTCCTGCTGGCCGAGGTCGCGCGGGTCGTCGCTGGCACGCGGCCGGCTCGTGAAATGCCTGTCGTTCGAATGGACGGTGAGGCCACGCGCCTGGATCGCGGCCAGATGGGCGCCGCGCGCCAGCAGGCTGACCTCGTGCTCGCCGCGGTCGAGCAGAAAACCCGCGATGACGCTGCCGACCGCGCCGGCACCGACGATGGCGATCCGCATGCTCTTTGCCTCCCCGTTATTACAGCCGTGACAATAAAGTACAGGAAGCCCTCTCGCTGACGCTCGCCCGACTTCCCAAATGAGGTGTGTGGAGTTGCCGCAGGGAGGACCTTGCCATGTTGATGCGATCGCTCGCTACCGCCGTTCTGGCTGGGGCCATGGCTTTGGCGGCACCCGTGGCCATGGCCGATGGCGGCCACGGTGGTGGCGGTTTCCACGGTGGCGGCGGTTTCCACGGCGGCTGGGGGAACGGTGGCTGGGGTCACGGCGGTTGGGGTCGTGGCGGCTGGGATCGTGGCGGCTGGGGCCATGGGGGCTGGGGCTGGCGTGGCCATTCCTCGGTCTTCATCGGCGGCGGCTTCGGTTTCTGGCCCTGGGGCTACGGTGGCTACGGCTACGATCCCTATTACTACGCGCCATCCTATTACTATCCGGCGCCGGTCTATGCGCCGCCGCCGGTCGCCTATGCCCCGGCGCCGACCGTCGACCAGTCCTATTGCCGGCAATATCAGTCGTCGGTCGTGGTCGACGGCGTCGCCCAGCCGACGAGCGGTGTCGCCTGCCGCCAGCCGGACGGTAGCTGGCGCATCGTGCAATAGGCATTGCCCGGCACCTCGGGCGAGCCGTCGCAACCGGGCATGGCAGCCCGCGCAAGTTGAGTGGGCTAGCCGGCGGCAAAATGCTTAGGATACTCTCTATCGAGAGAGTCATCCTTGTGCCGCGCCCGCCACGGGCGCGCCGTCCCGAGTGCCCATGGTCGATCTGCCGCGCAATCCCGCCCCGCCGGTTTACCGGACCGCGACCGAGCCCAAGCTCGGGCTGCTGATCCCGCTGGTCGTCGCCTGCGCGCTGTTCATGGAAAATCTCGATTCCACGATCATCGCGACCTCGATCCCGCAGATCGCGCGCAGCCTGAACGAGCCGCCGCTGCACCTCAATCTGGCGGTGACGAGCTATCTCTTGAGCCTCGCCGTGTTCATCCCGGTGAGCGGCTGGATCGCCGACCGGTTCGGCGCGCGCAACGTCTTCTGCGGCGCCATCGTCCTGTTCACGGTCGGCTCGGCGCTGTGCGGCCTGTCGACGAGCCTCGCCATGATGGTGGCGACCCGCATCCTGCAAGGCTTCGGCGGCGCCATGATGACGCCGGTCGGGCGGCTCATCCTGCTGCGCTCCTTCCCGAAGGAAGGGCTGGTGCGCGCCATGAGCTACGTGACGATCCCGGCCTTGATCGGCCCGACCATGGGGCCGATCGTCGGCGGTTTCCTTACCACCTACGCCTCGTGGCGCTGGATTTTCTACATCAACATCCCGATCGGCCTGTTCGGCATCTTCCTGGCGCTTCGCTATTGCGAGAACTACCGGATGCCGGCGCCGCCGCGCTTCGATTTCACCGGTTTCGTCATCTGCGGCGCAGCACTCGCCTCGACCGAGCTGGTGCTGGAGAGTGCCGGCCGCCACATGGTGCCGGCCTGGGGCGAGGCGACGCTCGCGGCCGTCGCCGTCGCCGGCATGGCGCTCTATGGCCGGCATGCCCGGCGTACGCCCAGCCCGGCGGTCGATCTCAAGGTCTTCCGCCTCCGGACCTTCCGCCTGTCGGTCCTGGCCGGCGGCGTGTGCCGAATGGGGCTCGGCGCCGTGCCGTTCCTGCTGCCGCTGCAGCTGCAGCTGGGCTTTGGCCTGACGGCGATGCAGTCGGGCGCCATCACCTTCGTCAGCAGCCTCGGCGCCATCCTGATGAAGTCGGCCTCGCAGCGTATCCTCAGGCGCTTCGGCTTCCGCAACCTCCTGATCGGCAACGGTCTCCTGGTGGGATTCGTGATCACGGGGCTCGCCGCCTTCACGGCCGCGACGCCGCATGTGCTGCTCTACGCCTACCTGCTGCTGTTCGGCTTCATGCGGTCGGTCCAGTTCACCTGCTTCAACACGCTGGGCTATGCCGACGTGCCGACAGACATGATGAGCCGGGCGACCAGCGTGTCGAGCGTGGGCCAGCAGCTGTCCATGAGCTTCGGCGTCGCCCTCGGCGCGACACTGCTCGGCCTGCTGGTCGGTCCGGAGGGCACGGTGACCGCGGCCGAGTTCCACATCGTCTATCCGCTGGTCGCGGTCCTGCCGTTCATTGGATCGTTGTTCTTCTTTCAGCTGCGTCCAAGCGACGGCACGCAGGTGAGCGGCTACCGGCCGCGCGATGCGGCGCTGCCCCCGATCGCCCAGCCCCAGGTCGCGAGCGCCAAGCCCGCGGCCTCGAGTAACGCGCCCGCCCCATAGATCGGCGGATAGGTGCCGAGCGCTGCGAAGGCGCTGCTGAGCGCGAGGCCGCCCGCGGCCTGTGCCGCGCTGAAGCCGAGCGTGGCCAGGCCCCAGGCCCGGCCGTGGCGGCGGTGATCCAGGAGCTCGAGCAGCCGGGCCGACACCAGCGCCGACATGCCGGGCGAGAGCGCCCCCACCAGGAAGGCCGACAGCATCAGGGGGGCCGGCGCGGTCGCGACGATGGCGAGCACGATCGCCAAGGTCTTGACGAGCAAGGCCACGATCAGGCTGCGGCCGAACCCGAGCCGGTCCGCCAGCACGCCGACCGCGACCGGACCCGCGAGCGCGCCGGCGCCGAAGCCCAGCCAGGTGAGGCCGCCCCACGGCCCGAGGCCGAGGGCGCGTGCGACATAGTCGACCCAGAAGATCGTGTGCGGCACGAAGCCGGCGCCGTCGAAGCCATAGGCGATGACAAGCAGCAGCACGGCCGGCCCGAACCGGGGTGCAGCGGCGAGGCTGGCGTCCGGTTCGGCGCCGGGGACGCGGCCGTCGCGCCAGGCCGGCCAGGAAAGCGCGCTCGCGACGAAGGACAGGCCGGCAAGCGCCAGCCAGACGAGGCGGACGTCCCGGTCCGCGAGCGGCCCGACCGCGGCGCTGCCGAGGATCACGCCGAGGCCGACGCCGGTCATGATGATGCCGGCCGCCCGGCCACGTGCCTCGACCGCGACGCGGCCGAGCGCCGTCGAGGCGCCGACCACCATCAGCACGCCGCCGGTCACGCCGGCGACGAGCCGCCAGAAGGCGAGCCACGGGAAGCCGAGCGGGGCGGCGGAGCCAAGAAAGCTCAGGATGGTGAGGAGGAGTGCTGCGCGGATGGCACGCCCGGCGCCCAGCGCGACGCCCAGGCGATGGGCGAGCGCGGCACCCACGAAATATCCCGCGAGATTGGCGGCCCCGGCATAGCCGGCCTCGACCGGATCGATCCCGGCCTGGGCCAGGAACGGCACGATCGGCGTGTAGGCGAAGCGCCCGAGGCCGACACCGACGAACACGGCAGCGAAACCGGGCAGGGCGGCAGCAAGCCAGGAGCGCCGCGGGGCGGGGGAATGGATCTTGGAGGCTCCCGGACCGATTGTTGTCGACCGATTGTTGTCGACCGATTGTTCTTGGGTCGGGAGCCTCGGCGGCGGCACCGGGTAAAGTCAACGGCCTTTCGCGTCGAAGCCCTTGGGGCCCGTCGCCTTTGTACCCTCAGTTGGCCGGATGGCTCGCCATGACCGCGGCGATCAGCTCGCGATAGGACTCGATGGGGCGGGTCTCGAGGCCCATGACCTTGGCCCGGTCGTCCCAGCGCCGGAGTCGCACGGCGTCCTGCGCCTGCGGCAGGTTGGCGAAGGCCTCGGCCTCGTCCGGGCTGAACACGCCGCCCTGCAGCTCCAGGCTCTGCTTCGAAGCGGGCGACAGGTCCTGCCAATAACCCTTGTCGATGGCGCAGAGGTAGCGTTTGGCCGGGACATGAAGCCGCACCGGCTCGACCACGGCCGGGCCGAACAGGCGGGCGAGGTACGTGGCGCCGATCGCCTCGTGGCGGGCGTCAATGCCGCGGTCGGCGATATCTTCGCCGCCGGTATGGATCAGGTGGCCGACGTCATGCAGCAAGGCGGCCACGACGAGCGCCGGCGCGGCACCTTCATCCTCGGCGAGGGCGGCGCTCTGCAGCGCATGCTCGGCCTGGGTGACCCGTTCACCGAAATAGCCGTCGCCGCCGTGGCGGGTGAAGAGCGCCACGAGAGCGTCGGTTTCGGCGTCGATCTTGGAGGTTGTCATGGGCATGACGGGGATGGCTCCGGGCTTGTGGCGTTGACCGATCGTATAGCCGGGTGCGATGACGCTTTTCCTGCAGGGGCCCACCTGCGCGTGGGCACACTACCGCGCGCCCGGCGCATGCGATAGTCTCCGCCACCGCTCGATCCCAGGGAACTTGCCCCGTGACTGAAAAGCTCCAGCCCGCCACCCGCCCCGTCGTCCTCTGCATCCTCGACGGCTGGGGCTACCTGCCGAACGGCGCGTCCAACTCGATCACGCTCGCCCATACGCCGAATTGGAACCAGCTGACCCGGACCGCTCCGCACGGCATCATCGAGGCGAGCGAGCACAATGTCGGCCTGCCGGATGGCCAGATGGGCAATTCCGAGGTCGGCCACATGAACCTCGGCGCCGGCCGCGTGGTGATGCAGGAACTGCCGCGCATCGATGCGGCGATCAAGGACGGCACGCTCGCGAAGAACGAGGCGCTCGGCAAGTTCATCGCCACGCTCAAGGAGACCGGCGGCACTGCCCATCTGCTGGGCCTGATGTCGCCGGGCGGCGTGCATGCGCACCAGCGCCATATTGCCGCGCTGGCTCATATCCTGACGGACGCGGGCGTCAAGGTCGCGGTCCACGCCTTCCTCGACGGCCGCGACACGCCGCCCAAGAGCGCCGGCGAGTATCTCGCGACCTTCGCCAAGGACGTCGCGGGTGCGAAGGGCGCTTCGGTCGCGACCGTGATCGGCCGCTTCTACGCCATGGACCGCGACAATCGCTGGGACCGGGTCGAGGCGGCCTACCGTGCGCTCGTTTCGGCCGAGGGTGCCAAGGAGACGGAGCCCGTCGCCGCGGTCGAGGCTTCGCACAAGGCCGACGTCACCGACGAGTTCGTGAAGCCGGTCGTCATCGGCGATTACGCCGGCATGAAGGACGGCGACGGCGTGCTGATGGCGAATTTCCGCTCCGACCGGGCGCGCGAGATCCTGGCGGCGCTGCTCGATCCGAAGTTCGACAAGTTCGACCGCGGCCCGTCCGTCAAGTTCGCGGCCGCGCTCGGCATGGTCGACTATTCGACCGAGCTCAAGAAGCTCATGGCCACGATCTTCGAGCCGGACGGGCTCGAGAACACGTTCGGCGAGATCGTCGCGCGTGCCGGCTGGAAGCAGTTGCGCATCGCCGAGACCGAGAAATATGCCCACGTGACCTTCTTCTTCAACGGCGGGCGCGAAGAGGTGTTCGAGGGCGAGGAGCGCATCCTGGTGCCGTCGCCCAAGGTCGCGACCTACGACCTGAAGCCCGAGATGTCGGCCTACGAGGTGACGGACAAGCTGGTCGACGCGATCGGCACCGGCCGGTTCGACGTGGTCGTGGTCAATTACGCCAATGCCGACATGGTCGGCCATTCCGGCAATATCGAAGCGGCGAAGCAGGCGGTCGAGGCGGTCGACACCTGCCTCGGGCGCCTGGCCGACGCGGTCGCCAAGGCGGGCGGCACGCTGCTCATCACCGCCGATCACGGCAATGTCGAGCAGATGACCGACCCCGAGACCGGCCAGCCGCACACGGCGCACACGACCAACCCGGTGCCGCTGGTGCTGATCAACCCGCCGGGCTGGGTCAAGGCGGTGGCGCCCAACGGCGGCAAGCTCGCCGACATCGCGCCGACGCTGCTGGCGCTCCTGGGCCTGCCGCGGCCGAAGTCCATGACGGGCAGCTCGCTGCTCGTGCCGTCCGCGGCACCAGCTGCTGCGCGTGCCTCGGCCTGATCTCCCGGCTATCGGCGCGGCCGTGGCGCTCCTCATCTGGGGCGCCGCGGCCGCGGCTGAAACCGCGCCCGACGAGAAGCTGCAGAACGAGAAATTGAAGGCGGTCGAGCAGAAGCTCGAGGCCGGCCGGCATGAGAGCGCGCAACTCGACAAGCAGGCGGCGACACTCGTGGCCGAGCAGGCCCGGCTGCAGGATGCGTCGGTCGCGGCGGCGAAGAGCGCCCAGGACTACGAGGAGCGGCTGACCGAGCTCGAGGGCCAGCTGAAGACGCTCGATGCCGAGGCCGCGGCGAAGCAGAAGGCGCTCGCGGCCGATCAGGCGCGCGAGGCGGGCCTGCTCTCGGCCCTCGAGAAACTGTCGCAGAACCCGCCGGAGGCGATGCTGTTCGGCCCCGCCTCGCCGATCGACCAGGTACGCGGCGCCATGCTCTTGGGTGCCGCCGTGCCACAGCTCGAAGCGCAAGCGAAGGAGCTGCAGGCGACCTTGGTGGAGGTCAAGCGCCTGCAGGCCGAGATTTCGGCGAAACGCAGCGAGATGACGCAGAAGCAGGCGGCGCTCGACGCGGAGCAGACGCGGATCGGCCTGATGCTCCGCCAGAAGGCGGCGCTCGAGGGCCAGACGCGCGAGGCCCAGGGCCAGACCCAGAAGACGCTCGCGACCTTGGGCGCTCAGGCAAGCGATCTCAAAGATTTGATCCAGCGGCTGGAGCGCGAGCGGCAGGAGCGGGCGGAGGCCGAGCGTAAGCGCGCCGAGGAGGCGCGGCAAAAGGCCGAGCGCGAGGCGGCGGCGAAGGCCGAGGCCCGGCGCCGGGAGGCTGAGGCGGCGACCCGCGACACTATGTCCGGCGGCGTCGCGGGACGCGACGTTGGGCCCGGGGGCGTCGCGGGACGCGACATCGGGCCCGCGACCGCGGCCATCACGGTCGCCCCGCCGGAATCACCCAAGGGGCGCGACCCGCTGGCGCCGCGCGGTGGGGGGCGAAAGCTCGAACCCGGCCATTACGCGGCGCCGGTCGCGGGCCAGGTCATCAAGCGTTTCGGCGAGAGCGACGGGTACCAGGAAGCCAAGGGCCTGACCATCCGCACGCGCGGTGCTGCGCAGGTCGTGGCACCGTTCGACGGCCAGGTTATGTTCGCCGGTCCGTTCAAGGGCTACGGCCAAATCTTGATCATCGATCACGGCGGGGGATATCATTCACTTCTTGCTGGAATCGATCAGATCGAAGCGACGGTAGGTCAAAGGGTTGTGACGGGTGAACCGGTGGGCGTGATGAAATCCGGCGATCCCGGCCCGAGCCTCTATCTCGAATTGCGGCGACAGGGTCAGCCTATCAATCCGCTGCCGTGGCTGGCGGCACGCGATGGAAAAGTGAGTGGATGATGCGGCGAGTTTTTCTGGCGGCTGGTGCCGCGCTCTTCGTCCTGCTGGAGCCGGCCGGCGCCGCCCCGCCGACCCAGTCGGGCAACGCCGATACCTTCAAGGCGCTCAACCTGTTCGCCGAAGTGTTCGATCGCGTGCGCCAGGACTATGTCGAACCGGTCAATGACCAGGAGCTGGTCGAGAATGCCATCAACGGCATGCTGACCTCGCTCGACCCGCATTCGAGCTACATGAACGCCAAGGCCTACAAGGACATGCAGGTCGACACGCACGGCGAGTTCGGCGGGCTCGGGCTCGAGGTCGTGCAGGACCAGGGCCTGGTCAAGGTCGTCTCGCCGATCGACGACACGCCGAGCGCCAAGGCGGGCATCAAGGCCGGCGACTATATCGTGGCCCTGGACGGCGACCCGATCGTCAACATGTCGTTGAACGAAGCCGTCGAGAAGATGCGCGGCGCGCCCGGCACCACGATCAAGATCACGCTGCGCCGCGAGGGCGAGCCGAAGCCGATCGACCTCACGCTGACCCGCGCCATCATCAAGGTCGCCTCCGTGCGCGGCCACCTGGAGCGCGACACGATCGCCTATCTCAGGATCTCGAGCTTCAAGGAGCAGACGGCGACCGAGCTCGAGGACACGTACAAGAAGCTCAAGGCCCAGGCCGGCAAGCTCACCGGCGTCGTGCTCGACCTGCGCAACGATCCGGGCGGGCTCCTCGACCAGGCGGTTGCCGTGTCCGACGACTTCCTCGAGCGGGGCGAGATCGTCTCGACGCGCGGCCGGCGGCCGGAGGACGTGCAGCGCTACAACGCCCATCCGGGCGAGATCACCAACGGCCTGCCGATCGTCGTGCTGATCAACGGCGGCACCGCCTCGGCGTCCGAGATCGTGGCCGGCGCGCTGCAGGACCATCACCGGGCCGTCGTGCTCGGCACCCGGTCGTTCGGCAAGGGCTCGGTCCAGACCATCATTCCGGTGCTGGGCCAGGGCGCCATGCGGCTCACCACGGCGCGCTACTTCACGCCGTCGGGCCGGTCGATCCAGGCCAAGGGCATCGAGCCCGACATCGTCGTCGAGCCGGCCAAGATCGAGAAGATCGGCGGGCCGGAGCGGCTGCACGAGGCCGACCTCAAGGGCGCGCTCAAGAACCCGGACGATCCGGCGAAGCCGGCTGCGGCCAAGCCTTCGGCGACCAAGGACCAAAGCGCCGGGAAGGACAAGGACCAGGAGGCCCCGCCGATGCCGGGCGACGTGATCGATCCGAGCGCGTCGGCCAAGGCGGACGATTATCAGCTGAGCCGGGCGCTCGACCTCCTGAAGGGCGTGGCGCTGTTCAGCAGTCGGGCGGTCGATTGAGCTTCAGGGCCGCCTGACCCATGGCGGAGCGTCGGCCGGTGCCGGACGCGGCGGACAGGGGCGTTGCCGCGCGCCGGATGATGCCGCTCGCGTTCGCCGCCGGCAGCCTCGTCGTTGTCGTGGCGGGCGGGGCCCTCTGGCTCACGCTCAGCGGCCCGCTGCCCGACCGCGGCGTGACGGTGGCGCTGCCGACGCCGGCCACGGCGCCATTGCCGACGTCGGCGGCACCCGAGCCCTCGGCCGCGGCACCCCAGCCCGCGACTGTCAAGGCCGAACCGCCGGCGGTTGCTACGCCCGCCGCCGAAACGCCCGCCGCCGAATCGCCCGCTGCGCCGGCTCCCGCGGCAACGGCATCGAACACCCCGGCATCCAACACCCCGGCATCAGACAAACCGGTGCCGGCTGCCGACGCGCCGCAGTCCCTGTTGCCGCCGCCGTCTGCGCAGGACACGCCGCCGGCCCCGCCGCCAGGCTTCAGCCATGGGCAGGCCTTGGCGGCGGCTCCGGATGCCGATCTGATCGAGCGTGTCGCGACGGGCTATCTGCCGGTCGTCGGGCGCGACGGGCGGCTGCCGTGGCAGGTCTATGCCCGGCCGTTCGACCTGGCCGACAAGCGGCCACGCGTGGCGATGATCATCACGGCGCTCGGCATGTCGGCGACCCAGACCGACGCGGCGATCAACCGCCTGCCGGCCGCCGTCACGCTCGCCTTCCAGCCCTATGCCCGCAAGCTTGGCGAATGGATCAACCTGTCGCGGGCGGCCGGGCACGAGGTGCTGCTGACCCTGCCGATGGAGCCGCTCGACTATCCGCGCAACGATCCCGGCCCCAACCCGCTCCTGACCGCGCTCGAGCCGGCCAAGAACCTGGAGCGCTTCAATTGGGTGATGAGCCAGGGCACCGGCTATGTCGGGCTCGTGGGCTTCGAGGGCTCGCGCTACACCGCGGCGCATGACGACATGATGCCGATCCTCGACGCGATGAAGCGGCGCGGGCTGCTCTATGTCGACAATCGCGAGACGCCGCAGACGGTGGTGCCGGCCTTGGCGGGCGAGCTCAAGCTGCCGTTCGCGTCGTCCAACCGCACGATCGACCGCGACGCGACGCGCGCCGGCATCGACAAGCGGCTTGCCGAGCTCGAGGACATCGCGCGGCGCAACGGCGCTGCCGTCGGCATCGGCTCGCCCTTCCCGGTCACGTTCGAGCGCGTCGCCGTCTGGGCCCAGGGCCTCGAGGATCGCGGGCTGGTCCTGGCGCCAGTTTCGGCCGTGATCGGCAAGACCAAGGAGCAGGTGCCCCAGAAGGGTGAACAGCAGAAGGGCGAGCCGCCCGCGGCCGGCCCAGGCGCCGGCAAGGAAGGCGAGGGTGCCGCACCCGCGAACAAGGACACGCCGGCGAGCAAGGACAGTGGCAAGGACACGGCCGCTGCCGGTACCAAGCCCGCTGCAGCCGCCAAGCAGGAATAGCACGATGTCGGTGACGCTACCGTTCGTCCCGGAGCCCGGGCCGGAATACCGCCGCAATGTCGGCCTGATGCTGCTCAATGCCCGGGGCCAGGCCTGGGTCGGCCGGCGGACCGACACCGACCTCGACGCCTGGCAGATGCCGCAGGGCGGCATCGACAAGGGCGAGAGCGCGGCCGCGGCGGCACTGCGCGAGCTCGAGGAGGAGATCGGCACCGCCAAGGCCGAGATCCTGCTCGAAAGCGACGGCTGGGTCGCCTATGACCTGCCGCCGGAACTCCGGGCCAAGGTCTGGGGCGGCAAGTGGCGGGGCCAGGCGCAGCGCTGGTTTGCGCTCCGTTTCACCGGCACCGACGCCGACATAGACATCGCGACCCGGCACCCCGAATTCAGCGCCTGGCGCTGGGTCGCGCGCGCCCAGCTGCCTGCGCTCATCGTGCCGTTCAAACGCCCGGTCTACGAGGCCGTGCTGGCGGACTTCGAGCCGAAGCTGAGGGCGCTGGGGCTGTGAGATAGCTTCCCGTCGCCATCCCTTTCCTCTGTCATCCCCGGGTCAAGCCCGGTCCCATGACGGAGGGGGGGAAGGGCAGCCGTAAAACAGAAAGGCGGCCCGCCGGCCGTTCACTCTAGATCACTGGGCCACGCCCAAGGACGCCGGACTGCCCGTTTTGCGCGGGTACGCATCCTCGGGCATACTGGCCCCTCATCCCCGGTGTGGGAGGAGGGGCCATGCGGCGCGGTCTCGTCCTGATCCTGGTTTCGCTCGCCCTCGGCCTGATGCCCGGCCGCGACTGGGGCGAGGATGCGCTGCCGACACCCGCCGTCGACGTGGCGCTGGTGCTTGCGGTCGACGTGTCGTCGAGCGTCGACGAGGGACGCTTCCACTTGCAGGAGGCGGGCTATGCCGCGGCGTTCCGCAATCCCACGGTTCAGGCGGCGCTCTTGAGCGGGCCCGAGCACGCGATTGCCGTCGCCTATGTCCAATGGGCGGGCGCCCGCTCGCAGCATGTGGCGCTCGCCTGGAGGCGTGTCGACAGCGAGGCGGCGGCGCGTGATCTCGCGGACCGGATCGGGGCGATCGAACGGCTGGACGAGGGCTCGACCTCGATCAGCGGCGCCATCGATTTCGCGATGACGCTGTTCCAGGCCATGCCCTATCGGGCGGCCCGGCGCATCCTCGATGTCTCGGGCGACGGCAGCAACAACAGCGGCCGGCTCGCCTATCTCGCGCGCGACGACGCGGTCAAAGCCGGCATCACCATCAACGGCCTGCCGATCCTGACGGTCGAGCCGGAGCTCGACCACTATTACCGCGACAATGTCATCGGCGGGCCGGACGCCTTCATGGTGCCGGCGACAGGCTTCGACACGTTCGCGACCGCGATCGCCTACAAGCTCGAGCACGAGGTGGCGGCGCGCCCGGTCAAAGGCACGCCGCCCTCATGACGTCTTAACGGGCGTGACGTCTTATCGGGCCCAGCGCAGCACCAGCGCGTCCAGCCGGCGCGCCACCTCGATGAGGCCGGCGCGTGTCGCCGGGTGGAGCGGGGCCAACGGCGCGCGCGGCGCGCCGCTTTCGATGATGCCGCCCTCCAGCATCAGCGCCTTGGCGGCGAGCAGGCCGCATTGCCGGTTCTCGTAGTTGATGAGCGGCAGCCAGCGATCGTAAGCGCGCTGCGCTGCTTCGCGGTTGCCGGCGAGATAGTCGCGCACGATCGGCACGATCCCGTCCGGATAGCCGCCGCCGGTCATGGCGCCGGTCGCACCGGCGTCGAGGTCGGCCATGAGCGTGATCGCCTCCTCGCCGTCCCACGGGCCCTCGATCGCGTCGCCGCCAAGCCGGATGAGCTCGCGCAGCTTACCCGCGGCGAACGGCACCTCGATCTTGAAATAGGCGACGGCCGCCACCTCGCGCGCGAGCTTGGCGAGGAAGGCGGCGGACAGCGGCGTGCCGGCAACCGGCGCGTCCTGGATCATGATCGGGATCGAGATCGCGTCGGAGACGGCGCGGTAAAATTGCTCGATGCCGGGCTCGGCGACGCGGATCGTGGCGCCGTGATAGGGCGGCATGACCATGACCATGGCCGCACCCAGCGCCTCAGCCTCGCGCGAGCGCTCGGCGCAGATCCTGGACGAGAAATGGCTGGTCGTGACGATGACCGGCACGCGGCCCGCCACGTGCTCGAGGATGGTGCGGGTCAGCACTTGGCGTTCCTCGTCCGAGAGCACGAACTGCTCGGAGAAGTTGGCGAGGATCGCAAGCCCGTCGGATCCGGCGTCGATCATGAAATCGACTGAGCGCTTCTGGCCGGCGAGGTCGAGCGCGCCGGTTTCGGTGAAGATGGTCGGGACGACCGGGAAGACGCCGCGGAAGCGGGGGGTGGCTGGCATGCTGGGATTCTCCATCCTCTCTCGCGAGGCTCACTTAAGGGGCGGCGGCGGGCACGGCATCCTCTGCCATGTCGCCGTCGGCGGCCAACTGTAGCTCGGGTCGGATGGTGAATGCCAATGCTGCGCCGACCAGCAGCAGCACGACCGAGCCGACAAATGGCGCGGTCCAGCTGCCGGTGCGGTCGATGATGAGGCCGAACAGGATCGGCGAGGCGATGCCGGCGACGGCGGCGCCTGCGTTGATGATGCCGCTCGCGGTCCCGGCATAGGCCGGCGCTACGTCCATCGGCACGAGCCAGATCGGTGCGATCGACATCTCGATGAAGAAGAACGCGGCGCTGAGTGCCAGCGTCATGACCGGCAGATTGTCGCTCACTACCACCGGGATCAGGCAGACGGCCGAGGCGACGAAGGTCGCCGCGATCAGCGCCGAGCGGGACTTGGTGAGGCTGCCGGTGCGCCGGAAGATCCGGTCGGCGACGATGCCACCCAGCGCGTCGCCAGCGACACCAGCGAAGAAGACGCCGGAGGCGAACACGGCCGAGCTCTTGAGATTGTAGTTGTAGGCATGGAGGAAGAAGCTCGGCAGCCAGGTGAAATAGAGCCAGCCGGTCCAGCCGTAGCAGAAATAGACCGCGGCCGAGGGCGCGATGCGCTTCAAGAGCCGGCGCCACGGGATCGGGTCGCGCCGCGTCGAGCCGGGCGCCACCGCGGTCTCGGGTGGCAGCCGGTCGAGCTCGGCCTTCGTGATCGCCCGGTCCTCTCGCGGATGGTCGCGGAAACCCCCGTACCAGAAGACGAGCCAGACCGCGGTGCCGATGCCGACGATGATGAAGGAGGCGCGCCAGCTCGTGACCGTGATCAAGGCCGCGATGATCGGCGGCGCCACCGCATTGCCGAAGCGCGAGAAGGAATGGGTGACACCTTGCGCTAAGCCGCGTTTGTCGACCGGGAACCAGTTGATGATCGCGCGCGCCGCCGCCGGCAGGGCGGCACCCTCGCCGATGCCGAGGGCGAGACGGACCGCGAACAGCGAGGCGAGCGAGCCGACGAAGCCCGTCGCGATCGTCGTCACGATCCAGATCGCGACGCAGCCGATCAGCGTCCAGCGCGGGCCGAACTTGTCGGCGATGACGCCGCCGATGATCTGGGTCACGAGATAGCTGTAGGCGAAGGCGGAGAAGGCGATGCCGAGCTCGGTGTTGCTCAAGCCCAGCTCCTTCTGCACGAAGGGCGCCGCGGTCGAGAGATTCACCCGGTCGAGATAGAGCAGGAAGCTGAGGCCGCACAGCAGCGCAAAGACTCTGGTCGTCGCTCGCAAGCGAAGCATGAACCCTTCTCCCTTTCGATGCCGGCGCCCTTCGTGGGGCGCTCTCGTGTGGTTGGTCGTGTTTTGACGTGTCAGGCGGCGAGGCCGCTTTCGCGGTAAGCCACACCCATGCGGGCGGCGAGCAGGAAGGCCTGCACGATCGCTTCGGCATTGGCCTTGTTCCGTCCGACGATGTCGAACGCGGTGCCGTGCGCCGGCGTCGCGATTGGCACCGGCAGGCCGCCCTGCACCGTGACGCCGCGCTCGAAGCCCAGGAGCTTGATCGCGACCTGGCCCTGGTCGTGGTACATGGTCACGACCGCGTCGAGCTCGCCGGCGCGAGCCTTCAGGAAGATCGTGTCGGCCGGGTAGGGGCCGAGGATCGGCAGGCCCTCGGCATTGAGCTCGCGTGCCGCAGGCTCGATCACGTCGATCTCCTCGCGCCCGCACGTGCCGCCGTCGCCGCCGTGCGGGTTGAGGGCGGCGAGCCCGATGCGCGGCTGCTCGAAGCCGGCTTGCCGCAGCGTCTTCACCGTCAGCGCCGCCGCCGCCTTGATGCGCTCCTTGGTGACGAGGCCGGGCACGGCCGAAAGCGGCACGTGGCTGCTGATGCGCGAGGTCCAGAGCGTGCCGAGCGTGTTGAACTCGCAGAAATAGCCGGTGACGCCCAGATAGTCGGCGAAGAAATGCAGCTCGTCCTCGAACGCCATGCCGCCCTTCTTCAAGGCCTGCTTGTTCATCGGCGCGAAGCAGACCGCATCGACGTCGCGCCGGCTGACCGCATCGAGGCAGAGCGTCACCGCTGCGCGGGCGCCCCGGCCGGCCGCAATCGTCACCTGGCCCGGCACGATCTCGCCCTCCGCGACCGTGTCGACGACAAGGAACAGCGGCGTGTCGCCCGTGGCCGTGCGCGCGGCCGTCCAGTCGGCGATCGGTCGGACCAGCGTGCCCAGCCCGGTGATGCGCTGTGCCGCGTCCCACACCCAGGCGTCGCCGACCAGCACGATCGTCGCCGCCGCACGCACCTCTGGCCGGGCCAAGAGTTTCGCCACCAGCTCGGGCCCGATGCCCGAGACGTCGCCGAACGTCACGGCAACGATGGGTTTCATGGACGACGCCATCGGCTCTCTCCCTTGAGGTCGCATCCGTCTCGGACGCTCTTCGCTGCTTTCGTTATCGCGGCGGATCGCTGGTGCTGCTTGAGGTAGGCCGGCGATCCTCGTCAGGGCGCAGTATGGCGGGAGATTCCGGAGCGGGACCAATTGGAAGATCGCATCGACCGATCACGTTTCGTGATCGATTTCGCTCAGGGCTTCCGCGCCCACGCCCGTATTTGACAAGCGGGTGCACCGTCTGGCCGAGACCGGCGGGCCGTTTGGATCGTGGATCGGTGTGGCCGATCTCCTATCAAAGCTTTGTGTAACACTATAAGTTGCAGCCGCTGCAGATCGACTTCGAGGTGCGCGGATGCTGGCCAGGTTCTGCTATGCGCTGGTTCTGGGCCTGCTGCTCGCCTCCGCCGGATTGGGCTGCCCTGCTGGGGCGGCGGATACGTCGACAGACAATGGCGGCATTTGCGTCGCCTGCATCGGCATCCGCGTCGGGCCGCCGCGGGTCGTGCGCGGCCCGGCGGCGGATATCGCCGACAATCGCTTTACCGAAATCGAGTTGCCGAACGGCACTTTTCGCGGCTTCGACGCCCATGGCGAGACGCGCGCCATCGACGGAAAGCATGCATGGGATATGGGAGCTTCGGGGCGTGTGGTCCTGGGGCCGGGGGCGTCGGGTAGCTTCGATTCCTGTGGGCAGTGGCTGAACCATGCCGAACGCGCTGGCGCCGCCACCCTGGGGTTCATTCATGCCGAGACGGCGTGCAACTACGCGGCTGGCCAGACCCACAAGTCCATGGCGCTGGCAACATCGAACGACGACGGGCTGACCTGGCGGCCCCTGGGACAGATCATTACCGGCACCGACAGCCCGACGCCGGGAAGAAACACCGGCGAAGGCGATTGCACGGCGGTCGACGGCCATGACGGCTACTATTATGCCTATTGCTTCCGGGCCCGGGACGGCAGCCTGATCGCGGCCCGCGCGCCGGTTTCCGACCCGGCGCCCGGCAACTGGCAGAAATATCTAAACGGAAAGTGGGATCAGCCGGGGCTGGGCGGCAACGCCACCCGTCTTGCGAACGGCGCCGGTGCCAGCGTCGCCCGCTGGACGACCACTGGAGACCTGGTCTTGACCGGCTGGGTGCCGGGTGGTCTTGGCCTGTTCCTCACCCGCGATCATGTCTCCCTCAAACCCATGCCGGCGCCGCTGCTGGTTGCAGATCCGGGAAACTGGCGCCGCCCCGCCGCTTCCGAGCTCATCGCCTATCCCGTCCTGCTCAATGCCCGGGACGGCAGCAACCAGCTCTCGGATAGCTGGATGCTGGTCTATGCCTATTGGCCGCCGGGCGGTGGGCACGCCGACAAGTACCTGGTCTTTCGCGATGTGACGGTCACGACCGCGGCGGCGGCCACGGGGCCGCAAACGGGCGTGCTGCTCGCGCGCTGGTACAACCCGGCGCTCCATGACCGGTGGTCGACCACGGGGCCCGTTCCCGGCAACGACACGGCCTACCGGCTGGAGGGGCGGTCGGGGTATCTGCTGACCGCCGCGCAGGGGCCAGTGCCGACGACCGAACTGGAGGATTGCGTCAGCAACCGGCCCGGTCACCCGGACCATCTCCTGGCGGAAAAGGGCTTCTGCGAGGCTCATGCCTACCAGCGGCTGCGCACGGCGGGCTGGGTGTATACCCAGGCGGGACCGGGGATGATTTCGCTCTACCGTTGCTATAATGCGAAGGAACAATCCCACTTTGCCTCGAACGCGCCGGACTGCGAGCAGCTCGGCGAGAGGGAGCAGCTGCTTGGCTATGCGCTGAGCCAGTGAAAATCCATGAAATTGTCCGCTCGTCAGGGGAATCGCGCATGACCTGCCACGTGCTCGCGGCTCGCCAAAGGCCATTTGGCGTGTCCTGGAAGCTTTCAATCCGGTGTGCTGCTCGTTCAATCGCCTTCGGCCTGTTGCTGGCTGTTCTTCTCGCCGCGGGCGCGGCCCAGGCGCGCGATGTGCTTCGCGGCGTCGACTTCGTGCATCCGCTGCAGTTCAGCGCGGCGGATCAGGATGCGAAGCTCTCGGAGCTGCAATCCCTCGGCGTGCATGTGATCCGCTTCGGCATGTATGCCGAGGATGAGGACAAGAACGTCGACTTCATCAAGCGAGCCTATGCCCACAAGATCGCGACGGTGCTCATACTCCACGGGCTCTATGCGCCGGGTGCGCCGGAGCGCGTCTTCAAGCCTAAGGAGTTTCCCGGCATGTGGCCGGGGCCGCCACTGTCCGCCCTCGATCCCGAGCGCTCGGCGCAATATTTCCGCGAGCTCATGGGCAAGCTTGAGGCCAATGGCATCGTGCTGGCCGGGCTCGAGCTGGAGAACGAAATCAATATGGCCGGGAACAATCCCGACTTCCGTCTGCCGGGGGAGGGGCGCGTCCTTGGCCTTGCCGATCTCACGCACGATCCGGAAGGGCAGCAGGTCGCGAAAGGCTACCTGCAATATCTCAAGGTCTTGGGCGTCCTGAAAGATGTGCGGGACCATGCGAAGCTCAACGGCCATGCACCGCTGCTGCCGACGAGCCTCGTCGATATCGAGCAGGAGGGGCCGTGGCCGACGCCGAAGCCCTATGACGGCGTCAGCGTCGGGGCCACGATCGCCTTCTTCCGCGCCCATGGGCTCGACCAACTCGTCGATGCCTACAACCTGCACACCTATCCCTGGGGCGACCACCCGGGCGACAAGACTTCGGCGATCCACCGCCTGCGCCGTCTCGAGGCGCTCGTCGATCCCATCTGCGTCCCCGGTGGAAAGCCCTGCTGGATCACCGAATGGGGCTTCGCCTATGCGGGCAAGTCCTGTTCCGCGCCGGAGGACAACGCGCATGCCCTGCTCGTACAGGAGATGATCGGTGATTTCGCCCGACTGGCCGAGGAAGGCCGGCTCGCCGGCCTGATCTACTATTCCTGGACCGGCGACACGCAGTTCGACGTCGAGCGCTGCGGCAGCCTCGCCGATGCGGGGCGGCGCGCGCTGAGCCCCTTCTGAGGAGCGGTTCGATATGGGCCTGGGACCGATCTCACGGTGCTTCGTTCTCGTCGTCACCTGCTTCACCGTCGTGTGTGCGCCAGTCGGCCGGCCGGCCGCCGCCGAGCTGCAAAAGCTGACCTGGGGCAATCCCGACCAGCCGTGGGGCACCAGGCGTCCAGTGACGGCGGCGGATCGGGCGGCCATCGCGCGCTACCGCGCGGGGCATGGGAAACCCGCCTTCGCGACGGATTTCACCGATCCGGCGGCGCTCCGTGCCGATTGGCTGATGCAGTCGGACGATTATCTGAAATCGTGCCGCCGGCCGGAGAACGTCGTTGCGACGCCGGGCGGCCTGCAGCTGCAAACCCTTGCGGCCACGGGCTGCCGGGCGCAATGGTCGACCGGCTATGCCATCAGCCGGCAGCACTACGGGTACGGCTTCTATGAAGCGACCATCAAGGCCGGGGACATCGATGGTCTCAACAACGCCTTCTGGCTCGTCACGGAGGACCATTTCGAGATCGATGTCTCAGAGCTGCATTTCCCGAACATCGATCGGCTGACGCTGCACGATAACAACAAGATCGATGGGAAATGGCCGCCTGCCGTGGGGTTCGACGGCCGTTTCACCGACAATTTCTCCGAGCGCTTCCACGATATCGGCGTGTTGTGGACAGCGACGGACATCGTGTTCGAGGTGGACGGGGAGCCGGTTGCCGCGATCCGCACGAGCGGAGCGATCAAGGCTGCGGCCGACATCCGTTTTTCCACGGCGCTCATGGACTACGCGGGCAAGATCCCGGCCGATCCTGTGGGCCACCACATGTCCGTGAAATCGCTGCGGGTTTACCCGATTTCCTAGACGATCGGCCCGTGTAAGGCGGGATGAGTGAGAAGTGAACGGGCGAGCACGGGCGTCGGAGCTTCGTGCCGCTGCTACCAGGGCTGCGCCAGGCGCGCCCCCTCCGTCTGGGAGCGTATCGATGGGCTCGACAGTTTTTCCTCGCGCGCTGTTCTTGGCTGGCCTGCTCCTGAGCTGGGCCGCCGTTTCGGGTGCTTGTGCCGCGGAACCTTCGGCGGCACCGGAGATTTGGGTCACGGCCACTTCCCAACCGATCCAGATCCAGTCCCGTTGGACAGGCGTCCGGACTGACGCGGTCGACCAATGGAGGCCGGACGCCGCCTGGCCCGCCGTTGCTGCTCATGCGCGCGTCGCCAAGCTGATCGCTGGCAATATTGAGAACACGCACGAGGCGGACCTCAAGGCCGTGATCGACGAGGTGCGGCGCCGTCACCTGGCGCTCGCGCTGGAGATCGGTCCGCTGGTCCGGACACCGGAATGCGGGCCGCCCACCGAATCCTACGGCCGCGCCGGTGAGACCGAGGCGATCCTGCAGAGGATCCGCGGCGCCGGTGGCGAGCTCGACTATGTCGCGATGGACGAGCCGTTCTTTTACGGCCATGTCGATCCCGGCGGTTGCCGGCTGTCCTCCGCCGCCATCGCCCGCCAGGTCGCCACCAGCATAGCGTCAATGCGCCGGATCTTCCCGAACCTGAAGGTGGGCGACATCGAGGTGGTCGGGACCGATCAGGCTCGTCTGGCCGAGCTCGTTCAATGGGCCGACGACTACCGTGCGGCGACCGGCGAGCGGCTGGCCTTCCTGCACGCCGATGTCGCCTGGTCCGAGCTCGCCATGCGCAACCTGCCGCCCCTCGCGGCGGGGCTCCGGCAGCGGCAAGTCCCGTTCGGGATCATCTACAATGCCGATGCCGACGTCGGCAGCGACGTGGAATGGACCCGAAGCGCCGTCGATCATGTCGCCGAGATCGAGACGGCGCTGGGCATCCATCCCGATGCGGCGATTTTCCAGACATGGACACGCTATCCAACGCGTGTCTTGCCCGAGACACAGCCCGGAACGCTGATGGGCGTACCGCTGCAGTATTTGCGGCCGCCGTCGAGTCTCAGCTTGTCGCGGTCCGGCGACGGGATTTCCGGGACGCTTTCCGGCCCGGATGGCGCGCCCATGGCCGATGCCGCGATCCGGCTCACGGCGGTCGATGTGGCCGGGCGCGCCTGGCCGACATCGCGCTCGCTGTCGGGAACGGTCCCGGAGGGCGCTGCTACCGCGGTCGTGGGAATCCGGGTCGGGGTCGAGGGCGCCTGTGACTGTGCCGGTCCCACCGCCGTGATCCTGGGCGGCTTGCACTATCGCGAGCAGGGGCGGCCGGCTCAGGATGTCTCGCCGGTGACTTTGCCGGTCGCGGATGCGCCCATGAGCCTGCGCACCCTGGTTGTGGTGCCGGGGCGGACACAGGCGCCGAATCTGAAGCAGTTCCCGGTCACGCCCGGGGCATCCTTCAGCTTCGAGGCCTGGATCGCAGCACCTGAGGCCGCAGAGCGCTCTGGCTACGCCACCGTCGTCTTCCTTGATGCGCAGGGAAAGGGGTTGCTGCGCCGAAATCTCTGGTTCGAGCCTGCGGTCGGGTCCTTGGGATCCGTGGCGACGGACGCCCGAGGCCGCTTCCATCTGGCTTGGCCGGCGAGCGCGGCCCTCTCGCCTGAAGCCGAGGTCCGCGGCGTGTTCGATTCAGACCCGTCGCACCGGCCGGCGATGGCAATCCTGCCGGCCGTGGGCGCTCAGGCGGCGAACCAGCCTCCTCCCGTGCTCGAGCGAATACTGCCTGCGGGCGCATCGCCGGTGACGATCCTCGGCCCTCATTGGACCGAACTCGCCAAGCTTTACGGCGGCGGCGCACCGGAACCGGGCGTCAAGGCCCAGTGGGATCAGACGACGAAGCGGATCCAGGCGATGCGCCTGACCGGTGCTGCGATCATGGGGATGTCCGATGTTGCCTTGGCGGCCTTGGTCCGCGATCTCAAGGCCCGTCGTATCGCGCTCGGTCTCGAGGTCCTGGCCACCAACTGGTGGCATGAGCCTGCCTGCGGCGGCGGGATCGAGGGCTATGTCGACCCCGGCTCGACCAACCAAATCGTGGCGAAGTTGGTGAAGTCCGGCGCCGTGCTCGACTTCATCGCCATGGACGAGCCGTTCTGGTTCGGTCACCTCTACGGCGGCAAGAACGCCTGCCGCAGTGCCATCGCGGACCTGGCCAACCGGGTTGCGGTCAACGTCCGGATCTATATCGCCGCTTTCCCCAACCTGATCGTGGGCGACATCGAGCCCTTCCCGGCGGTCTCCAGCCAGCCGAACTGGCGCGCCGAATATGCTCAATGGGCGAACGCGTTCGCGGCTGCCACCGGGAGCCGGCTCGGCTTCCTGGACCTCGATTTCGACTGGTACGCACCACAGCTCAACACCCAGCCGGCGCCTGGGCGGACGGATCCCGCAGCGATCGCCGGCCTCGCTCGGACGGCCGCCGCAGTTGCTCGGGAGAACGGGCTCGAGATCGGCATGATCATGAACGGCGGTGGTCGCCCGACCGCCCGGTCCGACGCCGACTGGATCGCCCAGGCTCGCGAGCATATCCGTGCGCTGGATGCTTCCGGGGTGCGCTTCGATCGGGTGCTGCTGGAGACCTGGGACCAATATCCCGCGCACACCTTCTCCGAGAGCGATCCTGCCGACACGCTGGCGGGCCTGGTCGCGGAATATGTCCTGGCGCGTCGCTGAGTTTCCGTGCGGGCTGAGCATGTGTCGCGGCTGCGTCTCAGGCAGTTGGGACCAAGAGTGCGCTGCATTGGCCGGTTCGTCTGAGGTTGGATCGTTCTTGCTCGTCCAGCCCCAGGCCGTCGAAAGCCGCCATCAGCTCGCATATCCTTGTCTGATCGCGAGGCTGATGAGTTCGGCCGTGGTCGCAACGCCGAGCCTCGATTTCAGCAAGCTCAGGCTGTTGGCTACGGTCTTGTAGCTGACGCCGATCACCTCGGCCATCTCGCTCAGGCTGCGCCCCTCCGCAAGCAGCCTCAGCAGCTCGGTCTCACGGACCGACAGCGCTGGTCCCATTGCACGCTCCGGCCGCCGCACGATGCCGGAGAGCGCCAGTTCCTGGGCGATTTGCCGGTCGATATAGCGCGCGCCGCCTGCAACGCTGCGGACCGCATCGAGGATCTCGTTGGACGGCGCGATCTTGCTGACATAACCCAGCGCGCCAACGCGCAGGGCCTCCGTCGCATAGATCGGCTCGGCGTGCATGCTGAAGATCAGGGCCCGCACCGTCGGCCGCTCCGCCACCAGGCGGCGCAGCAGGTCGAGCCCGCCCATGCCCGGGAGATTGATGTCGATGATCACGACGTCCGGCTGCTCGGCCGCGAAGACGGCGAGCGCCTCGATGGCATCGGTCGCCTCGAGCGGCTCGATATCGGGTTCTCCCTGGAACAGCCGCTGCAACCCCGAGCGCACGACGGCATGGTCGTCGACGATCAAGACTTTCATGGCGGCAGCTCCGCCATTTCCGCCGACGGCGCCTTGGCGCTCTGCGGCAGGATCGCCATCACGGTGAAGCCGCCGTCCGGCCCGGTGCCCGTCGTCAGCTGCCCGCCGGCCGCTTCGACCCGATCCCTCATGCCGATCAGGCCGAAGCCCGGCTTGGCTTCCTCCGCGCCTTTGCCGTCATCGCTCACCTTCACCACGAAGCCATCGTTCCCCTCCAGGCGGAAGGCGACCCGGATGCAGGACGGCGCGCCATGGCGTAGCGCATTGATCAGCGCTTCCTGAACGATGCGGAAAACGGTGACCTCTCCCAATTCGCCCGACGGCTCGAAGCCTTCCCCCAGATCGAGCGAAAAATCGACCTCGGGATGACGTCGCTGCCAGAACAGGACCAGGTTCGCGACGGCCCGGCGCAGCCCGAACTCCGCAAGGCCGATCGGGCGCAGCCGGTTGACGATAGCGCGGAGATTTTGCTGTGCCTGGCCGATCGTTTCCCGGATCGCGCGCAGCGTCGGGTCGGCGTCCGGAGCCCGGGTTGCGATCTCCTTTTCGATCGCGGCCGCATCGATGGTGACGGCCAGCAGCAGCGGGCCGATATCGTCGTGCAGGTCACGCGCGAGATCCTTGCGCTCCGCCTCGTGGGCCGTCAGCAGCTGACGATAGAGCGCGCGATTGCGTTCGCGCACCGCGCTCAGATCTTCGGCCATACGGTTGAAGGCGGCCGCGATGACCTGCGTTTCCGGCAATCCACCGGCCGGCAGCCGGGCTTCAAACTCGCCGGCGCCCACGCTATTGAGCGCCGCCGACAGGGCCGAAAGCGGGCGCAGAACGCGGGTGGTCGACCACCAGATCAGAAGGCCTGACGAGATAACAAGAACGGCAATCGGTGCCGCCATCTCGCTGAGCTCGTTCCAGACCTCGAGCACCTCGTTGCGCGGGTCGGTCTCGATCCGCACGGTTGCGATCGGACGAGCGATCGGGGGGACTGCCAGCTCCTCGGCGTTGCCCGGCACGCCGATCAACCTGACGAACCACGATGGCATCTGCTCCCGCGCCGTTCCCAGGGTTGATTGGGTGATCGGCGCACTGCCCGATCCGAGCAAAACGGCGCGCACATGCCGGTTGCCATCGAACGCCGCTACCAGTTGCCGAAGATCGCTCGCCGGATCCGCCTGCGACGCGAGATTGTCCAGCGAGGCGTGCACGGTCTGCCGTGCGACCACCAGCGCCGAACCAAGCTCGCGGGCGACGGAGTGCCGGGCCTGCCGAATGGTCAGGGCGCCGCCCAGCGCGAGGCTCAAGATCAGCGCGAGCGCGACTGATCCCATGAGACGAACGCGCAGGGAGGGCACGGTTTTGTTCATTGCACCGAAGGATACTGGATCGGCATGGGCCGGCAAGGCCCAGCGCAAAAATCGCAGGCTTCCGGGAATATTTCCCGATCCTATCGGGAAAACGAATAAGTACTTTTGGACGAGAGGTGTCGATCGGCAACGTTGCTATAACAATACGGTTGTACTGACAAATATCCGACGGAAGCATGAACAGCCGTATCCTGCCGATTGTCGTATCCGTCGCTACGCTCTCCGCCATGCCCGGCATGGCGCCGGCGCAGGACCATGTCTCCGAGCCGCAGCTTGCGGACGCGGCGAATGTCGAAAGGATCACAGTCGTCGGCACGTCCCCCTTGCCAGGCACCGGGATCGATATCGACAAGATACCCGGCAATACCCAAAGCCTGTCCGCGTCGGATCTGACGCGCGAGGGATCGCCGAGCGTGATCACGGCGCTCACGAACCAACTCGGCAGCGTCAGCATCAACGACAATCTGGACGATCCCTTCCAGCCGGACATCCTCTATCGCGGCTTCGAAGCCTCGCCGGTGCTCGGCACGCCGCAGGGCCTCGCGGTCTACCAGAGCGGCGTGCGCATCAACGAGGCCTTCGGCGATGCCGTGAACTGGGACCTGTTCCCCGATATCGCCATCGACCGGGTCAATGTCGTCAGCTCCAATCCCGTCTACGGCTTGAACGCGCTGGGTGGCGCGGTCGTGATCAATATGAAGGACGGCTTCAACCATGAAGGCGGCGATGTCGAACTTTCCGGCGGTTCGTTCGGCCGGCGCTCCGCGGCGTTCGAATACGGCGTCAACGACGGCATCTTTGGGGCATACGTTGCCGGTCATGCCTTGGACGAGGATGGCTGGCGCCAGTCCTCTCCCAATTCGCTCCGTCAACTCTATGCCGATTTCAGTGCCCGAAGCGATCGGCTCACGCTCGATCTGAGCTTCACCGGCGCCAATAACCGCCTCTTTGGCGGATCGGCGACCCCCGTGCAGGAACTGGCGGTCAGCCGCTCGCTTCTCTTCACTTCTCCTCAGAGCAACTTCAATCAGCTCGAATTCGTCACGCTGAACGGCAGCTATAGGGTGTCGGACGCGCTGTCGGTTCAGGGCAGCGCCTATTACCGCGAATTTCGCCAGACCGTGGTGAACGGCAACACCACGAATTTCACCGCCTGCACCGCAGCGCCCAATCTGGGATCTCTCTGTCAAAGCGACGGGCTGACGCCCGCGACCACGGCTTCAGGGCAGTTCATCCCTGACCTCTCGCAGGGTGGCGCGCTTGCAATCGGTGAGAACGACTTCGAGTCGATCCGCACCGTCACCGTCGGGGGCTCGCTGCAGGCGACCGAGACGGCGCCGCTTTTTGGCCTCGAAAACCACCTGACCGTTGGCGCGACGATCGATCACGCCAGCACGGATTTCCAGTCGAGCGTTGAGCTCGGCACCATCAACAGCGCGCTGCGAGTGGGCTATTCCGGCTTCTTCGTCGCGACGCCCGAAGACACGCCATTCAACGCGACACCGGTCAGCCTCGGGGACAATGACAGCTATTACAGCGTCTATGCGACTGACACGCTGAACGTGACGCCGGCCTTGGCGGTCACCACCAGCGGCCGGTTCAATGTCGCCCAGATCGACCTGATCGACCGGCTCGGCAATGAGCTCACAGGCCAGAATCGCTATAGCCGCTTCAATCCGGCGATCGGTGCTACCGACAAGCTGACGGACAACCTGACGGCCTATTTCGGCTATTCCGAGGCGAACCGGACGCCGACGGCGAGCGAGATCGAATGCTCGAATCCTCTGCGTCCCTGCTTGCTGCCGTCATCACTGGCGAGCGATCCGCCGAACCTGAAGCAGGTGGTTTCCCATACCTATGAGGTCGGGCTGCGCGGCCGGCTTTCGCTGCCTGGACTGGCGGCCGTCGGTCTTGGCCCGGGCCGGCTCAGTTGGAACGCAAGCCTTTACCGCACGGATGTCGATGATGACATCTACGGGATCGCGACCTCGCTCAGCAGCGGCTTCTTCCAGAACATTGGCGGCACGCGGCGCCAGGGCGCCGAGGTCGGCGTCAAATACCAGGAGGACCGGCTCTCGGCCTATCTCAGCTACAGCTATGTCGACGCGACTTTTCAATCGTCACTGACACTTCCCTCGGCCTCGAACCCGTCGCAGGACGCCAACGGGAATATCCAGGTCAAACCCGGCGATCACCTTCCCGGCATTCCGCAGAACCGGATCAAGTTCGGCGCCGACTATCGCGTGCTCGATGGCTGGAACGTCGGGGCCACCGTCTCCTATGTCGGCGAGCAATTCTATCGGGGCGACGAGTCGAACCAACTGGTGCCGATCCCGGACTACGTCGTCGTCAATCTCCATTCGACCTATCAGCTCACTGAGAATCTGCAATTCTTCGTCACGGTCGACAATGCGATCAACGCGCGGTATGCGACCTTTGGCGTGCTCGGTAACCCGACGGGAATTGGCGCACCAGGCATTCCGGCGACCGCAGTCGCCAACGGCGCCGGGGTCGACAATCGGTTCCAGAGCCCGGCCGCGCCGATCGCCGCCTATGGCGGTATGAGGATCTCTTTCTGACGCAGCTTGTTGATGCGCGGAGAAGCCGGCCGCCTGCGGATTTTGGCGCCCGGCGCGCTCGTTTCGACGAACCCGCGGCCGGCTTCGACCAGCACGCTGCCCGGAAGCCCCTGGGCGCGCTATAAAAGGCGACATGGCGAACAGCACATCCGATGCCCAGCTCGACCGCCGATCGTCGCTCCTGTCGATCGTCGGTTTCTGGGCCTTCTATTTCCTGCTGAACACGCTGCGCTGGGCGATCGAAGGGGCGCCGGACCAGCTCTCCGCGATGGGCCGGCGCGCGGTGGTCAGCCTGTTCGGCATCGGCTTCACCTTCATCCTCTATCTGGTGCTGCGCCGCTTCGAGCGTAGCCGGATGCACGTCCTGGTCACGGTTGCCTTCCTGGCCTCGGTCCCGGTTTCCATTGCCTATGCCGCGGTTAATTATGCCGCCTTCTATATCGTGCGGCCCTCGGAGAAGGTGCTCCAGGAGATCGCCCGATATCCCTCGGAACATATGGGGCCGGGGGCCATGATCGGGGACTCTGCGGTCACCTGGTACTTCTTCATCGCCTCTTGGGCCGTGCTGCATGTGGCACTGATGTATGCATCCCGCGTCCGCCAAGCCGAGCGCCGCGCCGCGCGCTACCGCACCGAGGCGCAGGCGGCACAGCTGAGGGCGCTGCGCTACCAGATCAACCCGCATTTCCTGTTCAATACGCTGAACTCGCTCTCGACCCTCGTCCTGCGCGGGCGCACGGACGAAGCCGAGCGGATGATCACCAACCTCGCGGCGTTCTTCCGCGCGAGCCTGACCGCCGATCCGGCCGAGGATGTGCCGCTTGCCGAGGAAATCCGCATGCAGCAGCTCTATCTCGACATCGAGAAGGTCCGTTTCCCGGATCGGCTGCTCGCCCGTTTCGAGATTGCACCGGAGGCGGCGGGCGCCTCGGTGCCGGGGCTGATCCTGCAGCCGCTGGTCGAGAACGCGATCAAATACGGCGTCAGCCGGAGCAGCCGTCCCGTAACCGTCGCGATCCGCGCCCATGGCGAGGCCGGCCGACTGCATCTGACTGTCGAGGATGACGGCGGCACTTCCAGCGAACCGGTCGCCGCCGAGGCCGATGGCCACGGCGTCGGGCTCAGGAATGTCTGCGACCGTCTCGCCGCACGCTTCGACGGCAACGCCGAGTGCCGCTACGGCGCACGGCCCGGTGGCGGTTTCCGCGTCGATCTCGTGCTGCCGCTGAGGCCGGCATGACCGGACCGCGAGCGCTCCGGACGCTGATCGCCGATGACGAACCGCTCGCCATCGAGCGGCTGCAGATCCTGTGCGCCCGCCTGCCGGAACTACATCTGATCGGCACGGCCATGGACGGCGCCGCGGCGCTCCGTCTTGCCGAGGCGCTCTCTCCCGACCTGCTGCTGCTGGACATCGCCATGCCCGGGCTGGACGGGCTTGGCGTCGCCCGCGCGCTGGAGGGCGCCGGCACGCCCAGCGCCGTCATCTTCGTTACCGCCTTCGACCATTTCGCCGTCGATGCCTTTGACGTGGCGGCGGTTGATTATCTGCTGAAGCCGGTCGAACTCGGTCGGCTCGAACGGGCCATCGCGCGCGTACGCGCCCAGATCGAGCATCGGACCGATGCGGGCGCGGCGCCCCCCCGCCTGCCGCCTTCGCCCTGGGCACGGGAATTCTGGGTCCCTTATCGAGCCGAGATCATCCGCGTCCTGGCGGCCGACATCGAGCTCATCGAGGCCGAGCGCGACTATATGCGGCTTCATATCGGCCAGCGCTCGTACCTGCTGCACCAGACGATCGGCGAGCTCGAACGCCGGCTCGATCCCGCGGAATTCGTACGGCTGCACCGCTCGACGATTGTGCGGCGCGACCGGATCGCAGGTTTCAAGCGGGACGGTGAGGGCGGATGGCTGGTGGAGCTCAGGGACGGGCGCGTGCTGCGTGTTGGCCGGACCTATTTGCAGAATGCCCGCGCCATGGTCGAACGGTAGCCGGCCGGGCGCCGCGACTCGCCCGGCCGCCACGCCGCCGTCCAAGTCTTCAGGACGGCAGCGCGGTATTAAAGGCTGGCGCCGCCCGTAAACAGGACGGCCGTGATCAGTGTTGCCGCCGTGGCCGCGACGAATTTCACGAAATAGGCGTAGAGGCGGTAAGTCAGATGAGCGGGCATGACGTCCTCCGATGCTTGATCCGGGCGAAGGCGGGGAGCTGGCATCCGGGGCGTTCTTTTCCCGAGTGGCCGCACCGCGCTTTAATCGGCGATCAAGACCGTAGGACGCTGGCCTGGCCACGTCCTCTCCAGTTCGACGGAGCGCCATCAGCCTTCCACGGATGGCGGCGGCGTCGACAAAGAACCGGCTGGCATCGACGAAATGCCGCCGGTCTGCGTTCGGGTGACACGGGCCAGTGACACGGGCCAGTGACACGGGCCGGTGACACGGGCCAGTGACACGGGAATGTAAAGGATGGCCCCTAAGGTCGAATGCTATTGTTGAGAGGCTTCTCTCCGGAGCGAAGTTCCTTGGCGGCTTCCCGTAATACTGTCGGACGGCATTTCTGCCGGGATGCCAAGGCGTTCGGTCGCGCTTTCTTTCTGGTGACGAGCGTGTGTCTTACGGGTGCCATGCTCATGCAGGACGCGGGCGCGGCCGACATGCCGACGTCACCCGTGGCCTTCGATATTCCGGCGGAGCCGCTCGAGGCGGCGCTTGATGCCTACGGTGCCGCGAGCCGCGTGCAGGTGCTCTACGAGACGCGGATGACGGAGGGCCGGCGCTCCACGGTGGTCAAGGGGACGTACGCGCCCGAGGTTGCGCTGCGGCTGCTGCTGTCGGGCTCCGGCCTCGATTTCGACTATACCGAGGACCGGGCCTTTACGCTGGTACCCGCCGCGGCGGCAGCGCCGCCGGTCCGGAAGGTCCGGCCCGTCGCCGATTTCGATCATTTCCTGGGCAACGTCCAGGCCGGCATACTGGCCGCAATGTGCCGGCATCCCGAGACACGTCCGGGCCGGTTCCGGATGGCGATGCAGATGCGGATCGGCCCCACCGGCGCGGTCGAGCATCCGGTGCTGCTGAGCTCAACCGGAAATTCGGTCCGCGATGCGGTGATCATCGATATTCTGACACATCTCTCCTTTACTGAGGAACCTCCGGCGGACATGCCGCAGCCCGTCACCATGGTCCTGTCGCCCGATCCGTCGGGCGGGGCGGAGGATTGCGCCGGGACGGGGAACTGACGCCGAAGGAAGCCGGGGTCGCTTCCGAACATCGTGATGGGGAATGAGCCGACAGGATTCCGAGACGAGCTGGGTCTCCCTCCGGCAGTTGCTCATCGAGCAATATGATGACCTGCGGCGGCGGCTTACCCGGCGTCTCGGCTCGGCCGACGCGGCGCACGAGACGTTGCATGAGCTCTATCTCAGGATGGATCGCCCCGACGGGGTCAGTGCGCTTCGCAATCCCGCGACCTATATTCTCGCCGTGGCCGTCAACTTGGCGCGCGATCGTTGGCGGACCGAGAATCGACGGGCGGAGCGTGTCGACGAATCGGCGCTCTACGAGCTTATCGATGAGAATCCGGGGCCAGAGCAGGTGGCGGAAGGGCGCTCCTCGCTGGAGGCGCTTGTCCGCGCGCTGGACCTCCTGACGCCGCGGCAGCGCATGATCATGGTCGCCGCCCGCTTCGAGCGGCTCCCGCAAGCCGAGATCGCCAGGCGACTCAACATCTCCACCCGGCTCGTGCAGATCGAGCTGCAAAGGGCGCTCGAATTTTGCGAAGAGTTCCTTGCCAAGAATCTTTCATAAGGCGATGCGGCTTTCGCGATCTCATATCGTCTTAAGTAAAGAACGTCCCCGCGCCGCATGGCGGGGGGCGGTCGGCAAGGATATCGGGTGATGATCGAGGCGGACGACCGGCGGGAGGAGATGTTGCAGCGCGAGGCGCTGGCTTGGGTGACGCGCATCGGCCTCGGCAATGCCACCAAGGACGAACTAGCGACGCTCCGCCGTTGGCGCGACACGAGCCCGGCGCATGCGGCGGCGCTCGCCCGCGCCGGCCGGCTATGGCGTGAGCTCGGCTCGCCGGTCGAGGCGTTGGCGCGGGTCGGCACCGCGACGGCGCCGGCGCGGGCCCGCCGCCCGTCTCGCCGTGCCGTCTTGGGCGGCGCCGTCACCGTCGGGGCAGCGGCCTCTGCGGCGGTGCTGATGCTGCGCCCGCCGTTCGGCCTGTGGCCGTCCCTCGCGGAGTTGGAGGCCGACTACCGGACCGGGACGGGCGAGCGGCGGCGTCTCGCGCTGTCCGACGCCGTCTCCATCGAGATGAACACCCAGACGAGCGTCACCGTGCACCCCGCCGCCGACGGCGCCGGAGTGGAGCTGATCTCCGGCGAGGCAGCGGTCACCGTCATCCCCTCGGCCGTGGGGCCGTTTGTCGTTTCGGCCGCCGGCGGCCGCATGAGGGCGACGCAGGCGACCTTCAATGTTCGACGGACCGGTGCTGCGGTCTGTGTGACCTGCATCGACGGCGAGGTCGCGGTGGAGCAGGGCGACCAGACATTGCGCGTCGGCCCGGCGCGCCAGGTCTCCTATGGCGGGGAGAGGTTGGGTGAGATCGCCACGGCCGATCCCGCCGCGGTCGTCGCCTGGCGGGAGGGCATGCTCGTGTTCCACGACACGCCGCTCGCCGAAGTAATCGACGAGGTGAATCGCTACCGTCCGGGCCGGATCGTCCTGCTCGACGCGGCGCTGGGCCGCCGCCTCGTCACGGCCCGCTTCGAGCTCGCCCGGCTCGACACGGTGATGGGGCAGATCCGCCACGTCTTCGGAGCGTCGATCAGGACGCTGCCCGGCGGTCTGGTCCTGGTCGGCTGAGCCGTGCCGGAGGGACGTTTCCCTCTCCCTCGGAAAAATTTCGAAAAAAGATTCGTCTCGGCCTTCGCTCATGTCGTCCAGCCAGTGAAGGAGGTGTGCCGGCAGGCAGCAGCGCCTCTCCGCCCCCTCGCGCTCGGAAGGCCGTTCATGTCGTCGTACCGCACCTCGAACCTTGAAGCCCGTCTCGTTCCCCGGCACGTCCTGCGGACGGCGCTCCTGGCGAGCGTCAGCGCCCTGACGCTGCTGACGACCGGCGCCCCGGCCGAGGCGCGAAACGTCCTGGCCATTGGCGGCGGCGCTTCCTCCGCCACGGCCAGTGCGGCGGTGGCTGCGGTGACCTCCGCCCAACAGGCGGCGGCCGCGACGCAGCAATCGATGAACACGCTCGCGCGGGCGGCCGAGGCGATCCAGGCCATGCAGGCGGCGCAGAGTGCCGCCCGCAATCTCGCGCTGCAGGCGCCGAGCGCGGTCCCGGATGGTCTTGCGCCCGGCGGGCTGCAGGTTGCGCCCGGCGCCGTGCCGGGCTCGGCCCTGTGGCAGAACGCCAATGCACCCACCGAGAGCGCGAGCAACGGCCACACGACCGTCGACATCCGGCAGACGGCTCCCCAGGCCATCCTGAACTGGCAGACCTTCAACGTCTCCAAGGGCACGACGGTCCAGTTCGATCAGCAGGGCAATGCGGGCTGGGCGGTACTGAACCGCGTCACCGATCCCGGCGCCAACCCGAGCCAGCTCCTCGGCACGATCGTGGCCCCCGGGACCGTGCTGATCATGAACCACAACGGGATCATCTTTGGCGGCGGCGCGCAGGTGAATGTCGGCGCGCTGGTCGCCGCGACCCTCGACCTCACCGACGCCCAGTTCCTCAAAGGCATCGTCAATCCCAAGCCCTATGACGACCTGCACCAGAAGCCCTTCGATCCGGTCTTCGCCAACACCTCGGGCGGGACCGCCGGCGACGTGACGGTCATGCCGGGCGCCGAGATCCAGACGGCGGCGCCGTCCTCGGTCACGACCGGCGGCGGCTTCGTCTATCTGTTCGGCAGCAACGTCACGAACGGCGGCGTGATCATGACGCCCGACGGCCAGACCGTGCTCGCGGGCGGCGACGCCGTCTACATCAGCCAGAGCACCGACCCCAACGTGCGCGGGGTGGAGATCAACCTGGGGAATGGCGGCAAGGTCACCAACGCGGCGAACGGGCTCGTCAGCGCGCCGACCGGCAACGTCATGCTGGTCGGCCACGCCATCGAGCAGGACGGGCTGCTGCTGGCCTCGACCTCGATCGACGAGGCGGGCTCGATCAGCCTGCTCGCCCATGACGGGATTGACGTGCAGAACGTCAACTTTCCGGTGGTCCATTACGTGCTTCCGGCGCGGACCGGCTCGGTCATCCTGGCCCCGGGCAGCCTCACCGCGGTGCTGCCGCAGGAGGACGGCCGCACCGCGCTCGACGCCCAGCCGCAGAGCCAGTCGGCGATCAAGATCGAAGGCGCCAGCATCAGCGTGCTCGGCGGCGCGACGGTCCTGGCGCCGTCCGGCCAGGTGACGTTGCGTGCAGCGCTCGACCCGGTCGCGCTCTATGACCAGGACAACCCATCGGATCCGTCCGCCAGATACCTCCTGTCGGCCGTGCAGCCCAGCCAGGACGCAGCACCCATCTATCTCGCCGATGGGGCGGTGATCGACGTCGCGGGCCTGCAGAACGTGCCGGTCGCCGCGTCCGACGACGTGGTGCAGGTCACCGTGCGCGGCAACGAGCTGCGCGACTCGCCTCTGCAGCGCGGCGGCATCCTCAACAGCACCAACGTCTGGGTGAATATTCACGACCTGAACAGGGTGGCGAGCGACCAGATCTACACCGCCGGCGGACTGCTCGAGGTTTCCGGCTGGCTCGGCCTCATTCCCCGCACGATCGACGAGCGGCTGACGACGGGCGGATCGGTCACCATCCAAGCCGGCCAGGCGATCCTGCGGCCCGGCGCCTCGATCAACATCGCCGGCGGTTCGCTGGCGCATCAGGCCGGCCTGGTGAACGACACTCTGCTCGTCGGGGCGGATGGGCTTCTCTACGATGTCAACTCCGCGCCTGCCGACATGATGTATACGGGGATCGCCGGGCGTTTCGTCGTCGACCATTCGCGCTGGGGCGTCAGCGAGACCTACATCGCGCCGCTGTTCGGCGGGCAGATCTATCAGGCGGCCTATACGGAAGGGAAGTCGGCCGGCAGCCTGACCGTCAACGGCCGGCTTGGCACGGAGTTGGACGCCGACGTCTATGCCGACGCCGTCAACGGCGTCTACCAGCGCAGCGCCGGCTCCATGGCGCACAACGGCAGCCTCCTGATCGGCCCCTCGAGCATCGGCAACTTTATCGTGGGCGGCCAGAACGTCCTCATCGCGCCGAGCTTCGCGGCGCCGGACGATCCCTTCGCCGGCGGTCCGGCCTCGGTGGGGCAGAATGGTGCGGCCAATCCGCAGCCGTCCGACGACGAGACGATCCTCCGTCTGTCCGCCGACAAGCTCAACCAGGCCCATTACGGCAGCATCACCGTCATTGGCGGCGTCGCCGGCGGCACCGTGGTCGATCCCGGCACGGGCAAGACCTTGCCGAGCGGCATCAGCCTCGTGGACGGAGCGACGCTCAAGGCGGCGGACGGCGGCGCGATCAGCCTTCAGTCGGGCGGAACCATCACGATCGACGGGCGGCTGGTCGCCCATGCCGGCTCGGTGACGCTCACCAGCCCCAATCTCGTGCCGAGCGCCTTGCCGCCGCAAGGCGCCGCCCTGGCGGTGCTGGCTCCCGGCAGCACGATCGACGTGACGGGCTTGTGGACCAACGACCTGCTCGATCCGACCAGCACCGCACCCGCCCTCTACGACGGCGGCGCCGTCACGCTTGATGCCGTCGGGGTCCAGGTCGGGCAGGGTGCGCTCATCGACGCCTCGGGCGGCGGCTGGCTGCAGGCGAACGGCAAGCTCAAGACCGACAGCCACGGCCTGCCGCTCGGAACCGGCGGCGACATCACCATCATCACCAACAGCGGCGAGCCCGGCGGCAATCGCACGGGGCCGGCCACCTATCCGGGCGTGCTGGTCCTGGACGGAACGCTACGCTCCAACGGCTTGCATGGCGGTGGCACGCTCACGCTCGCGGCACCGGCGATCCAGGTCGGCGGCGCCGATCCGGCGGACGGCCAGACCCTGTGGCTCGATCCGGGCTTCTTCAGCCAGGGCGGCTTTGGCCAGTACAGCCTGATCGCCTACAACCATCTGACGGTCGCGCCTGGAACGGATATCGAGCTCCACGCGCGGACCCTGATCCCGAACGGCGCGCTCCTGCAAACGGCGACCGGGGCTGATATCGAAGGCGTCGTGTCGCTCGGCGCGCCGCCGCTGTTCCAGCAGGCGGCGCCGGTCAATCTGGTGCTGAGCGCCGATGACGTGTTCAGCGGCGACCTCGTGCTGGGTGCGGGATCGCAGATCAACGGCGATCCCGGTGCCAGCGTCAGCCTGCACGCGAGCGACCAGCTGACCATCGACGGCGGCATCTCCGCGCCCGGCGGGACGATCAACCTCGATCTCGCCAGCCTGAATGTCTCCGGCTACGGCTACCCGGTCCCGGCCTACAATCCGGCGCGCACGCTGTGGATCGGCGCGGATGCCCAGTTCCTTGCCCCTGGCCTGGTGCAGACCTTCACGGACGCATCCGGTTTTCCGGCTTTCCGGCTGTGGAACGGCGGCAGCGTCAACATCAACGAGCATGGCAGCGACGCGCGCTATTACCCCTATGGCGCCGCCAACTTCTTCGGCACCGCCATCAGCAATCCCAGCAGCACGTTGATGAATATCGGCCCGACCGGATCGGTGGTGGGGCTCGCCGGGTCGGTGATCGACGTCTCGGGCGTTGCCGGAGAGGTCCGTGCGGCGGCCGGAACAGGCTTTGCGCGGACCTTCCCGACCACGCCGGTGGCGACCGACGCAGGGTCGCTGACGATCAACGGCGGCCAGGGCCTCTTCCTGGACACGACGCTGCTGGCCCATGCCGGCGGGCCCTCGGCCGCGGGTGGTAGCCTGACGCTGGAGCAGAGCCTCTACGTGGCGCAGAGCTTCGGCGGCGGCAACGGCTATGCCACGCCGGTCGGTGAGCTGATCCTCAGCCAGAGCGCGCAGTCGGTGGTTCCCGCCGGCCTGAAGCCCGGCGACGCACTGCCCGCCAACCTCCAGGGCCAGATGTACGCCAGCGCCGACCAGATCATAGGCGCCGGCTTCGACGCGGTGTCGCTGAGCGCCGTCGATGCGGTTGTGTTCAACGGGAACGTCAACCTGCACGTGGCCCGCAGCCTGACCCTGAACACGGGCGCGATCAGCGCCACGCCGGGCGCCCACATCCATCTGTCGTCGACCTACGTCGACATCGGCAATGGCCGCCTCAACACCCTCGCCGCCCATCAAGGCGGCTACCTATACGGCTCTTCGCCGGTCTCGCCTCTCGCCGGCACGGCCGAGCTGACTGTCGATGCGGGCCTGATCGATTTCGAGGGTTCGATCAACAGCGGCTCGACCTACACCTATACGCCCACCGGAAGCCCGCCCAGCGTGACGGTGAATCTGCCCGGCTTCGCCGACATGAACTTCAACAGCACGGGCGACATCCGCCTCGCCTCCAGCTTTTTCAACGTCAATTCGGGCCAGATCGCCACGCTCGGCAACATCACCTTCACCTCGGCGCAGATCTATCCGATCACCAGCGCGCCCTCGAGCGGCGTCGTCGGCAATGCGCCGCAGAACGGCCTCACCGTCATCTCCGCGACCGGCCCGACCAGCGCCATCACCATCGCCCGCAACGGCGACGCCGCGCCCCCGCCGCCGCTGGCGGCCGGCGGCCAGGTCCAATTCATCGCGCCCACCATCAACCAGGGCGGCGTCCTGCGCGCGCCGATGGGCCAGATCACCTTCGGCGATCCCAACAACCCGGGCACGGCAACCACCATCAACCTGCTGCCCGGCAGCATCACCTCGGTCTCGGCGAATGGCCTGGTCATTCCCTATGGAGGCCCGCTGGGCGACGCCCAGTACATCTATGGCTACAATGGCTATGTGAATGGGACGAGCCAGCCGGCCCCGGTCACGATCGCCTCGCCGCTGCAGAAGCAGATCTCGTTCTACGGCCAGTCGGTGACCGTCGCCGGTGCCGCGGGAGGCCAGGCGGCCGCCAAGATCGACGAGTCCGGCGGCGGCGACCTGTTCGGCTTCCAGTTCGTCAGCGGCACGGGCGGCTCGGTCGACGTGCTGAACGGCGTCAACACCTTCGCCATCCTGCCGAGCCTCGGCTTGGCCTATGCGCCGCGCTCGCCTCTGATGGAATCCAGCAGTGCTACCAATCCGTCGGCGCCGCCGGTGAACCTGAAAGTGGGCGAGCAGGTTTATCTCAGCGGCTATGCCGGCCTGCCCGTGGGGTACTACACCCTGCTGCCGGGACACTACGCCTTGTTGCCCGGCGCCTACGAGCTGACGGTCTCGACCACGGGGCTGGCACCCGCGCAGATCGCGCCCAACCTGCAACTGCCGACCGGCAGCTATCTCGTCTCCGGCTACGGCGCGACGGCGAATACCCAGGTCCGCGATGCGCTGGGCTCGGAATACATCGTCACGCCGAACGCGGTCGTGCGCAGGGAGGCCCAATACAACGAGACGACGCTTACCCAGTTCTTCCAGGCTGAGGCGGCCAAGGCCGGCGTGGCCCCGCCCCGCCTGCCGATCGACGCCGGACAGCTGGTGCTTGATGCGCTGACGTCCATCGACTTCGCGGGCGAGGGCGACTTCTCGATCTCGACCGGCGGCCGCGGCGGCTTGGCCGACATCGTGGGCAACCAGATCGAAGTCCTCGGCCCCGGCGACAGCCTGACCGCGGGCTTCACGAGCATCAACGACAGCTTCATCTCCCGGGTCGGTGCGCAGAGCATCCTGATCGGCGGGGTGCGCACGATCACTCAGGCCACCAACTCGACGGCTCAAGGCTCCCTGACCATCAGCCAGGAGGCGACCGACGTCGAGATCGGCTCGCACGCGGTGCTCAGCGCCCCGGAGGTCATGCTGCGGGCGACCAGTTCGATCGTGCTGGACCCCGGTGCCGTGATCGACACCACCGGCGCCAGCGCCATCCCCGACACCTTCCCGGCGGATCCCAAGACCGGTCTCTCCTCCGGGACCATCAACCTGTCCGGCGGCGCCTTCCTGCTGGCGTCCAACGCGCCGTTGACCGTCCCGATCGCCTTGACCGGGTCGGGGCCGAGCAGCCTGTCGATCGGCGCCGGGGCGCGCGTCGACGCCGGCGGCAGCCTGGCGCTCGCCAACCAGTCGAACTTCAGCCTCGATCCCACGGCCAGCTTCGGCGCGCCCTCGATCACCATCGCCGCACCGATCCTCAACATCGGCGGGGCCGGCCCGAGCGGCATCGACCTGTCCAACGCGCTCCTGTCGGCGCTGATCCGGGGCGATGCGGCCCATGGGATTGCGCCCACTCGCTTGGTGACGCTGAGCGGCGGCCTGGCGATCAACGTCTATGGCGCGGCCCAGCTGGGCGGGGTCGATTCCTCGACCGGCATGCCCACCCTCGCCAAGCTGGCGCTGAACACGCCCTCCATCCAGGGCTTCGGTGCCGCGGGCGATGCGGCCAGCATCACGGCCGCCCAGTTGACCCTCACCGGCGGGACCGCCGCGCCGGCGCCGACGGGAACCGGCCAAGGCTCGCTATCGCTGAACGCCACGGAGCTGACGCTCGGCGCCGGCAACATGGGCTTCGGCGGCTTCTCCAACGTGGCACTGAACGCCGGCGCCCAGCTGATCGGCTCGGGCACCGGCGTCTACAGCACGACCGGCGACTTGTTGGTCTCAGCGCCGCTGGTGACTGGAGCCGCCGGGGCCGACACCACCCTGAACGCGACCGGCGCGGTCGTGTTCGGCCCTTCGCTTACGCCGCTCGCCGCCCCGCTCACCCAGGTGCAGTCCTTGGGTGCGCATCTGACCGTCAACGCCGCCAGCATCACGCAGGGCGCCGACATTTCGCTGCCGTCGGGCGTGATCAATCTGAACGGCGCCTCGGGCGTGACGCTCGCCGCGGGCTCGACGACCGACGTCTCGGGCGCCGTCACCCCCTTCTTCGACGTTGTTCGCATCGCGCCGGCTGGAACGGTCAATCTCCAGTCGCAGGCCGGCGACGTCGACATCGCGGCCGGGGCCACGGTCAATCTGAGCGGCGGCGACCTCGCCGCCCTGGACCGGACGGCCCATCCGGATGTCGACACGGCCGCCTCCGACCAGGGCGGCGACGGGGGCGCGCTCAATATCGTGGCGACTGTCGGAACGGCGCGGCTCGACGGCGTGCTCAAGACCGCGACGGTCTCGGGTTATAACGGCGCGCAGGCCTCGCTCGATCTCGGCTCGGGCGACGCGAGCGCGCTGCTGGCAGCCCTGCAAGGTTTCAGCGGCAGGCAGGCGCTGACGCTCGAGACGGGCGACATTGCCGTCGCGAACCTGACCGCGCGCGACGTGGAGCTGTCGGCCGCTACGGGCAACCTGACGGTTTCAGGCCGCATCGACGCGAGCGGCCCGGATGGCGGGACCATCCGCCTCGCGGCCGGGAATAGCGTAACGGTGGAAGGCAGCGCTTCGCTGGACGCGCACGCGTCCACAGCGGACGGCAATCCCGGCAGCGTGTTCCTCGGCATCGGCGGGCAGAGCACCGGACGGCTGACACTCGCCTCCGGCTCCAGCATCGACGTCACCGGCTCGGACGGCGGCAGGGTGTGGCTGCGCGCCCCGCGCTTGGGCGCGGACGGCGTGGCCATCACGGCCGACGGCGTGACCGTGACCGGCGCACGCGAGATCGACGCCGAGGCGGTGGCGGTCACCGACATCAGCGGCAACCCCTTCGTCGATCAGAACCTCGCCAATGCCGACGCAGCGGCCCAGGCCTATATCGCCAATGCGCCGGCCATCAAGGCCGGCATCGGCTCCCTGGCCGGCAATCCGCTGTTCCACCTCATGCCGGGCATCGAGTTCGACAGCACGGGCGACTTGACCCTGCTGCAGAGCCCGTCGAGCACCAACACCGGCATCGACCTGCACACCTACCGCTATGACGGCGAGCCGATGGTGCTGACCCTGCGCGCGGCGGGCAACATCAATATGAACGGCAGCCTGAGCGATGGCTTCAACGGGCCGGTCTCCTCGCCCGACGGCAACATCTTCGCCGTCGCCCAGATACTGCCCCAGGGCTCGCGCTCGGCGACCCTGAGGCTGACGGCCGGCGCCGATCTGGCATCCGCCGATCCGGACGCGCTGCTCCCGGCCGCTGCGCTTCCGGCGGGCGAGGGCTCGATCGTCTTCAACGATCCGCACAACGACCAGTATGGGTTCCCGATTCCGAGCGTGCTGCGCACGGGCATGGGCGATCTCGATCTCTCGGCGGCGGGCGACGTCAACCTCGTCACGCCTTTCGGCATCTACACGGCTGGAACGCCATCGAGCGCCGTCGCCAATTTCACGCCGCCAACCAGGCAGTTCATCACGTCCACGAGCGGCTTCATCAACACCTATCTCGGCGGCTTTGACCCCACTTTCAGCGGATCCGGTCCGTCCTATGACGAGAGCTATCCTACGGCGCTCTATCCCACATATCCCGAGAAGGGCGGGAACCTGACGGTCAAGGTGCGGGGCAATCTGTCCAGCAGCCCCGTGTTGGCGCCGACCGTCGATTTCGTCGGCTACGCCGGCAGCGAGCCCGTCGTCGATTGGCTGTGGACCATGGCGAGTTCGGGCTCGAGCTACGGCGCGGTCCAGAACGGGACCGCCTTCATCAATTTCGGAACCTATTATCAGGACTACGGGGGACCCTCCTTCTTCAGTGGCGATGTCCCGCCCGGCGTCGCCGCCTTTGTCGGGCTCGGCGCGCTCGGCGGCGGCAATGTCGATGTCCGCGTGGGCGGCAACCTCTCCAATGTCGATGTCGTGTCGCCGGCGACGCTGCGGGCGCCCACGACGGCGACGAGCATCAATGATGTGGTCGTCACGGGCGGCGGCGATCTGTCGCTCACGGTCGGCGGCGTCCTTGGCCAGTCGAACATCGTGGTCGGCCACGGCGTCGGGGTGGTGCGCGCGGCCGAAATCGGGACCCCGTCGGCGGACGTACGACTGATGGTCGGGGATGGGCAGGTCACCAGCATCTCCGATCGCGACGCCAATCTCCAGATCGGCGATCCGACACGCGCAACAAATCAATCGGGCATCGGCATCGCCAACGGAGTTTTTGGGACCTTTCCCATCGGGCTGGAGGGCGTGGATCCCTACTCCATCTATAACTTTGCCATTCCTTTCCCGTACGGCTTCTTCACCAGCTACACCGAGAACACCGCCTTCAACGTGCTGGCCTTGGGCGGCGACGTGCGCCTGGACGGCGACTACGTGCCGCCAATCATGAATATCGTGGCCGACACCGGCTCCATTGGAAGCTCGGCGACACTGACCGCCAGTTCCACAGCGACGGGCAACGTTGGCTTCAACGGCGGCAACCGCCTGTTCGTGGCCTTCCCGGCCCCGACGGCGCAGGTCGATCTTCTGGCCGGCAAGGATATCTCGTACACCGGCGTCAGCTTGACCGGGATCGAGCCGATGTCCTCGGCCAACGCCTTCCAGTATAACTATGCAGCGACGATCTTCACCTTCCAGGACCTGGTCAATTCGACCCAGCCGTCGAACATCGTCCAGCCTGATGATCCCCGGACCGATCACGTCTACGCCTTGGGCAGTTTGGACTATGTCACCTTGGCGACCGCCAAGCGCGCCGAGGTCCGCGCCGGCCTGGACATCCTCTCGCCGGTCTTCGAGATCCAGAACAACCACTCCACCGACGTGTCGCTCGTCCAGGCTGGACGGGACATCGTGAGCTGCGGCCCGCTCACCAGTTCCGGCGCCTGCCTCGGGTTCAACATCCGCGTGGCCGGCCCCGGCGCGCTCGAAGTCGAAGCGGGGCGCGACATCACCATCGAAGCGCTGGTTCTGTCGGGCTCGCTCGTGCCGACGGAATCGGAAGGCATCTCCAGCATCGGCAACCTCGACAATGCCCTGCTGCCGGCGACCGGCGCCTCGATCAGCGTCGGCGTGGGCTTGGGCAAGAAGGGACCGGACATCGCCGACTTCATCGCCGCCTATTTCGATCCGGCGAACGCCGGCGGCGTGCTGCAGAACTATGCCGGCACGCTGCTGGCCTACATGCAGGCCCGCGAGAGCAATCCCGGCCTGTCGATCACCCAGGCGCTGGCCGACTTCCGCGCCCTGCCGTCCCAGGACCAGCTGCCGCTCGTCGAGCAGGTCTATTTCGCCGAGGTCAAGGCGGGCGGACGCGTCGCGGCAGCCGGGCAGGGCGCCGGCGGCAAGGGCTATGACCGCGCCTACAAGGCGATCGAGACCCTGTTCCCCGGCTCGACCCCGGGCACGCCCACTACGGCCTACCAGGGCGACCTGTCGGTCTTCCAGCTCGGCCGCATCCGCACCGAGGCGGGCGGCGACATCGACATCCTGGCGCCCGGCGGCGGCGTGTCGCTCGGCATCGAGAGCCAGACGCCCGATCTCACGGGCGATGCGGACACGGCGCGCCCCGGCCTGCTGACCCTGCGCCAGGGCGACGTGAACATCTTCACCGACCAGAGCGTGATCGTGGCGCAGTCGCGCGTGTTCACCGAGCTCGGCGGCGACATCCTGATGTTCTCCGACAACGGCGACCTCAACGCCGGCAAGGGCAAGCAGACCTCGATCACCACCGCGCCGGCTCAGTTCACGGTCAGCCCCTATGGCCAGGTCACCAAGTCGCCGGTGACGCCGCAGACCGGCGCCGGCATCGCCACCCTGATCGGCGTGCCCGGGGTCAAGCCGGGCGACGTCGACCTGTTCGCGCCGCACGGCACGATCGATGCGGGCGACGCCGGCATCCGCGTCAGCGGCGACCTGCATATCGCCGCACTGCAAATTCTCAACGCCGCCAATATCGCGGTGCAGGGGGTCGCGACCGGCCTTCCGACCTCGGTCGCGCCCAATACCGGCGCGCTGACCGCCGCCTCGAACACGGCGGGCGCCGCCACCGCGATGGCGGAATCGGCCGCCAGCCAGTCGCGCAACCGCTCGCCCGTGCAGGATCTGCCCTCGATCATCACCGTCGAAGTCATCGGCTATGGCGGCGACAGGACGCCGGTTCAGGACCAGCAGCAGGAGAAATACAAGGTCCGGAAGCAGCAGAGCTACAGTCAAACCAGCCCTCTGCAAGTCATCGGCCTTGGCCCCCTGAACGACGAACAGCAGGCGAAACTGACGAAGGAGGAGAGGGGACGGCTCGAAGGTCAAACCCAGGCGGAATGAGCTTTGTGAAATAGCGAAACCGCGCGGGAAGACGGCGAGGGCGCCGGAGGGGGCTGTCGGCCTGGAGCACCCGGCGGGCTATCCTCATGGGGCCGCAAGATGGGCCCGAGGGATGGCTTCATGGACCAGAGGCTGCTTGCGTGGCCTGTGCCCGCGTCGCGCCGCCGCCTCCGTCTCCCGCTCGCTGGCGCCGGATCAGCACCTTGTAGATATGGGAAGCGCCGACCTGGAACAGCGGCGCGCACTGCCATCCCGCCGTCCGCCGCCGCCGAGGCCCGCGATCGAAGATCGGCCCAATGGCTTCGCCCTCGCCGCCATCATCGCTTTCTGGTGCTGATTAGACAGCAACGGCTCGGCCGGATTCGTAAGGTGGCCTGTGGGCCGACCGCGGAATGGCGGCTTTCAGCGCGAGACGCGGCAAAGCGGGCATCGATGATCCGCCGCTCGTCGCGTCTCGTGCCCTGTTGTCAATACCCCCGCGGTGTATCGGGCCGGAGCCGACGTCGAAAGAATATCAGGCCACCAGCGAAAAGAGCCAGAATAGGGGCGCAATTCGGCTCGGGAACCGAGGTTGTTCCCGAGGCCACGAAGCCGACGGCATAGTTGCGATACGTAACCGGGCTGGTCGTTACGTCATTGGGCCCCAGAGCGGGCACGGGGAACGCAGCTTCCGTGGCACCCTGACCGCCCGTGAGGTTGAAGGCGATGGGACCGCCGCTTCCGGGAAGATACCACCCCAGATAATCGCCGGTCGTGAGCGCGTCGGTGCCCCACACCGGAACGTAATTGAAGCTCTGATAGCCGGTCGACGTCGGCGTATCCGCTTGACCGTACCCGATGACTTGGCCGTTGGAGTTGAAGATTGTCGGCGTGGCAGCATTCGTATTGAGGGCGTAGAAATCCCAGGATAGCAGCGAATCGCCATTATATTTCGACGTCACTGGGGTGTATTCGAACAAGCAATACTTGCAAAGGTCCGATATGGCGCCCGCAGACGGGGCTGAGGCCGGCGTCAGCGGTACCTGGTTCGATGTAAAGCTGACGTAGTAAGTGCGATCGCCGATGGTGGAACTCGTGTCGATCTTGGTCGTGCCGGCTTGCAGGCCGCCGAAGCCGGTTTCTCCGATGACCTGGGGTCCGCTGCCCAGGGTGACGGCGATACTACCCCGTTGGGGATAGAAGAAGCCGACGGTATCACCCGGTGCGATGACGCTGGTGCCCTGGGTGCGGCCGAACAGGTTGGTCTGCAAGCCCGTTCCGGTCGGAGTGATCGTGGTGCCGACCCCGACGACGACCCCGGTCGAGTTGAAGATCACGGGAGTGACCGGGTTGGTGTTGAGCGCATAGAAGCTCCACGAGACGATCGCCTGGCCGGTCGCGGCAGCTGGGGTACTCTCGTAATCGAACAGGCATCCGCTGCAGCCGTCAGAGGTGGATCCGGCTGCGGGAGCGCCAGGGGCCGGAAAGCTGATCGGATCGGCGCTGGCGATGCCTGTGGACAGGCAAAACGCGGTCAGAAGGGCGACGGCCGCGGCCTTCCAGTTCCTAGAAAAATTCATCAATATTCGTGCCATAATTCACTGCCTTCGAATAAGGAACTTCGGCGAATAGCGCGCATCACTGAAATGATCGGCAGCAGCTTCACGAATGCATCGATCTGCCACCGTCAGTTGACCCAAGCTGGCAGTAGTTTGCTGGACGTTGGCCCGCGTGATCTATCCGGATTGCGAAATGGCCGGACAGATCGCGCAAATATTTATCTACGACGATCGATCGTTAACCAATTGATCCGGAGCGGTTTCGGGCTTGGCCCAATGACATCTGCAGGGAGCGTATTTGGCGTCGCGCTCCGCTCCGCCGACCCAAACGCAAAACCGCCCGAACCGTCATCAGGCGCATTCTTCAGGGCCGCGACCTTCGCGGTCGTTTCAACGTGGCCTTTGGCGACGGAATGGATTGCGCCGCAAGTCATCAGCCGGTGATATGCCGAAGGTTGCCTTGTACAGGCCCGAGAACCGCCCCGGATTGGTAAAGCCGTATTGGTGGGCGACTTCGGTGACCGAGCCCGCATCTTCGCCAAAGGCGAGGATGTCCCGCACCGCCTCGAGGCGAGCCTGACGTATCGCCGCCGTGGGCGTGGTGTTGCGAAACTGTCGGAAGCCAAGTTGCAAGCTGCGCACGCTGCAGCCAGCCGCGTCCGCGATTTCGTGCAATGCGATCGGTTGTGCAGCGCGCGAGCGGATGAATTCTTCGGCGCGGCGAATGACTCGGGGAACAACGGAACCCGCAGGCCGGCCCAACTGCGCCGAGTAGTTGTTCGGCTGGGATCGGAGCAGCGCGTAGACCAAAAGGTCCGTGAACGACCGGCAGGCGATGTCGCTCGACGCGAAGGAGTGTGGCGATGCGAGCTCTTCGGTCAGCAGCCAGAGCAGGCGCCTGATGCCCTGACCCGGGGCGGTACCCCAATCGACGAAATGATCGAAGGCTACATCCTGCTTCCCAGGTTCGCTCAACAGCGCAGTCAGCCGCTGCTCCATGCTGCGCGCCGGTATCCAGATCGCCAGCCGCTCATGGTCGTCCGTGGCGGACAGATGCGTATCGGGCAGCCCGCGGTAGATGAGTCCGACCGTCTTGTCGGAGCCGCCGGCCAACTTGGCGCCGGGTCCGCGATAGGCGAGGCCCCCTTGGGTCACGGACGTCAGGCAGTAGTCAGGCAGACCGGACTCGCCAATCGACATCACTGTCGAAAAGCGGTCCTTGATATAGGCGACGTCGAGGTCGCCGAGGCCGCTGGCGCCGCGCGTCGAAAGAACCTGTTCGTGCTTCTTGCCGACCGGGAGGCCTCGGCCCATCAGCCGGTAGGTCAGGCGTCTGAAATAAGGCTTGATGAAATACGGCTGAAGCCGGGGCCAATAGACGCCGCTTTCCAGCTCGGAAAGGTCTCGCAAATGGGCGAACCTGATTTTCGCCAGTTCGTCGTCGCTGGTCTGGGGCAGAACGATGTCTGTCACGGGCAGGTAGCCGAACACGAGCCTGTGGATCTAGAGGCTGTTCCGGCGTCGGGCTCTTGCTCTGAGAGCGCTGATGGACTGGACGCTCTCTCCGCCATCGATACCGCCCTCTCGGACAAGCTCGATGATGCCCTGCCGGCGGACGACGTGGCACTCGACGAACGGCGGTTCGCAACGGGCTCGCCTTGATGACGCGAACTTGAATGATAACGACAATCTAGCATATTGCGACTAGATCCCAACGCGCCAAGAACGGCAAGTCCGTTGCGCAGATCTCAAATGTCCCCGAGAGGAATTTGGAAGGATCGAGGAATTTGGAAGGATTTCTGGCGATTCGGGACGCCAATTCCAGTGCCGGCCGATCCTAAGCCCGATCGGCACCGTTGCGCCTCGGGCGCGAAGCGGCCGCTCGCCGTCAGGCAGATCGAGGCCAGACCCTGGGACCGATTCAGGCGCCTCATGGGTGATCGGGTAGGGACAACCGGTACTGCCGAGGTGGGATTGTCGCTTGGCACAACTCCGGATAAACTCATACCAATAGCAGCTCCTTTCATCTCCGCCGGCCGACGGCTGTCCGGGCTGCAGGCTGGGTGGATGTTCTAGACGGCTCCCGCGAGGGGGCATCCGCGCGAGAAAGCGGGAGCAAAACCCGTACGACGCGCGCAAGGGAGGAACGATGAAGCTCGCTTTCGAGAAGGCGGCCCTGATCGGGCTGCTCGGGTGCCTGTTGCCGCTCGCAGCCGGCGCCGAGACCATTCCGGTCATCGTCAAGGACACCACTTCGCAATATTGGCAGATCGTGCTTGCCGGCGCGCATGCGGCCGGCAAGGAGCTCAAGATCGACGTGCCGGCGCTGGGCGCCCAGGCCGAAAGCGACATCGCGGGGCAGATCTCGGCGCTCGAGAACGCGGTCGCCGGCAAGCCCGCCGCCGTCGTCATCGCGCCGACCCAGGCGGCCGCCCTTGCCGGACCGATCACCGAGGCGGCGAAGCAAGTCAAGATCGTCGGCATCGACAGCCGGGCCGAGACTGACGCCTTCTCGGCCTTCCTCTCGACCGACAACGTCAAGGGCGGTCGCGTTGCCGCCGACGCGCTCGGCGAGACGATGAAGGCGAAGTTCGGCGAGGCCAAGGGCGATGTGGCCTTGCTCGTGGCGCTGCCCGGCGTCGGCTCGCTCGATCAGCGCTCGCAAGGCTTCAAGGACGAGCTCAAGGCGAAATGGCCGGGCCTGAAGCTGGTTGCCGAACGGGTCGGCGACGGCCAGGCGACGAGCGGCCTCAACATCATGACCGACCTCATCACCGCCAACCCGAACCTGAAGGGCGTGTTCGCAAGCAACCTGCCGATGGCCCAGGGCGCCGGCGAGGCGCTCGCGGAGAACAAAGACGCGAAGATCGTCATGGTGGGCTTCGACAGCGACGACAAGCTGGTGAAGCTGGTGCGCGACGGCGTCATCAGCGGCCTCGTTGTGCAGGACCCCTACCGCATGGGCTACGAGGGCGTGAAGACGGCGGCGGCCCTCGCCAAGGGCCAAAAAGTCGAGAAGTCGATCGACACCGGCGTCGTGCTGATCGACCAGCAGAACATCGACACGCCGCGTTCCCAGGCGCTGCTCAACCCGAAGCTCGACTGACGGCGGTCGTGCCCCCAAAGGATGGACCAATCCTCGAGCTCTCGGGCATCGAGAAGCGGTTCCCCGGCACCCATGCGCTGAAGGGCATGGATCTCGCCTTCGACGAGGGCGAGATCCATGCCATTGCGGGCGAGAACGGCGCCGGCAAGTCGACCCTGATCAAGATCCTGACCGGCGCGCATGAGCCGACCGCCGGCAGCCTGCGCTGGCGCGGCGCCCCCGTCCGCTTCCGCACGCCCGGCGATGCGCTGGCGCTCGGCATCGATGCGGTGCATCAGGAGGTGGTCGCCTGCCCGCACCTGAACGTGGCGGCCAATCTCTTCCTCGGCGCCGAGTGGACGCGGGGCGGGTTGCTCGCCAAGCGCGCCATGGCGGCGGAGGCGCAGGCGGTGCTGGATGGCCTGGGCTTCGCTATCCGGGCCGACGCCATCCTGGGGCGCCTCACGATCGGCCAGCAGCAGCTCGTGGCCACGGCGCGCGCCGCCCATCGCGGCACGCGCTTCCTCATCTTCGACGAGCCGACCGGCTACCTCACCCGGCAGGAGACGGAGCAGCTGTTCCGCCTCATCCGCAGGCTCCATGCCGACGGCGTCACCGTCGTCTATATCAGCCACCGGCTGGAAGAAATCTTCGAGCTCGCCGACCGGGTGTCGATCCTGCGCGACGGCCGGCTGATCTCGACCCGCCGCACGGCCGACACCAACGAGCGCGAGCTCATCCGCGACATGGTCGCCCGCCCGCTCGACGACGTGCACTACAAGCGCCCGGTCGCGGCCGGCGAGCTGCTGCTCGAGACGCAGGCGCTCACGGGGCCGGGGTTCGCGGATGTGTCGGTCGAGGTGCGGCGCGGCGAGATCGTCGGGCTCTATGGCCTCATCGGCGCCGGGCGCAGCGAATTCGTGACAGCAGTCTTCGGCCGGCACCGGCCGACCGGCGGTATGGTCCGGTGGCGCGGAGAGGCCGTCGCGATCCGGCGCGAGGCCGATGCGATCCAGCTCGGCATGGCGTTGGTACCGGAGAGCCGGCGCGACCAAGGCCTGTGCCTCAACCTGCCCGTCGGCTTCAATCTGGCGCTGCCGAGCTACGAGGAGCTTGGCCGCTCAGGCCTCGTCGACCGTCGCGCCGAGCGCGGCCTGGCAGAGCGCCTGATGGCGCGGCTCAAGATCGTAGCGGCCGGCCGCGGTGCGCCGGCGCTGACGCTGTCCGGCGGCAACCAGCAGAAGATCGTCGTCGGCAAATGGCTCGAGCGCGGCGCCCAGCTCTTCATCTTCGACGAGCCGACGGTCGGCGTCGATGTCGGCACCAAGAGCGAGCTCTACCGGGTGTTCGCCGACCTGCTCGAGGCCGGCGCCGGCATCATCCTGATCTCCTCGTACCTGCCGGAGGTCTATGACCTGAGCGATCGGCTGCTGGTGTTCCGTCGCGGCCGGCATGTCGCGTCCCATGGCTGGAAGGAAGTCGACATGGAAACGATCCTGACGGAGGCGATCGGTGCCTGAGCCTCTCACAAGCAATGCCACCGACGTGCCGGGCGCAGCACGCCCGCGCCTGCGCCTGGGATTCCTGCGCAACCTGACGCTGCTCGGGCTCTTGGCGCTGCTGTGGCTCGGCCTTGCCCTCGGCACCGACAGTTTTGCCACGATCGGCAATTTCCAGAACCTGCTCAGGCAGGCGTCGATCTGGGCGATCATGGCGGTCGGCCAGACCTTCGTCGTCATCACCGCGGGCATCGATCTCTCGGCCGGCGCCGTGGTCGGCATCGCCGGCACGCTGGTCGCCCTCCTGATGAAGGCGGGCGTGCCCGTGCCGGCGGCGGTGATGGCGACGCTGGCCCTCGGCGCCGCGATCGGCTGGTGCCATGCCTTCGGCATCGTGCGCATGGGCCTGCCGCCCTTCATCATGACGCTCGCCTCGCTGACGGCATTGCGCGGCATCGGCCTGCTCATGACCAACGGCCAGACCATCGCCGGCCTGCCGACGGGCTTCAGCAGCTTCGCCCGCGGCGAGGTCGCGGGCGTGCCCAACCTGTTCCTGGCGGTCATCGCCGTCGCCGTGCCGTGCCATGTGCTGCTGCATCATTCGCGCTGGGGCCGCTATCTCTATGCCGTGGGCTCGAACCGCGAGGCGGCGCGCTTGAGCGGCGTCCGGGTCGGGCGCGTGCTCTATCTGGCCTATATCCTGTCGGCGACCCTGTCGGCGCTCGCCGGCGTGCTCACGACCGCGCGCATCGGCATCGGCGTCGCCACGACCGGCGACGGCTGGGAACTGCAGGCGATCGCGTCCTCGGTGATCGGCGGCGCCAGCCTGTTCGGCGCCGTCGGCAGCGTGCCCGGGCCGCTCTTGGGCGCCATGCTGCTCACGACCATCAACAACGGCGCCAACCTGTTGAACGTCAACCCGTTCTGGCAGCGCATCATCACCGGCGCGCTCATCGTCGCGATCGTCTATCTCGACCAGGCGCGCCGGCCGAAGCGCTGAGGGCGGTTGAGACTTCTGGTGGGTAAAATCTAACGATTGGCACCGGTGCTTAAGGTCGGCTCGGGGTGGATTTGCGACGGTCCGCTCTGCGACGGCGAGACCAAAAACCGGGCGTTCGTCTGGTGGCTCGAACGGGCCGAATCCAGTCCGTCAGGTTTGGAGCGCGATATGGGAAAAGACGACCATCGACTTTGGCTCTGACCTCTAAAATGCAAACCATCGGAACGTGCCGACCTCCTCCGCCACCTCCAGTTGGGGGACCAAGGAACGCGGAAATGGATTAGAAAATATGTGGCGTGGAGACGTCATCCGGGATGCCGAGCGGTTCGTTGCTTTCTGTAGCCTTCTGAACGAAAATGCTAACGCTTGCCCATTATAAGGTATCCCGTTGACAACGCGATCTAGTTCGAACCGAGAGCACAAATGACTAGCATTAGCGCACAGATCTTGGATCAAAGGGTACAGCGAATTGTAGCTGATACCAAAGAAGCGCTCATACAAGAAGCAGGCATTAAGGACGAAGATGGTTCCTTAAATTCGGCTGCCTTCGTGCTTCTTGTAACAAAGACGGTCCTGGCACTTACAGATGATGAAGTGATTGATTGCCTAGTTGATGGCGGCAATGATTTTGGTGTCGACGCCATATATTTTAGCCCTGTTCAAGATAACGAATTTAATATTACTCTTATCCAGGGAAAATACAAAAAAAGCCTAAATGCCGATTCTAATTTTCCAGAAAATGACGTCAAGAATATGGTTCTGGCGGTGGGCGCACTATTTGACCCCGGCCGAGAAATCACTGTTAACTCCAGACTGCGCCAAAAGCTGGAAGAGATACGTTCTTTCGTGGCCGATGGAGCACTACCCACCGTTCACGTCATCCTTTGTAATAATGGGCTAAGCTGGACCGAAGCTGCGCAGCAACATATTGATGCCGCTAAATTTGGTAGCCAAGTGACATGGCAGCACATTGGGCCAGATGATTTGGTGTCCATGCTGCGATCGACACAGCCGGTTTCTGAGACATTGCAACTCACTGGGAAATTTACCGTTGAGAATTTCGCATTCAGGCGTGTTCTTGTAGGGAGAATGGCGGTAGGGCAGTTGTCCTCGCTGCTCGATCGGCACGGGGATCGTCTTCTGGAAAGAAACATCCGACGTTACCTAGGGCTAACAGGCAATCGCGTAAATGAGGCCGTAGCAGGGACGCTTAGATCAGAAGAGCAGCGTCAGAATTTTTATTTTTACAATAACGGAATAACCATAATCTGTTCTCAATTCCGACACAACGCTTTGCTTGCCGAAAACACCGCCGTTCAGCTTGAAGGGCTTCAAATCGTAAATGGCGGCCAGACATCGAAGACTGTTCAACAAGTTGCGCGTGAACTTGGCCCATCAGTGGCAGACGCGCAGGTTCTCGTAAGAATATATGAATTGCCGCAGGACGATTCGAATTTCGTACAAAGCATTACTTATGCTACCAATAGCCAAAATCCTGTCGATCTTCGTGATCTGCGCTCAAATGATCGCAAACAGAGAGAACTCGCCCAAGCCCTCTCAGAGATGGGATACCAGTATCGAAGTCAACGAAGCGACCTGCCAGTTAGTACTCGTGAACTGACTAGCGCGGCGGTCGCTGAGGCCGTGCTCGCAGTTTGGCGGCGACGCCCCCATCAAGCTCGATTCAACGTGAGCGAGCACTTTGGAAAATTATATGACGTTATATTTTCGGAAGATTTGAATGGCGCTCAGGTCGTCGCCGCCTCCTTAATATGGCGCTATACCGAAAATCGTCGTAGACGCCCTCCTGCTGACGCCCCTGATTTTCTTCCCTATGCCACTCGTTTTATTGCGATGATGATTGGCGAAAGTTTGCTCAAAACTATGGGGATCCAGTTACGAAATTTGAATCATAGAAATTTCGCCCAAGCAGAAAAGATCATAGAGCAGTCGTCTGACCAACTCTTCCAGGACGCATCTAATAGAATTGAGCAAGAACTGAACAAGATATTTGCTCAGCAAGACCGAACCCTTCAACGGCTTTCAGCAACATTTCGTCGAGGAGACTTAATTGAAACCCTCACCGGGCAGCCTGTTACTGCACCAACGATGTTTACCTTGGACGAATTAGGGCTTTGAACCGAACAGTGTTTGCCGGGCATCAATCTCTGTAAAATAGCTGAATCGTGTCCGGTATTGGGAAGTATCAGTTGCTTGAGCAACATCTCAGATGGGCGCTGAACCGCCTACCGACCAGCCCATGCTATGACTGCCTTCCGGACGTGCTGGCCGGCTCCGGACTGACCTGCATGGGTCGTCAGCGGAGGTGGCTTCGGTGCGGCGAGGCTAAGGGCTGCGCCTGACTATTACGCAGCCGGTGCCCAAGACCCTGGGCGCGGTCAGCATTACCCTCTGGTGCCTCTTGCGAGGTGTCCGTCCCCCCGCCGCAGCGACATTCTACGTTTGCATTCTAGAACCCGCAAATCTGCCGCAAACGACCGACATGGCTCGGAACCGGGCTTTTGACGCCGGGTACCAAGCGTCAGAATTTATCCACCAGCACCACCTCCCCCTGCGCTGTTTCCCGGAGCGCCGCCATCACGCATTCGAGTGCCGGATCGATCGGCCGGTCGGCGAGCGTGATGAGGCCGCAGGGCTCGATGCCGGCCGGCAGTGCGACCGGCAGCTCGGCGAGCGTGTCGAGCGCGATGAAATAGCTGGCGATGCTGTCCGGCACGGCGCCGATCATGCTGGTCCGGGCGAGAAGGCTTGCGGTCGCCAGCATCGAGACGGTCTCGACCGAATGGTGCGGCAGGTCGAGCCCGCTCTGGGCGAAGGCCGCTTCGACCGCTTGGCGCATCGGCGTCGAGGCCGGCTGCAGCACCCAGGTTTCGCGTGCAAGGTCGGCGAGCGTCAGCCCGTCCAGGCCCAGGAGCGGATTGCCGGTGCCGACGACGATGCGGATTTCCTCGTCGACGAGCGGCTCCCACGTCAGGCTCTCGCGATCGCGCTTGCTGATCGGGCGCCCGACCACGACGTCGAGCCGCCCGGCATGAAGCTCGGCCAGGAGGCCGTCGCTCGTGTCGGTCAGGAGCGAGACGCGCAAGGTCGGATGCGCCTGGCCGAGGCGGGCCAGCGCACCCGCCACGAGCTGCGGCACCGCCGCCATCACGGCGCCCAACTGGACCGTGCCCTCGATGCCGCGCTTCAGCCCCTCCATCTCCTGCTGCAGCCGGTTGAGGTCGCGCAGCAAAAGGCGCGCATGCCGCCCCGCGGCGAGCCCATAGACCGTCGGCACCATGCCGCGCGGCTGGCGCTCGAACAGGCTGACGCCGAGGGTGCGCTCGATCTCCTGCAGCAGCTTGGTCGCGGCCGGCTGCGACAGGTTGAGGCTCTCGGCCGCGCGATGCATCGTCTTGGTCTCGATCAGCGCCAGCACCAGCGCCAATTGCCGGAGCTTCAAGCGGCTCAAGGTCGCGGACAGAAGGTTGAAGGTCGCGGGAACGCGAGTCACGGGGGAGGGGGCCGTCGGATCGTTACTGCCGACGGTACCCTACCGCGAATCTTTGTCAGCCGACTGCCTCTTGCACGCGGGCGACCGCCCGTGCTCAGAACTGGACGTCCACGCGCACGGCCGCGACTGTTTCGGCCGCTGCCGTGCGGATGTTGTTCGGGTCCTGGCGCCACAGCAGGCCGCCGGTCAAGGCGGTCTGAGCCGTCAGCGGCGCGCTCCAGGCGCTCTGCAGGTCGACCTCGCGGCCGTCGGCCTTGAGGCCGGCGCGCACGCGGCTGAACACGGCGGCACCGCTGGTATCGACAGCCGTAGGCAGCACCAGCTGGGCTTCGCCGGATGCCGCGCGCAGCGGCATGCTGGCACCCAGTACCCACTTGCCGTGCGGCGTGAGCGCGCCGGTCTCGACCAGGCCGAGGCCGGCTGCGAAGGAGGTGACGGCCGTCGTCCCCTGGATGAGCGAGCCCGTGCGGCCGGCCGTATCGGTCAGGCCGGCGTGCAGGCCGCCGGCTGCGGCCAGATGCGGCGTCAGCACGACCTCGCCGGTCAGGCCGGCGAATTCGGTGCGGCTATTGCCGACCCGCGCCGCCCCGGTACCGGTCGCACCCAGGATCGAGGCCTGCTCCTCGAGCACGCCGGCTTCGCCGCGCAGCGTGGCACTGCTGCCGACGCGATAGGCAAGCTCGACGACAGCGGCGGTCGAGCCGTTGTCGGAGGCTTGCGGGTCGAAGCCCTGGCGCTGCAGCGGCCGGCCGTTCGCGACGGCGAAGACGGCGGTGCCGCCGGCAAACGGCGTTGCAACGCCGCCGCTCCAGGCGCCGTCGATGAGCGCCAGATAGGGGTTCGAGACCGCTCCCTGGGCCAGCATTCCGCCGGCAAGGGCGGACGAGACCGGCGTGCGGCCGGACTCGAGCAGCCGGCCTGGATCGATGCCGAAGCCGACCCGTGTCTCGACGCCGGCGATGGTGGTGGTGCCGGTGAACTTGGCGCCGCCGGCATCGCCGGGCGCCGTGAGGCGCGGATCGGCCGACTGGATCAGGCTCAAGCGCAGGGACCCGTCGGTCCAGGTCACCTCGTCCGGGCGGCCGAAGGCGCCGAGCCGGCTCACGCCGTCGAAGTTGGTGACGCCAGCGGTCACGTGGCTGCCGAGCGAGGTGGCATAGCCGCGCTGGAAGGCATCCTGCGCAACCACCGGCACCTGGGCCGTGCTGTGGGCGAGACCCATGCCGAAGACGCTGCCGAGCGAGACGCTGGTGCCGGTCGCCTGGTAGGTCACGTTGCCCTGGGTCGCGACAGTCATGGCACCGACCGGCCGGGTCGCGCGCTCGATGTCGAGCAGGCCTTGGCCGTAGGTCGCCGTGTCGGCATAGATGCCGGTCTTGTTTGCCGTCTGGAGGATGATCTGCAGCGCCGTCTGCGGCGTCAGGTTGGGGAAGGCGGCCAGCAGCAGCGCCTCGGCGCCGGCGACCTGCGGCGTCGTGAAGGACGTGCCCGAACCGGTGGCATAGCCCGAGGTCTTGTAGATGAGCCCGACATTCTCGCCCGGCGCCACCAGGCACCAGGCAGCGGCGGCACCGCATTTGTTCGAGAAGCTCGACAGCACGCCGCTGGTATCGACCGAGCCCACGGCGACCCAGCCCCTCTGTAATTCCGGATAGAGCAGCGGCAGGCCGGCGAACAGGTCGACCTGGTCCTTGCTCTCGTTGCCCGCGGCCCAGATCTCGACGCCGCCGGCGCCGATGGCCCGGCGGTAGGCGGCGAGCGTCTTCGGCGCGTTGGCGCTGAACGTCGTGGCGCCAACATCCTGGGCGGAGGTGCCGGGGGCGTTCCAGGAATTGTTCGAGATCTTGATGCCCTGCGTCCTCACCCAGTCGATCGCCGCCGCCAACTGGGCGTCGCTCGTGTTGTAGGTGTCGGTCGAATCGACGATGCGCACCGGCGTGATCCTGGACAGCGGGGCGACACCCTCGACGCCGCCGTTGCCGCGCGCCGCCGCAATGACGCCGGCCACCGCGGTATCGTGCCCGTTCGCATCGAGGTCGAGCGTGCTGCCGGTCGTGCCGGCGAGCGCGTCGAAGCCGAGATCGACGCGCCCCGCCAGCTCCGGATGCAGGTCGACGCCGGTGCCATAGACGGCGACCTCCTCGTTGGCGCCGAAATAGCCGCGCTGGAACGCGTAGAGGCCGTTGTTCAGCTGCAGTTGCGTGGTTGCCAGGTCCTCGGCGGTCGGCGTCACCCCCGGCGGGGTCCAGCTCGAGACCGGCGGTGACGGCGGTGGCGATGGCGGCGGCGGCGGGGGGCTCGCGGGCGTCGAGGTGGCGACGGAAGCGCCTCCACCACCGCCGCCACCGCCGCATCCTGCGAGGCAGGCGGCCATGAGCGACAGGAGAAGCGCTGCCTGAGCGGCCGTCCTATGGGAACCAGGCTGGGTTGAGGATGGCATCGGATGGTTACCTCCGCTTGCGAGCGGTACCATCACACCACGGCAATTACTACCATGTCGTTACAACGGATTTCGGATTTTTACCGCGCCGTCGAGATGCAGCGCGAAGCCGCTGGCATCGGCACCTTCCAGGCCGGGGCGGAGCTCGCCGCTCGGGATCAGATAGTCGCCGCCGTTCTGCCGGCGGTAGGGGATGGGCAGAGTGGTCGCGAGCGTCCGCATCCGCTCGCGCAGGCGCTCGGCCACCGGTTCGAAGCCGGCCTCGTCCAGCCGGTCGGCGCTGTAGACGACGAACGGCGGCAGGACGTCGTAGCCCGGATAATAGAGGATGCCGTGATTGATCGGGAACAGCAGGTCGTCGATCGGCCCGTTGACCCCGCGGGCGGCGTAATGCGGCTGCCAGCCGCCGGCGGTCACGATCAGCATCGCGCGCTTGCCGGCGAACGTGCCCTCGCCGTAGCGGTCGCCCCATCGCCGGTCGCTGTGCTCGCCGACGCCATAGGCGAAGCCGTAGGCGAACACCCGGTCGACCCAGCCCTTGAGGATCGCCGGCATGGTGAACCACCAGAGCGGAAACTGCAGGATCAGGGCATCGGCCCACAGGAGCTTCTCGTGCTCGACCCTGACGTCGTCGGTGAGCGTGCCGGTCTCGAAATCCGCACGCGAGGCCGCCGGCACCTTCAGCCGGGCGTCGGGCGCCAGCGAGGGGAAATCGGCCCGGTCGACCGTGGATTTCCAGCCGTCGGCATAGAGGTCCGACACCCTGACCCCGTGGCCCTGGGCCTCGAGTTCCCGGACGGCGACGTCGCGGAGCGCCCCGGTGAGCGAACGGGGTTCGGGATGAGCGAAGACAAGCAGGACTTTCATCGGCAGGGCGATCCTGGGTTGGGGAGAGCAGGCCCCTTCAGGTAGCCAATGCGGCGATGATCCGCTACATATCTGCAATGGATATGATTATGCCGAAAAATGGATAAATCGGACGTTACGCTCGAGCGCATGCGCAGCTTCGTTCGCGTCGCCGAGCGCGGCAGCCTGTCGGCAGTCGCGCGCGAGCTCGGCGTCGGGCAGTCGACGGTCACACGCCATCTGCGGGAGCTCGAGGAAGCGGTCGGCGTGCCCTTGCTCAGCAGGACGACCCGGCGCGTGACGCTGACCGACGAGGGCAGTCGCTATTATGCCAACAGCGTCCAGATCCTGCGTCTCGTCGAACAGGCCGGCGACGAGGCGCGCGGCACGCGTGGCGCGCCTGCCGGCACGATCCGGATATCCTGCACGGCCGCGTTCGGGGTTTTGCACATAAGCCGGCTGATCTTCGCCTTTCAGGATCGCTATCCCGACATCGGTGTCGATCTCAGCCTCACCGACGAGCGCGTCGACCTCGTGCGCGAGGGTGTCGATATCGCGCTGCGCCTGGGCCCGCTCACCGACAGCTCCATGAAGCTCAAGGCGCTCGGTCAGTCGCGGCGCCTGCTCGTGGCGGCACCCGATTATCTGGCGGCTCGCGGCAGACCGGCCGTCCCACAGGACCTGGCCGGTCATGAAGGCGTGCGGATGTCGAACGTGGCGGGCAGCGACACGCTTATCCTGGAAGGCTCGAGCGGCGACCGGCATGCGGTGCCGATCGGCGGACGCCTCCGGATCGATCATGGGCTGGCCGCGCGCGAGGCCCTTGCCGCCGGGCGCGGCATCGGCCCCACCCATCTCTGGCTTGTCGACGATCTGCTGGCCGCCGGCCGGCTCGAGGTGATCCTGCCGGACTATTCGCCGCCACCCGTCCGGCTCAGCATGCTGATCGTGCCGGAGCGCGCGGGCATCGCCCGCGTCCGGCTGCTGGTCGACTTTCTCGCCCGGCGGATCGGCGGCATCCCCGGCATCGAGCGGCCGGAGCGTTAGCCCGCGTCCCGGCACCCCCGTGCCATGGGGCCCCACGCCACGGGACCCCACGCCACGGGACCCCACGCCATGGGACCCCACGCCACGGGACCGGTGTGACATCGTTCGGAAATGCTTGCTTCCGGCCGCGCCAAGGTGCCTTCATAAAGGGGATGTAAACCGGTCGGGCGCGATGCTTCCGGTCGGTCGAAGGTGTGGCGCAGGAGCTGAACATGCGCGGTATCGGCGGACTTATCTGGTTGATGGTCCTGGTCATGGGCGTCGTCCTGATCGCGGCTGCCCGCGGCATTGGCGAACGGGCGCTGGCACCGCTCCGCCGCAAGCGCTGAGCCCGCGGCCTAAGGCGGGCCGACCGTCTCCCTCCGAGCACATTACTCCCGCTCGTCCCGAGCTGACCGCGGCGCCCGTTGCCTGACGATCTGGTACGCACGGGCACGGGCTGTTTCCCCAATATCCACCATTTCGTGATCCATCATTTCGTCCTGGCGGCTTCCCGGGCGCCTTTGACTGTTCGGCGCCCTTGTCCGTTCGGTGGGGGTTGGCCGGGCAGCCCTGCGTCTGGTGCCGCTTCTCCGGTGCGCGATGCTTCCCATGTCCCTTGAGTAGGGATCGCGATACCGCCCTTCAGTGTTGCAATCCCGTCGAAGCGAGCGCATTCGCGCCGGATGGAGCAGAACTTGGTGGACGTGACGCGGCAGCTACTGATGCAGCGGGCATCGACGCGGCGGGGCGGGGTCCGCCCGATCCTCGCGCTGGTGCTGCTCGCTGGCGTCGTGCCCGCTGCATCAGTAGCTGTCGCGCGCGCGGCCGGGACGGAGGAGTTGCGCGTGCCCGCCGGCATGGTGCTGTGTCTTAGCCCCGAGGCGGCGGCCTCGAAGACCCATGTCGGCTGCTGGCGCGCGCGCGGCGGCCAGAAGATCGAGGTCGTGGTGCCGCTCTCGACCTATACCCAGCTGCGGCTCTGGTCGACGGACGGCAGCGAGACGACCATCGTCTATGCGGCGCCCGCCGAGGCCGAAAAGCTCGATCGGCGCTAGAGCGCGATTCAGCCTTTGCCGGTCGATTGATGACCGGAAGTCATTTTCTGCCCGCCAACGATGCCCTCCAACGATACCCGCCAACGATGCCGGCGAACACGACCGAGAGACCGTGGCTCAGCGGGCGCGGCCCGGTGGGGTATGCAGCCCTGTCGCCGGATGGATATCGGCGCAGCCGGCCAGCGGGGCGGCGCCGAGCAGGAACAGCAGGGCGAGGGTGGCGATGCGCCGGCGGGGCGTCGCCGTGCGATTGGCCGTGCGATTGGCCGTGCGGGGGGCCGATCGGGTGTCGGATTGGTTCATGCTTCGCAAATCCTTTCGGCCCCCGTGGAATTCGGCCCGTGGAATTCGACCCTTGGAACCTGGGGCATCAGGGTCGGGGTGGGTCAGGGAGTCGAAGCTGGATATCGGTCGCGGGCCTCTGCCGGCAAAGCCGGCCGGGCGACAGGAATCCGCCGGTCTGAGGCGCGATCGTCGCAGGCGTCGGACCTTGAACGCGACCCGGTCGCGCCATTAGGGCGCCGTGGATATCGCCCCGGCGCGCTGCTCAGCCCCCCGCTCAGGCCCCCCCCGCTCAGGACCCCCGCTTAGGACAGCGCCTGCAGGTCGCCGCACACGCTGATCGCCTGGCCCGAGGTGGTGCGGGCGAGAGGCGAGGCGAGGAACAGGGCCGTGTCGGCCAGCTGGCGCGGCGTGATCATCTCCTTGATCGAGGCTTGGGCCAGCGCCAGCACGCGCATCTCCTCAAGCGAGCGGTTCTGGGCCTGGGCTTTGGCGGCGAGCACGCGGTCCTGCCGGTCGCCCTCGACGATGCCGGGCAGGATCGCGTTGACGCGGATGCCGGCCTCGCCGAGCTCGATCGCCAACGACTTGGTGAATCCCACGACGGCCCATTTCGATGCGGCATAGGGCGTGCGCAGGCGGAAGCCCAGGCGGCCGGCGGCCGACGACAGGTTGATGATGCTGGGGTTGCGGCTCTCGAGCAGCAGCGGCACGGCGAGCCGGGCGCAGTTGAACTGCCCGGTGATGTTGACCGCGAGCGTGCGGTCCCAGTCCTCCGGCTCGATCTGATCGACCCGTGCCGTCGGCCCGGCGATGCCGGCATTGTTGACGAGGCAGTCGAGCCCGCCCAAGGCCGCTGTCGCCTCGTTGAACAGGCGCCGCACCGCGTCGCGGTCGGCGACGTCGCAGACCGAGGCCGTGAGGCCGGGATCGTCCGCCACCGCCGCGTCGAGCGCCGCGCGGTCGATGTCCGAGATATGGACCCGCGCACCCTCGCGCCGGAATGCGCGCGCGATTTCGCGCCCGATGCCGGCGGCGCCGGCCGTGACGATGACGCGGGCGCCGGCGAGATCGAGATCCATGGTTCCTCCCTCTTTATGTGTCCTCAGTCGGGCAGATTGCCGGTCGCCTCGATGAAGGCGGCCGAGCCATTGATGTCCTCGACCAGCGCCGCGCGCGCGCCGGCGCCGTCGCCAGCCTCGATCGCCGCCAGGAGGCGGGCGTGCAGCCGTTCCGAGGCCCCGGCGCTGAGCCGCTCGGCGGATGCGCGCAGGTCGAGGTTGATGACCGGCCCGACCTTGAGCCACAGCCCTTCGATGATCGTAAGCAGGCTCGGCGACTGGGCGGCGCGATAGACCGCGAAATGAAGGTTCATGTTCCAGCGCAGTGCCGAGACGGGGTCGGGGGCGGCGCCGCTGACCGCACGACGGAACTGCGCGTCGGCCTCGCGGATCTGAGCGAGGTCGGCCTCGCCGCGCTGCTGGGCCGCCTGTTCGGCGGCGTAGCCCTCGAGCATGACGCGGATCGCGCGCAATTCGCGGAAGCGGCGCTTCGTCATGACCGGCACGCTGATCGCGCGGTTCGGCAGCACGGTCAGTGCATCCTCGGCAACCAGCTGCGCCACCGCCTCACGCACCGGCATCATGGAGACGCCGAGGCTCGCCGCGACCGAGCGCAGCGACAGTTTCTCGCCCGGCATCAGCTTGCCGGCCATCAGGAGCTCGCGCAGCTGGCGATGCACGCGGTCGCCGAGCGTCACGCGCTCCAAGCGTCCAATCGTATCGATCGCCGATGCCATTCGTCTTCCCCATCCATCCCGGATAAGTCGCCCTAGACAAGCCGTCTCTCGTCCTGCTTATATCTGTGATCACAGATCACGGCAATCACCAGAGAGTCGGGAGGGAAAGCCATGCCGAAAGCCGCTGTCATCGGCGCCGGATTGATAGGCCGCTCCTGGGCGGTTGTCTTCGCGCGGGCCGGCTGGTCGGTCGCGATCACCGACACGGACCCGGCGGCGCTTGAGTGGGCACCGGTGCTCATGAGCGAGAGCATGGCACTCTTGGCCGAGTTCGGCCTTTGCGATGATCCGGCCGCGGCGCTCGCGCGGATCGCCCTCGTGCCCTCGCTCGAAAAGGCCGTGGTCGGCGCCGATCTGGTGCAGGAGTGCGGGCCGGAACAGCTCGCAGCCAAACAGGCGCTGTTCCAGGCGCTGGATGCGGCCGCCCCGTCCAAGGCGCTTCTCGCTTCGTCGAGCTCCGCCATCGTCGCCTCGCTCTATACGGCGGATCTGCCCGGCCGCGACCGCTGCCTGGTGGCGCATCCGGTCAACCCGCCGCATCTCGTGCCGATTGTCGAGCTGTGCGCCGCCCCCTGGGTCCCCGCCAAGACGGTCGAGCGTGCTCGCCGTCTCTACGAGCAGGCCGGCCAGGTACCGGTGACCGTGAAGCGTGAGGTCGAGGGCTTCGTCGTCAACCGCCTGCAGGGCGCGCTGCTCACCGAGGGGCTTCGCCTGGTCGGCGAGGGCATCATCAGCCCGCAGGATCTTGACAAGACGCTCGCCGACGGGCTCGGGCTCCGCTGGGCGCTGATCGGGCCATTCGCGACGATCGAGCTCAACGCGCCGGGCGGCATCCCCGATTATTGCGCCCGGTTTGGCGGCTTCTACCGCCGGCTCGCGGCCGAGCCGCCGGCGCCATCCGTGTGGGATGCCGAGAACGTCGCGCAGGTCGAGGCCGCCTGGGGGCCGCCGCCCGCGCCCAAGGAAGCGCTCCGGCGCAGCGCCGCCCGCGACCGACGCATCGCCGCCCTCGTCGCCGCCAAACGCTCCCACTGACCGAGCAGAATCACTCCGGAGGAACCACCATGGCAAACCGCAAGATCATCATCACCTGCGCCGTCACCGGGGCCATCCACACGCCCTCCATGTCGCCCTATCTGCCGGTGACGCCGGAGGAGATCGCCGAGGCGGCGATCGGCGCCGCGGATGCCGGCGCCGCGATCGTCCATCTGCATGCGCGCGATCCCAGGACCGGCAAGCCCGACCAGGCGCCGGCCGCCTTCTCACCGTTCCTGAGCGTCATCAAGCAGCGCTCGGACGTGGTCATCAACATCACGACCGGTGGGGCGCCCACCATGGGGGTCGAGGAGCGCGTCTCGCCCGCGGCCCATTTCAAGCCCGAGGTCGCCTCGCTCAACATGGGCTCGATGAACTTCGGGCTCTATCCGATGCTGAACCGGTTCAAGGAGTTCAAGCACGACTGGGAGCGGCCGTATCTCGAAGGCTCCAAGGACCGGATCTTCCGCAACACCTTCGCCGATATCGAATTCATCCTGTCGAGCTGCGCCGAGAACGGCACGCGCTTCGAGATCGAGTGCTACGACATCGGCCATCTCTACACGCTCGCCCATTTCGCCGACCGCGGCATCATCAAGCCGCCGTTCTTCGTACAGAGCGTGTTCGGCATCCTGGGCGGCATCGGCGCCCATCCGGAGGACGTGGCGCACATGAAGCGCACGGCCGACCGCCTGTTCGGCAACCAATACAGCTGGTCGGTGCTGGGCGCCGGCCGCAACCAGCTGCAGGTCGCCGCCATGGCGGTCGCCATGGGCGGCAACGTCCGCGTCGGCCTCGAGGATTCGCTGTGGATCGGCCCGGGCCAGCTTGCCAAGACCAACGCCGACCAGGTGCGTGCTGCCCGCCAGATCATCGAGGGCCTGGGCTACGAGATCGCGACGCCGGCCGAGGCACGCGAGCACCTGCAGCTCAAGGGCGGCGACCGGGTCGGGTTTTAGGGGCGCGACATCGCGATCAGGCGCTGATAGATCTCCTCGATATCCTTGGCCTCGGCCGGATTGACGTCGGACCGGCGTGGCCAATTGAAATCGCTCGCGCGCGGTTGCAGGCGCTTGCCGTCGACGATGCCGTGGCAGGGCAGCGACCGGCCATGCGCGAAGGCCGGATTGTCCGCGCCGTGTGCGGGCAGAGCCGCCACCGACGCGAACAGGAGAGCCGCGAGCGCAAGCGAAGCCCAATGCAGGCTCACCATGCCGTCGACCGGGAGGGCGCGGGTAGCGATACGGGCCATGATGACACTCCTTTGCGGGATGAGCGGCGGATGAAGTGTCATCTATGGGTGCGAGACGAGTTTTATAATGTGATATTGGCTCAATAATATGCTTATTCGTCTCGTTCTTCTGGAAGCGCTTCTAAAGCGGAAGACTCAGCGCGCCGGCCACGGCCGTCGGGTGGGGCCGCAACCGTTGCGATAGGCCGACTTCCCGGGGTACCCTGTGCCGTCGGTCAACCAGGGTGATGCAATCATGGCGACCACGACGACCAATCTCTATCGCTCGGTCATGGGCAACGCCTTCAAGAGCATCAAGGTCGGGGTCTATCCCGGCGATGGCGTGCTCGACCCGCGCTGGGAAGAAACCCAGTATTTCAACAAGCGCAGGGGGGAATGGGTCACGAGCCCAGCCGACGTGACGATCGAACAGGGGCCTAACGGCCCTGAGGTGCTGGAGGGTGGCGGGACGTCCTTGCACGACGTTTCCGGATGGTTCCCTTCGAAGGAATTCTGGATTCCTCAGGGCACCGAATATTCGGATGAGATCCATATCCGCAAGGACGCAAAGCGCAAGACCAGCCCGTACAATCAAAGCGTGTCTGGGTACCACTACCAGCTCGAACCCAAGACCCGAATGACGGTTCTCTCGTTCAAGGGCGCGCTCGACAACATGGCGCGCGCCGCCGTGGTGCGGCAGTGCGAACTCGCTCGCGTCAAGTGAGGCCCGGGACTTCCTCAATCTGGCAGGAGGGCACATGCCCGAGATCAGCCACCAGACGCTCGTCATCGCCATCCAGGCCATTGCCGCGGAGATCCGGGGGTTGCGCGAGACCGTCGCCAGTGGCGAAGCCGAGGTCGACGATTTTCAACTGCTCGAAGATCATCTGCGCGCCGCCGAGGACTTGGAGCGCGCGTACAATGTTGCAGCGCGGACGGTGCTCAACCTGCCGCCCTACGACGAACTTGTCGGCGATTGAGGTCGCACACGGCGCGTGATCGCCGCCCGGGAGGGCGACGCCCGCTCGGCCAAGGCGACCCCGGCGCGAAGCGCACGAGCACCTGCAGCGCAGGGGCGGCGACTGGGCGGGTTCCAGGCGGGGAGGGGCGTCAGCGCGCGCCGACGGTCTCTGCGATGACGGATGTCAGCGTGCCCGGATCGGTTTCCGGCAGCAGCCGGGACGGGCGCGCTTGCCAGCTCTGGAAGACCCAGTCGTCGGGCCTGATGTCCGGATTGCCGGCCACCATGCGATAGCGTTCGGTCGCGTGGCGGGTCCATTCGGTGTCGGTCTTGTCGCCGGGATCGCCGTCGATGATCACGCCGTAGGAGATGCCCGCGGCACGAAGGCGTGTCCGCCACTCCGCCAGCTGGGGCTGCCATTTGTTCTGCCAGATGAGGTCCGCCTGAAGGAAGGCGAGGCGCTCGCCGGTCTGCGCCTGGAACTGCCTGGCGAAATTCAGAATCTCGTCCAGCCGGTCCGCGGTCTGGTCGGTGACGGGCTCGATATCGCCGAATTTGACGCCGGGGAACGCCGTCTTCAGGATCTTGACGTTGGGGGTGATGTTGCGGACGAGCTCCTCGGTCGAATAGCCGCACGCAGCCCCTTTATGGGCGAAGTGTCCCCAGGTCATCGGCTCGTCGAAGGCGACAACCTCGATCTTGCCGCCCAGGCCGGTCACGCGGTTCGCCAGCTTCTGGAACACCGCCGTCGTCGTGTAGCCCGGCACGCCATTGCCGCATTTCTCCGACGTCGTCAGGATTTCCGCCTCGAGCCCGAGCGCGATGTGGCGCCGCTGCAGATCCTTGATCGCCGTCGACAGCTGCTCGTCGCTGGCGCGATGGAAGAACTGGGTCGACAGCTTCACGATCTGCACGTTCGACGCGGCCTTCGACCAGGCCGCGTCGGGGCGGAACAGGCTCATGAAATCGTTGGATGTCGGCTGCCCGGCAGCCTTGCTGCCCGCCATGCGGTCCGCCGCCACGACCGGGTCGACGCCGGACAACCAGATCTGGCCCGCCAGGCCAGGTGCCGCGTAAGCCATCGCCCCTGATATGATTACCAGGGAAAGTGCCGAGCGCATTTTATCTCCGGGTCCAGACTGGGTGCCGAGGGGCGATGCATGGCGTCGCCTGGGTGAGGGCATGTGCTGGGGCTGAATTCGCGCTTTTCGCGGGGTTCCGAAAGCTTATCCCAGATTAATTGGCTAAGCCGATAGCAATCTTGGATTAAGCGAAATCTCGGCGTGCCACACACTTCGATACAAATTCCGGCCGGTCAGGACACACGCCAGATACGTCCCGCTCGTCTCATGCGCCCATCGCGAAACCCATGCAGTTGGCCGCAGTGCGGCCCAAGGAGATGACCGATGGTCGAGAGCGCATACCCCCGCCGCCTTTTTTTCGCCTTCAGCACGCTGGTGCTGCTCCTCCCCGCGACCTCCCGTGCGGAGCCGCGCCCAGCGATTGCCGAACAGATTGCCAAGACTTACGGCCTCGATTCGTTCGAGCAGATCGACGCGATCCGTTACACCTTCCATCTGGAGGCCCGGGGAAGAGAGTTCGTCCGTTCCTGGGTCTGGCAGCCCAAGACCGGCCAGGTCTCCTACGAGGGGAAAGACAAGGACGGCAAGCCGGTCAAGGTTACCTATGATCGGTCCAAGCTCGACAGCGCGCCCGCCAATGTGCGGGACGAAATCGAGCCGCTCTTCGTCAATGACGAATATAACCTGTTCTTCCCCTTTCATGTTTATTGGGACGGCGCCGAGGTAGAAGACCTGGGCACCCAGACATTGCCTCAAGGGGAGGGTTCGGCGAAGCGCGTCGCCGTGAAGTATCCCTCAGATGGCGGTTACAACCCCGGCGATACCTGGGAGCTCTATGTCGGGTCCGACAATGTTGTCGAGGCATTCGCCTACCATCGCGGTGGAGACGTGACGCCACCGAAGAACGTCGCCGCGACTTGGGGCGGCTACAAGAAGGCTGGCCCGTTCCTGTTCTCGACGGATCGTCGCGGGACGGCGGACGGCAAGCCCGTGGAAATCGGCTTCTCGGATGTGTCCGTCAAGCTCGCGGGCTCGGACAAGTGGCTGGACGCTCAATAAGCGGAGCCACGACAGCGGCGCGGAGCTCGGCGGCACATGGTCCGCCAGAGACAGGAACGGGCGACGTGCCACGACTTCGGCCGCTTGCCTGGATGGCTGGGGCGGGAGGGATCGAACCTCCGAATGGCGGAATCAAAATCCGCTGCCTTACCGCTTGGCTACGCCCCACCGGTGCCGTTCGGGGGGCGCACCATAGCGATATTGCCCCCGGGCAGCAACAGCCGAAAACTTGGGAGGTCAGGCCGCCTTGAGGCGGGTCGCGACGGCCCACCAGCGGGGCTCCGCCGCCCTGATCGCGGATGCTGCGGCTTCAGCCGCCGCGTCGGTCGGGAAGAGCGCGAAGCAGGTGGCGCCGCTGCCGCTCATGCGGGCGAGGAGGCAGTCCTCGGTTGCTTCCAGACGCTCCAGCACCTGGCCGATTACGGGCATGAGGCCGATCGCCGGCGGGGTCAGGTCGTTGCCATAGGGCCGGAGGGCGTCCGCGAGCGCCGTCGCGTCGGCCGGGCTCGCGCTCAGCACGCCCGCGGGACCAGCGCCCGGCGAGAACGCGCCCTCGCGTGCCTGGAACACCTTAGGCGTGGCCAAGCCGACGCCGGGATTGACCAGCACGATGGGGGCTGGCGGCACGGCCGGGGCGGGGCTGATCCGCTCGCCGATGCCTTCGAGCCGGGCGGTGCGGGTGGCGAGGCAGACCGGCACGTCGGCGCCGAGCTTGAGCGCGATCCGCGCCAGATCCTCGGGCGCCGGTGAGACCTGCCAGAGCGCGGCCAGCGCCAGGAGCGTCGCGGCCGCGTCGCTCGAGCCGCCACCGATGCCGGAGGCGACGGGCAGGCGCTTGGTCAAGGTCAGCTGGGCCGCGGGCTTGATCCCAGCCTCCTCGGCCAGGAGCCGTGCAGCCTTCAGCACCAGGTTGTCGAACGCGTCGGCGATCAGGAACGGGCCGAAATCGCCGGCGAGCGTCAGGCCGAACTCGCCCGCCTCTGCCGTCGCGGCCTTGACCGTATCGCCGTATTCGGTGAAGGCGACCAGGCTGTCGAGCAGGTGATAGCCGTCGGCGCGCCGGCCGACGACTTCGAGCGTGAGGTTGAGCTTCGCGGGCGCCGCGCGGACGACTTCGGTCATGGAATGTCTTCGCTGGGTGGAAAGGGGACGGTTCAGCTGCCGCCGTGACCGGCCGGGGCGGCCTCGGTCGTGCGCTTGGCCGGCCGCGTCTGCGGCGGTGGGATATGGGCAGGCGGCTTGTCGAGCTTCGCCTCGATGGCCCGGGCGAGATCCGGCTCCGGATTGAGCCCGAGTGCGCGATGCCATTGCAGCCGCGCCTCGTCGCGCCGGCCGCCCTGCCAATAGGCGTCGCCCAGGTGGGCATTGATCTCCGGATCGGCGGGCTTGAGCTCGACCGCGTGCTCGAGCGTGGTCTCGGCGTTCTTGTAGTCGCCCATGCGGTAATAGGCCCAGCCGAGGCTGTCGACGATATAGCCGTCGTCCGGCCGGAGCGTGACGGCGCCCTTGATCAGCTGCAGCGCCTCGGACAGGCGGTCGCCGCGGTCGACCATGGAATAGCCCAGGTAATTCATGACCGACGGCTGGTTCGGCTGCAGCGCCAGCGCCTTGCGCAAGTCGCTCTCGGCCTTGGGCCAGTTGCGCGCGCGCTCGTAGGCGGTGCCGCGCGTGTAATAGAGGCCCCACCAGCCGGCCGTGTCCGGGTCCTTGATGCGGGCGAAGGCCTGGTTATAGGCGTCGATCGCGGCCGGATACTGCTTGTCGGCGCTCAGGCTGTTGCCGAGCTCGACCAGCGGCTCCGGCCGGTCCGGGTGCTGCTCGGCGAGCGCCTTGAGGTCGGTGCGAGCACCCTCGCCGTCGCCGGCCTGCTGCTTCAAGGCGGCGATCCGGAGGCGCGCGGTCCAGCCGAGCGTCGTCGCCGGATCGATGCTGGCATAGACCTCGCGCGCCAGATCCGGCCGCTTCACGCCCTCGAACGCCTGGGCCAGCACGATCCGCGCCTCGGGGAAGCCGGGCTTGAGCTCGAGCGCGAACCGGGCATTCAGCAGCGCCAGGTTGAAGGCGCCGGCGCCGTTCATGAGGTTGCTGACGTCGAACAGCGCTTCGGCGAGCCCGCTTGCGACATCGGGCACCAGCGGCGGCAGTACGGCCCCGCCCGAGGCCGGCAGGCCCAGCTCCGCCTCCGTCGCACCCAGATAGCGGGGATAGAGGGCGGCCGCCTCGTCCGGCTTGCCCGTGCGCTCGAGGAAGTTCGCGACCAGCTGGACCACGCGCACCGGGGCACCTTCGTCGAGCGCTGCGCGATAGGCGGCCTCCGCCTGGTCGCGATTGCCGGCCTGGTCGAGAATGAGTGCCCGGTGCAGGGACGCGATCTCGCCGAAGCCGCGCACGCTTTCGAGCTCCTTGAGCGCCGGCTCGGCGCCGGCGGGCCCGGCTTGGGCAAGCCAGGCGCGGGCAAGCGCGCCGGTCACGCGATAGACGTCCTGGCGCGGCAGCCGGTTGGCGGCAGCGCGCGCCTCATCGAGCCGGCCGTCCCTCACGTCCTCGATAACCGCAGTCAGGTTGACGAGCGGCGCCAACGGATTGGCCTGTTGCAGCGGCCCCGCCAGCTTCGACGCGATGTCGAAATTGCCGTTGACGATTGCCAGCACGAACAGATGGCCCGCGATCTCGCCGTTGGACGGATCCTGGGCGAGCGCCGCCTGGTAGAAGGCGAGCGCATCGGCGAAATCATGCTGGTCCTGCGCCACCAGGCCGATCAGGTAGGCGGCGTGGGCCGAGGGCAGTTCGGGGTGGCTGTCGGTCCGGATCTGGCCGACGTCGCCGCCGCTGTCGGCGAGACCGGCCGATCCGGAGAAGACACCGGACGAGGGCGTGATTTCGGCGCAGGCGCCGAGTGCCAGCAGGGCCGTCAAAGCGACGGCGCCCTTGAGCCGGGTCGGCCATTTCGGCCGTCCCGCCGTCCCGGGGAGCGCCCGCTCCCGTCTGCCGCCGATCGCTTCCATCACGCTCCCACCGCACCCGGCCCACTATACCCTGGCCGGCCGGCTGCCGGCCGGCCTCGGGTGTTCCAACGATCACATATTGGGATAATTAGGCCCACCGCCGCCTTCCGGCACCGTCCAATTGATGTTTTGGGTTGGGTCCTTAATGTCGCAGGTCTTGCAGTGCACGCAATTCTGCGCGTTGATCTGCAGCCGCGGGTTCGACCCGTCCGCGTCCTTGACGATCTCGTAAACGCCGGCTGGGCAGTAAAATTGCTCGGGCGCGCCATAGAGTTCGTAATTGATCCGGATCGCGACCGACGGGTCCTTGAGCTTCAGGTGCGCCGGCTGGTTTTCCTCGTGGTTGGTGTTCGAGATGAACACCGACGACAGCCGGTCGAAGCTCACCTTGCCGTCGGGCTTCGGATAGACGATCGGCCTGACGTCGCGCTTGGGCTTCAAGGCCTCGTGGTCGCCGTGGCGGTGGTGCAGCGTCCAGGGCGCCCTGCCACGGAAGACGACCGTGTCGATCGCCGAATAGACGAAGCCGCCCCAGAAGCCCCACTGGAACGACGGCCGGATGTTGCGCACGGCATGGAGCTCGCTCCAGAGCCAGGTCCGCTCGAGTGCCGGCTTGTAGTTGGCCGACTGGTCCTCCTCGATGCGGGCGAACACTTCCTCGGCCGCGACCATGCCCGACTTCATCGCGGTGTGCGTGCCCTTGATCTTCGGCACGTTGAGGAAGCCCGCCGTGCAGCCGATGAGGCAGCCGCCCGGGAACGACAGTTTCGGGATCGACTGGAAGCCGCCCTCATTCAAGGCGCGGGCACCATAGGCGATGCGCCGGCCGCCCTCGAAGAACGGCCGGATTGCCGGATGGGTCTTGAAGCGCTGGAATTCCTCGAACGGCGACAAGGTCGGGTTCTGGTAGTCGAGCCCGATGACGTAGCCGACGGCGATCTGGTTGTCCTCCAGGTGATAGAGGAACGAGCCGCCATAGGTCGACATGTCCATGGGCCAGCCGGCCGTGTGGATGATCAGGCCCTGGCTGTGCTTGGCCGGGTCGACCTCCCACAGCTCCTTAATGCCGATGCCGAAGGTCTGCGGGTCGGCGCCCTCACGCAGCTGGAAGCGCTCGAACAGCGTCTTGGTGAGGGAGCCGCGGCAGCCCTCGGCGAACATGGTGACCTTGCCGTGCAGCTCCATGCCCGGCTGGTGGGCGTCGGTCGGCTGGCCGTCCTTGCCGATGCCCATGTCGCCGGTGGCGACACCCTTGACGCGCCCGGTCTCGTCATAGAGCACCTCGGCCGCGGCGAAGCCCGGGTAGATCTCGACGCCCAGCTCTTCCGCCTGGGTCCCGAGCCAGCGGCAGAAATTGCCGAGGCTGATGATGTAGTTGCCGTGATTGTTCATCTGCGGCGGCGTCGGCAGGCGATAGGCCTTGGTCTCCGTCAGGAACAGGAAGCGGTCTTCCTTGGCCGGCGTGTTGAGCGGCGCGCCGCGTTCCTTCCAGTCGGGAATGAGTTCGTTCAGGCTGCGCGGCTCGAGCACCGCGCCCGACAGGATATGCGCGCCGACCTCAGACCCCTTTTCGAGCACGCAGACCGACAGCTCGCGCCCCGCCGCGGCGGCCAGTTGCTTCAGCCGGATGGCGGCACTCAGGCCCGACGGGCCGGCACCGACAATCACGACGTCATATTCCATGCTCTCGCGTTCCATCGAGCCTCCTTGCAGCCGGGCGCCGGCCTTTGTAATGCCGTTGCGCCCGAAACGTATCCCCCATAGACCTATACCGGCCGCTCAAGGTTTTATAGCGGCGGTTTCGCCGAACACCTACCCCGGAAGAGGCATGCTGCGCGAGCGATTGCTGGAAGAGCTCTTGGCCTGGACGCTCGCCATGGGTGCCGACGAGGCGATCGGCGAGCTCGCCGTCGACCGCTTCGCCGAATCCGAGCGCCGCGCCCAGGCGCTGGCGGCCGGTCGCGCAGCGCCCGCGCAATCGCCGATTGTTCGGCCGGTTGCCGCCCCAGCTGCAAAGGGCCCGGTCGCACCTGCTCCTGCCGGCGTGGCACCGCCGTCGGCGCAGAGGCCAACAGCGGCGGCGCCCCGCCCGGCGCCGGCGCTCGACGGCGGGTTGGGGGACACGATCGCGGCTGCGCGCGCCGCCGCCGCGGCGGCCCACGACCTGACGGCGCTCAGGGACGCGGTGCTGGCCTTCGAGGGCTGCGCGCTCAAGAAGACCGCGACCAACACGGTTTTCGCCGACGGCGTGCCCAGCGGCGGGCTCATGCTGATCGGCGAGGCGCCCGGCGCCGACGAGGACCGCATCGGCCGGCCGTTCGTCGGCGTGTCCGGCCAGCTGCTCGACCGGATGCTGGCGGCGATTGGCCGCTCGCGCCAGAGCAACGTCTATATCACCAACACGCTGTTCTGGCGGCCGCCGGGGAATCGCAAGCCGACCGACAGCGAGATTGCGATCTGCCGGCCGTTCGTCGAACGGCATATCGCGCTGGTGCGGCCACGACTTCTAGTATTGGTAGGCGGTACCGCTTCGGCTGCCATGCTGCCCGGAAGCCCTGGAATCACAAGGCTTCGCGGCCAGTGGCTCACGCTCGAGGTGAATGGCCTCGCCGAGCCGGTCCAAGCAATCGCAATGTATCATCCGTCCTTTCTGTTGCGCTCGCCGGAGCGCAAGCGGGAGGCCTGGGCTGATCTACTATCGATCAAGACCAGGCTAGAAGAAGCGTCAAAATAACTTCAAGAAAAGATAGACGATCCAGGAAATACTCGAGGCCTAAAAAAAGCATAAAAAATTTTATGCTTGCCGAGACTGGATTTTTCCCTTATCCATCTCGGCATGACTGGAACACATCAGCGGGTCAGTCCCAAAAGGACTTGGCCAAGGGTGATCCTTTGCGTGTTCGCAGCGGGCCTAGTTTGCGGGGCCGCGGCGATGCCGGTTGCCGGTTGGGCAGCGGGCTCGATGCAGACCGCCGCTCTCCCCGTCAATCCGCCGATCGACCCCAAGTTGGTGCAGAGCCTGCCGACGCTGCTGGGTGACGCCGATGCGGCGCGCTATGCCGCGATCTTCTCGCTGCAGGACGAGGCGAACTGGAAGGCGGCCGACCAGCATATCGCCGCCCTCGAAGACAAGTCGCTGCTCGGCACGGTGCTGGCGCAGCGCTATCTCTCGGCCAAGTACCACACGAATTTCGCCGAGGCGCGCGACTGGCTCGAGCATTATGCCGACCTGCCGGAGGCGCGCGCGATCTGGGCGCTCGCGAAGAAGCGGGCGCCGGGCAAGCCGGTGCCGGCGCCGATCCTGGCCGCCGACCAGGCTCCCCGCGACGCCGCTCCCCGGGTGGCGCGCTCGGCCGACGTGGAGCGGCTGCCGGCCGAGCCGCGCAGCATGAACATCCAGCCGCCGGCTCGGTTCGAGGCTGGGCTTGCCGCCTGGCGCGAGAAGAATTTCCGCGACGCCGCCAACGCGTTCGAGGCCGTGTCGCGCGCGACGGACGTGCCGAGCTGGTATGTCGCCGCCGGCGCCTTCTGGGCGGCGCGGGCGCACCTGATGCTGCGCGAGCCGCAGAAGGTCGACCCCCTGCTCGAGATGGCGGCGCAGCAGCCGCGCACTTTCTACGGCCTGCTTGCCCGGCGCATGCTGGGCGTCGAGCCGGACATGCGCTTCGGTGCGACGCCCTTGAACGCCGGGGAGACCGCCCAGCTCGAAGGGCTGCCCGGCGGCCGGCGGGCGCTGGCGCTGGTGCAGGTCGGCGAGACCGACCGGGCCGAGGCCGAGCTGCGCGCCTTGACCGCGCGCTCGACGGCCGGACTCGCCGACGCGATCGTGGCGCTTGCCGACCTCGCCAATATGCCGGCCCTGTGCCTGGCACTCTCGACCGGCCGCCGGGGCGCCGACGACCGTCACGACGATGCCGCCTATCCGGTGCCGCGCTGGCAGCCGCGCGACGGCTTCTCGGTCGACCGCGCCCTGCTGTTCGCGCTCATGATGCAGGAGTCGCGCTTCGACGCCGACGCCCAGAGCGGCTCGGGGGCCGCCGGGCTGATGCAGCTGATGCCGCAGACGGCGCGCGACGTGGCGCGCCGCGCCGGTATCCGCTTCCGCAGCGTCGACGATCTGGTCGACCCGGTGCTGAACCTCAGCATCGGCCAGGAATATGTGAAGCAGCTGATCGAGCACACGCAGATCAACGGCAACCTGATCCTGCTCTTGGCCGCCTACAACAGCGGGACAGCGCCCTTGACCCGCTGGCAGAACAAGCCTGAATACCAGCACGACCCGCTCCTGTTCATCGAGAGCCTCACGACCACGTCGCAGCGGCTCTATGTCGAACGCGTGCTGACCAACATGTGGATCTATCGCCAGCGGCTCGGGCAGAAGGTGCCCGATCTGGATGCGCTTGCGGCGAACGAATGGCCGACCTATGTCTCGGCCGACGCTTCGTCCCAAGGGGTCCAGCATGCCGCGGCTCGATGAATCCAGACCGTTCCTTCCCGTCCAGATCGCCCTTCTGACCGTTTCCGACACGCGCAGCCTCGCCGACGACAAGTCGGGCGGCACGCTTGCCGAGCTCGTGACGCGCGACGGCCATCACGTCGCCCGGCGCGAGATCGTCAAGGACGACCAGGCGGCGATCGAGGCGCAGCTCAGGACCTGGATCGCGGATCCGGAGATCGACGTCGTGATCTCGACCGGCGGCACGGGCGTCACCGGCCGTGATGTGACGCCCGAGGCGTTCCAGGCGGTCTATGAGAAGGAGATCCCTGGCTTCGGCGAGATCTTCCGCTGGCTCAGCTGGCAGAAGATCGGCACCTCGACGATCCAGTCGCGTGCCACCGCCGGCGTCGCCCACGGCACCTATCTCTTCGCGCTGCCCGGCTCGCCGTCGGCCTGCCGCGACGCCTGGGAAGACATCCTGAAGCACCAGCTCGACAACCGCTTCCGGCCATGCAACCTGGTCGAGCTGATGCCGCGTCTCGAAGAGCACCGACGCTAGACCCGACGCCATCTTGTTCGATCCCCACGCTCTTGCGCACCGCGCCGGCCTTGCCGACCGGCTCCGGGCCCACTGGCCGGCGCTCCGCGCGGCCGATCTCGTGCCCCTGCCGATGAAGGGCGTCGCCCACGACCATCTGGCGCTGGGCGATCTTGACCTGGTCGTGCGCGTGCCGCGCCTTTCCCAATGGTCGATGCCGGCCGAGGCGGCGCTGGCCTACCAGGCCGAGGGCTTCCGGCGTGCGGCGCCAAGCGGCGTCACCCCGGCACTGCATGCCGTGCTGCCGCCTGACGATCTCCTGCCGCGCGGCGCGCTGGTCGTTGATTTCGTCCGCGGCCGGGCCCCGCGGCTGCCGGCGGAACTGCCGGCACTGGCCCGCGCCCTGGCGGCGATCCATCGGGTGCCGACCGTGCCGCCGCGCCGCCGCCCGCCGCTCGCCGATCATGCGCCGAACCCGATCGCCGCCACGGTCGACCTGCTCGACAACCACGCCCGCTTCCTCGAGACGGCCACGGTGGCCCCGTCGGTGAAGCAGGCACTTCAGCACGAGCTCGCCTGGGCGCGCAGCTTCGCCCGCGAGGCCGAGGCCGCCCCGATCGCGGCGCCGATCGTGCTGGTCGCGACCGACACCCATCCGGGCAATTTCCTCGTCGGCGACGATGGCATCGCCCGCTTCGTCGACTTGGAAAAGACGCTCTACGGCCTGGCCGCGATCGATCTCGCCCATGCGACGCTCTATACCTCGACCCAGTGGGACCGCGAGGTCATGGCGGTGCTGACGGCTGATGATCTTCGGCACTTCCATGCGGCTTATGCCGAGGCCGTCGGACCCGATGCCTGGGCGCGGCTCGAACCCTGGATCCGGCCGGCACGCCGGCTCACCTGGCTCCGGACAACGCTCTGGGCGATCCGCTGGCAGGCGCTTGCCGCGAGCGACCCCGACTGGGCGGCCGACCGGGTCGAGCCGTCGCTGATCGCCCATATCCGCACGCGCGTCGCCGACTTCACGGCGGCTGAAACGGTCGAGCGGCTGCGGGCGGAACTGGCCGAGGAATAGGCGCCGAAAACCCCCTTCCGCACCCGCGGAAGAGGGTTCGCGATCGCCCGAGTCGGTTGCCCGGTCACTCGCCCGAGTCGGGCCGGGTTTGTTCGCTTTTATGTTGTATTATGTTCCCGTTCTGATCTGTGTCGTTCACGGGTCGATCAGCGACAGATCGCCGTCTCCATAACGGGCGCCCGCGGCACTGCCGGCCTTGTCGAGGACGGCAACGTCCTCGGTGGTGAGCTGCAGGGTGGCGGCCCCCAAGTTTTCCTCCAGATATTTCCGCCGCTTGGTGCCGGGGATCGGCACGATGTCGTCGGCGATCTGCAGCAGCCAGGCGAGCGCTACCTGGGCCGGCGTCGCCCCATGGCGCCGGGCGATGCCGGTGACGAGCGCTGCGATGCGCTGGTTCGCCTCGAAATTGGCGCCCTGCAGCCGCGGGTCGCGCGCCGCGCGGAAATCGTCGGCTGGATAATCCTCGGCCCGCTTGGCCGCACCGGTGAGGAAGCCGCGGCCCAAGGGGCTGTACGGCACGAAGCCGATGCCGAGCTCGTGCAGCACCGGGCGCACACGGTCGGCGCCCCGCTCCCAGACCGAATATTCGCTCTGCAGGGCGGAGACCGGCTGGACGGCATGGGCGCGCCGGATCGTCGGCTCGCCTGCCTCCGACAGGCCGAAATGCAGCACCTTGCCCTCGCGGATCAGGTCCTTGACCGTGCCGGCCACGTCCTCGATCGGCACGGCAGGGTCGACCCGGTGCTGGTAGAGCAGGTCGATACGGTCGGTCCCGAGGCGCCTCAGGGAGGCCTCGACCACCTCGCGGATATGGGCCGGCCGGCTGTCGACGCCGATGCGACGCGTGCCCTCCAGCTTGAAGCCGAACTTGGTGGCGATAGTCACCCGGTCGCGCCGGCCGGCCAGATGACGGCCGAGCAGCTCCTCGTTGGCGAACGGCCCATAGATCTCGGCCGTGTCGAGGAAGGTGCAGCCGAGCTCGATCGCCCGGTCCAGCGTCGCGACCGACTCCGCCTCGTCCGGCTGGCCATAGGCGAAGCTCATGCCCATGCAGCCGAGCCCGATGGCGGAGACTTCCAGGCCCTGGCGGCCGAGTTTGCGTTTTTCCAGCATGTGTCGGGTCCTTTCGCTCAGGCCACTGCCGTGCGCAGCGAGGCCATGTCGATGACGAAGCGATACTTGACGTCGTTCTTGAGCAGCCGCTCGTAGGCTTCGTTGACTGCCTGGATCGGCACGATCTCGACGTCGCTGACGATGCCGTGCTCGGCGCAGAAATCGATCATCTCCTGCGTCTCGGCCATGCCGCCGATGGCGGAACCGGCGACGCTCTTGCGGCCGAAGATCAGGCTCGTGCCGGTGAGTGGCGGTTCGATCTCGGTCAAGACGCCGACGAGCGCCATGGTCCGGTCGCGCCTCAGGAGCGCCATGTAGGGATTGAGGTCGTGGGCGACCGGGATCGTGTTGAGCAGGAAGTCGAAGCTCTGGGCGTGGGCCGCCATCGCGTCGACATCGCGCGAGATCAGCACCTCGTCCGCGCCGAGCCGGCTCGCGTCCCGGCCCTTGTCGGGCGAGGTCGTGATCATGACGACATGGGCGCCCATCGCCTTCGCGAACTTGATGCCCATGTGGCCGAGGCCGCCCAAGCCGATGACGCCGACCTTCTGGCCGGGGCCGACCTGCCAGTGGCGCAGCGGCGAATAGGTCGTGATGCCGGCGCACAAGAGCGGCGCCACTGCCTTGAGGTCGAGGCTCGCCGGGATCTTAACCACGAACCGCTCCTCGACCACGATCTGGTCGGAATAGCCGCCGAAGGTCAGCTGGTCGCTGCCGCGCTCCCGGGCGTTGTAGGTCCAGGTGGCGCCCTCCGCGCAATATTGCTCGAGGTCGTCGCGGCAGGCCTCGCACGCGCGGCACGAATCGACCATGCAGCCGACGCCGGCGAAGTCGCCGACCTTGAGCTTCGTCACATGGGCGCCGACCTTGACGACCCGGCCGACGATCTCGTGGCCGGGCACCATCGGATAGAGCGCATTGCTCCAATGGTCGCGGGCCTGATGCAGGTCGGAATGGCAGATGCCGCTGTAGAGGATATCGATCTGCACGTCGTGCGGCCCGGGCTCGCGCCGCTCGAACGTGAAGGGGACGAGCGGGGAATGGGCGTCGTGCGCGGCATAGCCGTGGACGGTGATCATGGCGACTGTCCTTCCGAAGTCGGTTTGATTAATTCGGTTGGACAATTGGGATGGGGAGGTCCGCAGGACAAACTTGAAATCCGGGATGAGTTGTTGAAGATTTCTCAACAATCATGCCGCAGCCCAACCTGTCCCATCTCGCCGTCTTCGCGGCCGTCGCCCGGCACTGCAGCTTCCAGCGCGCGGCGGCGGAGGCGGGCATGTCGACCTCTGCCGTCAGCCACGCGATCCGCGGGCTCGAGGAGCGGCTGGGCGTCTCGCTGTTCAACCGCACGACCCGCAGCGTCGCGTTGACCGAGGCCGGCCAGCGCCTGCTCGAACGGCTGCAGCCGGCCTTGCGCGACGTGGGCGACGCGCTCGAAGAGATGAACAGCTTCCGTGCGACGCCCGCCGGCACCTTGCGCATCAATACGTCGCGCATCGCCGCCCACCTGCTGCTGGCGCCGTTGATCCTGCCCTTTCTCGCGGCATATCCCGAGATCCGCTTGGAGATCGTCGAGGATGACGGTCTGGTCGATATCGTCGCCGGCGGTTTCGACGCCGGCATCCGGTTCGACGAGGACGTGCCGGAAGACATGGTCGGCGTGCGCTTCGGCGGCCCGCAGCGCTTCGCTGTCGTGGGGTCGCCCGGCTATTTCACTCGCTGGCCGCCGCCGCGGCATCCGCCGGACCTGGCCCGGCACGCCTGCATCCGCCACCGTTTTCCGAGCGGCCGGATCTTCAAATGGGAATTCCGGCAGGGCTCGGAGCGGTTCGAGCTGGAACCCGCCGGGCCGGCGACGCTCGACATGCTGGGCCTCGGCCTGCGCGCGGCGCTCGACGGCATCGGCCTGGCCTTCCTGTTCGAGCAGCTGGCGGCCGAGGCTGTGGCCGACGGGCGGCTCGTCCGCGTGCTCGACGACTGGTGCCCGAGCTACCCGGGCTTCATGCTCTATTACCCGCGGCAGCGACGTATGCCCTCGGCCTTGCGCGCCTTCATCGACATGGTGCGCAGGCCGGCCCTCTGATGCGTGTTCTTGATTTGTTCGGTTAATCATGCGATGCTCCGCCCATGGATCCGGCATCGCCACAGGGGCCTCGCAAGGGCCGCGGCAGCCTTTCGAACGCGGTCGGCCGGTTCGAGGGCTATGACCGTGTCGAGGTCGACGACGGATGGGGCAGTGCCGACGAACCGGCCCTGCCGCTTGCAACCACGCTGACCGAGGACACGACCCGCACCATCATCGCCCGCAACAAGTCGCCGGACGTGCCGTTCGACCGCTCGATCAACATGTATCGGGGGTGCGAGCATGGCTGCGTCTATTGCTTCGCCCGACCGACGCACGCCTATCTGGGGCTCTCGCCCGGCCTCGATTTCGAGAGCCGGCTGTTCTACAAGCCGCGCGCGGCGGAGCTCTTGGTCCAGGAGCTGTCGGCGGCCGGCTATCGCTGCCTGCCGATGGCGCTCGGCACCAATACGGACCCCTATCAGCCCATCGAGCGCGAGCTGCAGCTGACCCGCCACATCCTCGAGGTGCTGCGCGACTTCAACCACCCGGTCTCGATCGTGACCAAGGGCGCGCTTGTCCAGCGCGATATCGACATCCTGGGGCCGATGGCGGTGAAGCGGCAGGCCAAGGTCGCGATCTCGATCACGACGCTCGACCGCGCGCTCGCCCGACGCATGGAGCCGCGCGCCGCGACGCCGGAGCGCCGACTGGAGACGGTCCGCGCTCTCGCCGACGCCGGCATTCCGGTCGGCGTCATGGCGGCGCCGATGATCCCGGGCCTCAATGACCAGGAGCTGGAGACGATCCTCGAGGCCGCCAAGGATGCTGGCGCCGGTACCGCCGGCTACGTGTCGCTGCGCTTGCCGCTCGAGATCAAGGACCTGTTCGCCGAATGGCTTGAAGCGCAGGTGCCACTCCGGGCGAAGCATGTGCTAGCGCTGGTGCGCGACATCCGCGGCGGCAAGCTCAATTCCGCCGAGTTCGGCGACCGGATGCGCGGCGGCGGCGCCTACGCCGATCTCTTGGCCCAGCGCTTCAAGCTCGCGACCCGCCGGCTCGGCCTCAACCAGACGCGCGAGCTTGGCGGGCTCGACTGCAGCCAGTTCCGCCGGCCGCCGCGGGCGGGCGACCAGCTGAGCCTGTTTTGAACACACTCAGGTTTAAGCCGCGCTCAGGTGCCGAGCAGGGCGATCAGCGCTGCTTCGATGGCGATGCCGAGCAGGGTACTCAGCAGGATCGTTGCCGTGGCGTCGGCCGTGTAGGTGTTGTTCTTGAGCGCGAACATCGAGGCGGCGGTCGCGGTCGGCACGGCACCGGTGATGATGACCTGCCGCGCCGGGCCGCCTGAAAGCCCGAACAGGGCGACGCCGAGCGCCATCAGTCCCGGCTGTAGGAAATTCTTGATGCCGATGTTGGCCAGCACGTTCGCGTTGATGGCGAACCGCTCGCCATAGAGCATGATGCCGAGCGCGAACAGCGATGTGCCGCCCGCGGCGCGCGCGATCGTGTCGACCGAGGCGAGGACCGGGTCGGGCAGGGCAACATGGGCGAAGCTGAGTGCCACGCCCAGCAGCGGCAGCCAGACGATCGGGTTGATCGCGGCGCCGACGAGGGCGTGGCTCAGGATATGCCAGGCCTCGCCCCAGTGATGGCCGGCTTCCTTCTTGTCGGCAACGCGTGTCAGCACGATCGTGAGCGGCAGCATGAAGATGCTGGTGACGAGATTGCCGACGAGCACGGCCAGAAAGCCTTCCGGCCCGAACATCGCGGCGAGGATCGGCGCGCCGAAATAGGCCATGTCGGGAAAGCCGCAGACCAGCGCCTGCATGGTGGCGGTCTTGAGATCGTGGCGGAACAGGTAACGGCCGACGACAAGGGCCACCAGGTAGCCGCCCATGAGCCCGAACGCGAGGCAGGTGCCGAAGTCGATGTTCTCGAGCTTCTCGGGCGGCGTCTTTGCGGCGCCCAAAAATAACGCGAAGGGCAGGGCGAAGCGGATGACCAGGGTCGCGAGCACGCCGGCGCTCTCGTGCTGCAAGAGCCCGATTCGGCAGGACAGCCAGCCGAGGAAGATGACGAAGGCGACCGGCAGCAGGCCGTTCAGGATCGTCTCGATCACGGGGTCACCTCGATCCGGCGAGAGGGCTCGTCGTGCGGCGTCCAGGCCTCGGCGCGGAAGCGGGCCTCGATCGCATCGGGCGGAGCGGAGTGTCCAGGGGCAGGCAGTTGCCCGGATGCCCGTGTCGGCATCGGCGCTCTCCTCGAACGACGTGAGGGGGGAACGGCCGCGGCACGGACCATTCGGTTCCTCCCAGGCACCGATCATAGAGCGTCGAGCAAACCTGGAATTGTCTGTTTCTGCGAGGATTTGGCGAAATGCATCGTCAGATGGCACGCCGACGCATGCGGATCCGCTCAAGGCGTGACGTTGACCCAGAGCACGAGAGCGACCTCATCCGTCGGGTTGCCGAACCGGTGCGGACGGTCGCTCGCGAAGCGGAAGCTGTCGCCGGGCTCAAGCCGCCACTCGCGCCCCTCGACATGAAGCTCGAGCGCGCCTTCGAGGACGAAACCCGCCTCCTCGCCGCCATGGACATAGTCCTCCTCGCCTGTCGTGCCGCCGGGCTCGATGCGAACCATGAACAGGTTGAGCCGGCTCGCCCCGCGCGGCGCGGTCAAAAGCTCCTTGGTGATGCCGGCCTGCCAGAGGCCGAGCCGCCCGCGCTCGCTCTGGCGGACCACGATGGTGCTCGTCTCCGGCTCGGTCGCGGCAGCGGCGGGGGCGGCACCCGGGAACAGGTCGGCGAGGCCCACGCCGAACGCATCGGCGGCGCCGGCCAGGAGCTTGAGCGATGCGGTCGAGAGGCCGCGCTCGATCTGGCTCAGATGGCCGATCGACACGCCCAGCCGCCCCGCCAGCACCTGCAACGACAGCCGGTGCTGCTTCCGGAGCGCGCGCAGGCGCAGCCCGACCGAGGAATCGAGCGGGCTCGTCGGCGCGGGGGCTTCATCCCTGGTCGCCGCTCCGTCGGCCGCCTCGCCGATCGAACCCATATCGCTCATAAAATTTCACTCACATGAAACCTCTTGCTGACAGAGCTTAAATTCGTCAGCATATTTTCACCAGAATGAAAATCTGCGGGAACGGTTCGCGCCGTCCGCACGTGCAGGCAGGCCCACCAACGGGAGTCGAGGGATGATGAGGACCAGGATCTTCGCCGCCGCCGCTTTGCTGTGTGCGGGGCTGTGGGCGGGTGTCGCCGCGTTCGCGACCGGACCTGCGGCCGCGGCCGAGCCGGTGATCAAGGTCGGCTCGACCGCGACCGGCGTGCCCTTCACCTTCCTCGACACGAAGACCAACCAGATCCAAGGCATCATGGTCGATCTCATCACGGCAGTCGGCAAGGATGCCGGCTTCGCGGTCGAGATCGAGCCGATGCAGTTCTCCGCGCTGATCCCGGCCTTGACCTCGAACAAGATCGACGTGATCGCGGCCGCCATGTTCGCGACGGACGCGCGGCGCCAGGTGATCGATTTCACGGACACGGTCTACAGCTATGGCGAGGCGCTCGTCGTGCCGAAGGCCGACGGCAAGGACTATGTCTCGCTCAAGGAGCTTGAGGGCAAGAGCGCCGGCGCCCAGGTCGGCACCGCCTTCGTCGAGCCGCTGCAGAAGAGCGGCGTGTTCACCGAGGTCAAGATCTACGACACGATCCCCGACATCCTGCGCGACGTGAACACCGGACGCATCGGCGCCGGCTTCGCCGACTATCCGATCGTGGCCTACAACCTGGCGCAGGGCGGCTTTCCGGACGCGCGGCTCGTCAAGAGCTACAAGCCCAGTGTCGTGGGCTCGGTCGCGATCGGCCTGCGCAAGGGCGACCCGATGCTGGCGAAGCTCAACACCTCGCTCGCCAAGCTCGAGGCCGACGGCACGGTCAAGAAGATCCTGGCCAAGTGGGGGCTCGAGTGACCGGCCGCTGAAGCGAGAGCGCGGCCGGTTCCGATGGATCATTTCTTCGCGGATTCGGCGGAATTCCTGCCGATTCTGCTCAAGGGCGTGTGGCTGACCGTGCTCGTCAGCCTCGGCTCACTGCTGCTGTCGACGCTGCTCGGCCTCGTCTGGGCGTTCCTGCGCGTCTCCGGCCTCTGGCCGCTTGCGACGGCGAGCCGGCTGATCGTCAACCTGATCCGCGGCATCCCGATCATCGTGCAGCTGTTCTACATCTATTTTGTGCTGCCGGACCTGGGCATTGCGCTGACCGCCGTCCAGGCCGGCATCGTCGGGCTCGGCATCGCCTATTCGGCCTATCAAGCGGAGAATTTCCGCGCCGGCATCGAGGCGATCGACCATGGCCAGATCGAAGCGGCCCATTCGATCGGCATGGGCTGGTGGCTGGTCATGCGCCGGGTCGTGCTGCCGCAGGCGGTGCGCATCGTGCTGCCGTCCTACGGCAACATCGTGATCATGATGCTGAAGGATTCCTCTCAGGCCTCCACCATCACGGTCGCGGAGCTGGCGCTGCAGGGCAAGCTCATTGCGTCGTCGACCTTCAAGAACACCACGGTCTTCACGCTGGTGGCGCTCCTGTACCTGTGCATGAGCGTGCCGCTGATCCTGGCCGTCGGCCATCTCGAGCGGCGGGCGGCGCGGCGATGATCGAACTCGACGACGTCCACAAGCGCTTCGGCGACCACGAGGTGATCCGCGGCGTCTCCGCGACGGTCGCGCGCGGCGAGGTCGTATGCATCATCGGCCCGTCCGGCTCCGGCAAGTCGACGCTGCTGCGCTGCATCAACGGGCTCGAGACCTACGAGGCCGGGACGATCCGCATCGAGGGCGCCAAGGTCGATGCCCATGATCCGTCGATCCGGGCGATCCGGACCCAGGTTTCGATGGTGTTCCAGCGCTTCAACCTGTTCCCGCATCGGACCGCGCTCGAGAACGTCATCGAAGGGCCGGTCTTCGTCAAAGGCGAGCCGCGCCAAGAGGCGCTCGAGCGCGGCCGCGCGCTCCTGGCCCGCGTCGGGCTTGCCGGGCGCGAGGATGCGAAGCCCGGCCGGCTTTCGGGCGGTCAGCAGCAGCGCGTCGCGATCGCCCGGGCGCTGGCCATGCGCCCGAAGGCGATCCTGTTCGACGAGCCGACCTCGGCGCTCGACCCGGAGCTGGTCGGCGAGGTGCTGGGCGTCATGCGGGGCCTGGCCGAGGAGGGCATGACCATGGTTGTGGTCACCCACGAGATGGGCTTCGCGCGCGAGGTCGCCGACCGGGTGCTGTTCCTCGACGGCGGCGTCATCGTCGAAGCGGGACCGGCGCGCCAGCTGCTCACCGACCCGCAGCATCCGCGCACCCAGGATTTCCTGCGCCGTGTGCTGAACCCGATCTGAGGGACCGACCGATGACCGAGCCCTTTCCCCTGTCGCCCTCGCTCTGGGCCGCGACGGCCCCGCCGGCGGCTGCGACACCCCCTTTGGGCGAGGCGACTCGGGCCGACGTCTGCATCGTCGGCGGTGGCTATTGCGGGCTGAGCGCCGCGCTGCACCTGGCCGAGCAGGGCGCCGACACGGTGCTGCTCGAGGCGCGCGAGCCCGGCTGGGGCGGCTCGGGCCGGAACGGCGGCCAGGTCATTCCCGGCCTCAAATACGATCCCCTGGAGCTCGAGGCGAAGTTCGGGCCGGAGGCGGGGCCCCAGCTGGTCGCGTTCGCCGGCAGCACCGCGGACACCGTGTTCGACCTGATCGGCCGGCATGCCATGGACGTGCCCCACGTCCGTAACGGCTGGATCCAGGGCGCGCATACCGAGGCGGGCCTGGGCGAGGTCGCGCGCCGGGCCGAGCAATGGGCGGCGCGCGGCGTCGCGACCGAGCTGCTCGATCGCGACGGTGTCGCGCGCAAGCTCGGCTCGCATTCCTATCTCGGCGGCTGGATCGACAAGCGCGGCGGCGCCATCCAGCCGTTGGCCTTCGCCCGCGGCCTCGCGCGCGCCGCACTCGCCGCCGGTGCGCGCATTCATGGCGGCACGGCGGTGACCCGGCTCGAACGGCAGGGCGACCGCTGGCGGGTCGAGACCGACCGGGGCGTCGCGGTCGATGCGGCCCAAGTGCTGATGGCGACCAATGCTTATACCGGCGATGTCGTGCCCCGCTTGCGCCGCACCGTGATCGCGGTCAATTCCTTCCAGGTCGCGACCGAGCCGCTCGGCGACAATGTGCGCAAGACCATTCTGCCCGAGGGCCATGTCTCGTCGGACACGCGCAAGCTGCTGCTCTATTTCCGCCTCGACCACCAGGGCCGCCTGCTGATGGGCGGGCGCGGGCCGTTCCGCGAGCCCAGGGGTGCGGACGATTGGGCACATCTGGAACGCGTGCTGGGCAAGCTGTTCCCGCAAGCAAAGGGCACGCCGATCGCCTATCGCTGGTGCGGCCGGGTTGCCGTCACGCGCGATTACCTGCCGCATCTGCACGAGCCGGCGCCGGGCCTGCTCGTCGACATCGGCTGCATGGGCCGCGGCGTCGGGCTGCAGACGACCATGGGCCGGGCGCTCGCGCGCTACCTGGGCTCGGGTAACCAGGCCGAACTGCCGCTGCCGGTCGTGCCGATCACGCCCATCCCTGCCCATGCGCTGAACCGGCTCTATGTCTCGGCAATTGTCGCCTGGTACCGCCTGACCGACGGTGGGGTGAAGTAGGGGGAAACTCCGCTCGCGGGCGCCGCCCTCGTCCGTCGGGAGAGACGGACGAGGGCTATTTGTCCCTCGGCCGCGCGACCGGACGAGGGACGGGAGGGGGCTAGCGAGCTTCGTAGAGCGTCACTGCCGCGGCCAGGCGGCGGATATCGGCGAGCGCCTTCCATTGTGCCGCCTGGGCGCCGGCCGCCCGGACCAGCGCCTGGTAGTCGCGGCGTGCAGCGCCCGGGAACAGCTCGCCGTAGCGGCGCAAGGCGGGCGCCTGCAGGCTGGCGGCGTCCTCGAAGATCTTGTCGAGCCACATCTGGTCGAGCGCCGGGGCGTCCGAATGCACCTCGAGGCCGGTGAGTGCCAGCGCGATCTCCGTTGCCGCCTCGGGCGGAGTGACACCCTCGCGGGCGAGCCGCTCGCGGCTGATGCCGTGGATCGCCTCGGCCTCCGCATCCCAGCCGTGCCAGGTCGGCGCCGGCTTGATCAGCACATGGCCCTCGCGGCCGGTGTCGAGGATGCGCCAGGCGACCGAGACCGGCCAGCTGTCCGATCCCAGGCCCGAACTGTCGATATTGATGATCGCGCGACGGTTGCGTTTTGCAGTGACACGGCCGGCAAGTCGGGCAAAACTCCAGGTCCTGGTCGATCGGATCGCGCTCATCTCGTTCCGCCTTCGTTCTGATCTCAACGAAACGCGACCATAGAACAAAAAGAGAACATTGTCTCGGAGATTCTGCGGAGGCCCGTCTTCGGGCCCGGGACATGCCCCCGGGCCCGAAGGCGCCGCCTCAGTCCTTCGGCGGCGGCACCTGCTTCAGCCCACCGTCGGCCACGACGGATTTCAGCATCAGGCCCATGAGCGCGCCCAGCATGCCGTGGTCCGCACCGCCCGAGTCGCCCGCCGATCCGACCTGGATCTGCGGCACCAGCTGCAGCTGGCCGCGCTCGGCCGCCTCGGCGAAGCGGGTCAGCACCATCTCGGCCAGGCGGTACTGGGCGCCGCCATAGGCGTCGACCTGGGCCCGGGTCGCGCTCGCCGTCGCATCGCCGACCGCCTTGACGCGCGCGGCCTCGCCTTCGCCCTCGAGCGTCTGGCGCCGGCGCTGGGCCTCGGCGGTCAGCACCGTCTCCTCCGCCGTGCGCTTCGCCAGCTCGACCTTGGCGGAACCCTGGTTCTGCGCCACCTCGATCGCGATCTTGGACTGGGTCAAGGCCGCCTGCTGGGCGGCAATGGCACGCGTCTCGTTCAAGGCCTTCTCGCTGATCGCGGCCTCCTGCTGGCTCCTGTAGGTCTCGACCTGCTCGCGCGCCACCTCGCGCTGGCGCAGCTGGTCGAGGATGCGCTCGATGCTCTGGTCGCCCGCGAGCGAGCGCGGCGTGCCGATCATCACTTCCTGCAGCTCCAGCGAATAGCGCTCGAACTTCTCCTTCATCTCGCGCGTCGCAATGTCCTGGATCTCGGCGCGCTGCTGCAGCAGCTGCAGCAAGGTGCGCGTCTGGCCCGAGTTCTTGAAGTACGAGCTCACCATCGGGTCGAGCGTCTGCTCGACCAGCTTCTGCACGTCGCCGAAGCGCTGGATGACCTCAGGCGCCCGCGTGTAGTCGATATGGATCACGACCGAGAGCGGCAGGCCGCACTCGAACGCGTCCTTGGTGATGAGCCCGACCTCGGCCAGGTTCTCGTCGAGCTTATGGCCGCCCACCTCGCCCTTGACCCATTTCAGCATGAAGCTGGTGGTCGGCACGAGGATGACCTTGCCGGCGAAGCTGTTGAACGAGTACTTGCCGGGGTGTATTACTCGGAAACGTACTGTCCAGTGTCAAGCGACAGAACACCTTGCGTCGGCGGGCATTTTTCTCATTCAGGTGTCCAACCTGTTCGCCCATCCGACGTGCCGCCTTACCAGATAGCCTCATCACTGGCGGTGCAGATCGGCAGATTTAGGACAATGGAAGAACCGTTTCGACCCGAGGCCGGAACCTTGCCAAACTGAGCCAGTGATCCGGACGACGGTCGATTTCGCGGTCCAGATCACCAGCTCATCGCTAAGGCTCGTGCCGCCCGTCGAGAGACAAGATCTGGGGCGAACCATCACCAGGCATCGGCTTCCGTTTCCGGTTCCGATCAATCAAAACCTGCCGCGATGCGTTCAGATTCGCGACCTGATTATTCAGTTCTATCACGGCCTGTTGAAGCACGTGGATTACGGCTTGAGCATTTCGCAGCTGCTTTGATTTCAGTTTGAGTTCGCGTCGAGAATCCGCCCACTCCGACCTTACTTCGGCGAGCGCAGCTCGCTCAGCGGCTAACTCGACTTGGAGCCTCGCTGCCAAGGTCTCCACGTCCTCGTCCTTCGCTTCGGCAGCCTTCGGCGGGGTCCGAGGAGTGCCGTCGGGCGCGCCGATCAAAGCGAGGAGGTGAGAGCAGCGATCATAGAGAGTCGTACGACTGCAGTCTGCTTCACGAGCCAGCATGCTGACATTGATTGTCACCGGCTCACAATGATGATGGGCAGCCTCGAAAACACGAATGTTTTTCTCGTCGAGGGGCGCGCCGGCCCGAAGGCGGGCAAGCGCGGCCTCGACCCGCGCCTGAAGTGTGGATTGCTCGTTGACAGCCATCACGCGGCGACCTTTAGGGCATTGAGGATCTTATCCGACTGAGCGAGGCGAGCCTTTAGGACCGGAATGATGCCTGCGCCTGGTTCGAAGGCAGAAAATTCGGCGAGGCTCTTCTCTGTTTTAGCCTTCCGGTCCTGCCAGAAATCGTAATGCCGTTCGAGCATCACCAGATTGGCGCACGAGCAGCAGGTTTCAGTGTTCCTTTTCTCGAAATTCGGGCCGCAGGTGGTGCCTTCGCATCGCGACCATTCTCGACGGTAGATGCAGATTCCCCAGGGGGCGCCGAAACCACGTATGTTCGATTTCCGGAGTTCGTCCGTCATGGCGTCGATGATCTCGCTCTCCGAAAGAGACGCGAAATGGGCATCTAGGTTTTGCCTGTTCGCCACGATCGCTTCCGGGATCTTCCCTGCTGTCTGGATCTCGCCACGCCGGACGGCAGCCATAAATTGGGCAACCTCGTTGTATGCGACGTCATCTCGGTACCGTTCTAGCTCTGGGTCTGCTCCCTCCACGTAACTCGAATACGTGATCATTTCCGAGACGTGGCCGAAGTGCCTGGAAATCGCAGGCAAGAGCTGCGGGTCGATCATGTACGTCTGAAGCGCATAGGACTTACGCCATGCCGGAGTGGGAATATTGACGTCGGCAGGAACCTTGCCGTGGCGGAACAACCACGACTTCATCTGTTGCGCAAGAAGTCGTGCCAGGATGGGCGCCATGCCGTCTCGGTTGCGAGGAAACTCACGGATATACCTGAACCGAACCAGTAGTTGGTTATGGAGTGTTTGATCCGACGTCGGATCATCGGGCCGTGCAAGATCGCGCCACGGCTCAAGCAGTTGGTGAAGGCGCTTGATAGCGAGGATCGCGGGAGGAAGCTCTGTTGAGCCCGCCGACCGAAGGCCAGCGGCCCAGCGATGCTTCTGTGGGATGTGGCGCCGTTTGTAAATATGGCCGGTGATATAGAAAGCCTCGAAAAGCCCATTCAAGGTCGGCTCGATCTCGACGCAATTGGGAAGCCCGGTTTCCAAATTAAGTGAGCCGATCAGTCCGCACACCTCCGACAGCCTCATCCCGACGAGAGCTAATATCGTCAAGACGCATGCGGAGACGCCATCTACGACGACGCGTCGCAGTTGGTGACCCACCGATTTATGACGTCCCTCCATCGACTCATAGAGAACGAACCGCTCTCGCCAGGGTAAAATCTCTCCTGGCAAGCAGGCGAAGTCTTCTTTGATCAGGCGCTGCCTGATCTCGTCGTCACGATGACGGTTCCTTTTTGAGTGCGTCCTCGCCCGCGCACCATGCGGACCGTCGTCGCTTAGAAAGATACTTTGGAACCGGAGGATGTCGGGAATGATGTGATCGAGCCATGTGAGCATTACGCCCGTTGTCGCCGCGAAGATGGTACTTGGGACAACGGGGATTTGCCGCGCTAGCTTTGTCGTTAGTTTCGCAGCTTCCGCAAGCGGCGAGGAGTGGGGAAATGGGTCGTGACGAAGCAGACTCACGCCATCAGACATGACGGCATTCTGTTCGAAAAGCCGAACGGGGACTTGAAGGTAATTCTTTATGGTCTGGACTGAGTGCTCCTCGTCTTTGTTCGATCGAGCTAATTCGGTCGTGAGGAAGGGGATGAAGCTAGACTCGACAGCACCCGGGGGGACGTCGCCAAACGAGAAATAGCCCTCGGATGCAAGCCACCGGAGAAAACAGGAGATTTCTGTACGGTATTTACCAATCGAACCGCGCTTTAAGCTCGATCCTTTGGCACCGTCTTCGATTCGCGACCAAAGGAATCGTCTGACCTCGTCAAGTAGTTGACGGTATTGATCGCTTGTTAGAAATTCTGCTTCGTATTCGTCGGTTTGGGGGCGCAGAAGGATTTTGAAGTTAAACTTGGCGAGGTGCGTGACCTGGCCGGGTGTTGATATTGAGAAGATCCATTCCACGTCATGCCAGAAGCTACAATTAGATATACGTGGTCCTCTTTCATCATGTTCGATCAATTCCCTTTCGGAAAGATGATGAAAAAGATTCTCTTCTCTCTCTGTCAAAGTAGCTTTCAAGGTGGTCATCATTCAATATTGGGAAAGGTGGGGAGGCTGGGAAGGATCTGTCGCGCTGTGGCGAGCACGCCATCGCTTACGCGAGGGAGCCATTCGGATTTGAGCGCTTGGAGTTCGGGTCCAATGGTGAAGTTGTATCGCGACATATCGACCTTCGAGGCAGCGTCAACAAATGCAGCTTCTAGTCGGAGCATATAAGCGACCGATCGGGCGTTTGTTGTGGCGGCAAGACTCATCGGACAGGCTGGGCAACGACCGAAAGCTGTGCAAAGACGGCCTTTACGTTGTCCGAGGATTGGGCTGTCGTATGGATCGGCACAGCCGAAACCTGGCGTGCAGGCTACATAGTCGTTCCGTGAGTGACCGCCGGTCTCAGCAAAGCGCGTTCGCCGACCTGTCATGGCGGCAAGGCGATCGCCGTCGCGCTTGTTGTTGCTATTGGTCTGATAGGCATTCCTGGTCGTATCAGCGTTCTTGTGATTGAGAACGGCTCGTGCAGCCTCCGTATCGCCGTCGGTCATCTCATAGATCAAGTCGGTTCCAGTAATGCGGAACGTTTGTAGAGAATATTTTGGATGATTGTGGCGTTCTCTGAATTTCTTTAGAGAGTACGTCCATTTAATGTCATTGCTGATGCAGTTTGTGGACCAATATGCCCTTGGCCGCGCGGTGCCTTGCGCAGCTAGTGGAACCGAAATGAAAACATGATCGGCATCTTCTGGTGGGACATACGGACGCCACCGACGTGTTAACTGAGCCAGTTGCCTCAGGAGTTTCGCAGGATTATCCCAATCATCTGACGGTCGGAAGGAACGTGAGACGATTGAGGACGACCGCCCCTTATAGGCCATCAACACCTCCCGTCGTGCCGTCGCCGGATCCTGCCCACAATCAACCTTTCGCTGAAGCTCCCTTTGGCCCTCATCGCTGAGTTCACCGCTGAGAATTTCCCAGCAAAGATCTCCCCATAGCCAATGCTGTGAGGAGCATAGAGATTGTCTCAAGTCCAGGAGGGGGGTGGGATTGAAAAAAGTTCGGAATGCTAGAGTTAGTACAAAGGGAACAATAGTATCATTTGTTGCACCAAAATATTTTAGAACCTCTGCCCGGCCGCCGTGCTCAAGCCAGATAGCATGGGCGAGGCTTCGATTTTTTTTCAGCATCTCTCTATAGGGTGGCAGTATTCCGCCGTAATCGCGCTCGATGACAGCAAGGAGGGTCGGGAGGTGGCGAAACTCTTTTCGAGTGTAGCTCGCCTTCAGATAAGGCGTGGCTTCGTCAATCATGGATTGGCCGCGATCTAGCAAGTCCATGGTTGTCTCGATTTCAACGCGACAATCATTTAGGATCTGGGAGATCTGAAGATCTGTGAGTACTGCTTTGGGGCGAGAAGGAGCACGGTCGGTGCGTGGGCTCGGAAAGTTGACAATACGGGCTTGGGCGGTGTTGACGTTTTCTTCGTTGTCATCGTCATATTCAGCCGCCTTATTTTGCGCAAGTTCCATCGAGGAAGCGCCAATTGCGCGGAAAATTGGTCGAATGACGTCTACGGCGTTCCTTTGATAGGTCTGGCCGAAGTTTTCTTGTTTTCTAAGCCAGTTCCTAAAAGAAGAACCGAACGTATTTGGAAGTCGATCTATCGAATTAAACTCAAATAATGGATCAATTTCGTTCAGAAATTTGACAAATTTATTTGAGTACCAGACGGCAGTTCGTTTAGAGGCTGTAGAAAGGACTTCGAAATGCTCGAAGAGCTTTTGAGCGAACTGCCGTCCAAGTTCCCCGCGTGGTAGAAGCTGGTCGAAATAGCAGGGCCAAGTGCCTTCCGGCCATCCTTTTACGCGCCTTCGCGGGAATGAGAATAGCACGACGAGACGAGGTACCGACGCTTCGTCAATGAACTCATGAACGCCGGGGCCACGCAGCGGAAATGGAATCGGCAGTTCTGTTGATTCCGCTGGCGTCGAGAAGGCCCGAGAATATGGTTTGCGACCGCGCATCACGCAATACCCCGCAGGCCAGCAAACCGATTTTCGAACCTGTCGGAGATCTCGGCTTCGCAGGCGCGAGCCACATCGAGGTACCAGTTGCGCGTCGTTTCCGGCGATGCGTGCCCCAGCAAAGTTTGGACGTGTCGGATGGCCGCATCCTCAGCCGCTTTGGTTCGCCCGCCGTGGATCCATTTGCTGAGGTACTGTAGAATCGCAAAGGTATGCCGCCAGTCATGGAAGCTATAGTTTGGGACGATCTCCAGGATTGGCTCGCCACTCTCAGGATCAGGGATTGCTTCTTCCTTGAAAAGCCCCGCCCGGACCACGCATTTGGCCATAATCTTACTGAGAGCGTTGGCAGTGAATCGGCCGCCCACGTAAGCGTCAGCAGCGGCCGATCCGTTCAAGAACAACCAGCCGTGACGCCCCGTTTTGTCGAAGCATCGGCGTTGCCATTCGTCTCGACCAAGCCGTTTGCGCGCGTCTTCCAGAACAGCCGCACGCTCGACCTCGATGTACCACCAGATGGCCCACTGCAGGTCGGCCGGAACTAAGCACGTACGCTCGACCAATCGCTTGGTCCATGCAAGCCTGACAGGCACAGAAGGTTGCTCGCGCAGCCAAAACTCGAAGTCAGGATCGTAGGCCCGGTCGGGACTGAATTGGCGCGGCCTGGGAATCTGGTTCACCAGCAGATGAGTAATCTCATCGATGCGAGTCCCGCAGCTGTAGGATATTTCAGCCGTCAGCCTGTTTCGAACGGGCTTCCAATAATCGCCGACGATGCTGTTTTCGCTCAGTGTTGGTCCGAATTCGCTCAGGACACGGGCGACGTGCCTGGTCGGTATGAACCGAACCTTCTTCGAGCGTCCTTCCAGAAGACGTTGGGCGTCGGAGATCGTGGACGCCTTAAACAAGTCGCTGGGTATTCGGTTGATCCGTTTCCAATCGAACCCGACGTCGATGTGACCCTCTTCTTTGGCATGCTCGAAGAAGTTCCTTAGCCCGGCCATTCGTCTTGTCACCGTACTTTTGCGACGCTTCCGACCGTTCTGGCCGAGTGTGGTGCAAAGTGACTTCAGGTACGCGGTGAAGAGCGTGTGGGAGAAAGTCGCGTCCGCGAACTCGACACCGCCCGAGTCCATTAGCGCGAGCAGGAACTCAGCGACGTCTTCGCGATAGGCGTTTCTCGTCGATTCTGAGCGTTGATCCCGCAGGAAATGACCAACGGCAGGAATCGGAATTCCATCGTCATCGGCAATCGTTCGAAATCCGTTGGGATGGGCGACGATTTTGGCGATATCGGACGGGATGTAGTCCGGCAGGGCATCCAACACCGGAAGCGTGATGCGTTCGGGCATTCGAGGTACTAGCGCTTGGAAGCTGAGGGGAGTGTGGTTTGCCACCTATGCAGGGCGAGAGTAAGTGGGGATGCTGCTTCTTCAATGTTCTTGATTGTCAAGGTTTCGACTCCTGTAGTTTCATGGCGTCGATATGGAGGTTAACGATCTAGCGATGTCAAATAAAAAATTCATCTATACATTGTTTCCATTTTCATAACGAAATTTATTAGCAAACTGACATTTTAAATTCGAAAACTAGTTTCCGATTTAATTTGGAAACTCGCTGAATTTCTTGATAGATCCTAGTGCTTCTGAATCAAAATGATGGAAACCCGGTACGATTTTGCGTGTGGAGAGTTCCGGCTGAGGACGGGCAAAGCCGATCGTGCCGGCCGTGAGCCAGCTGCTTGCCATCCTCGTTTTGGCATACCGTGACGTCTGGGTGACGTCTGTCCCTTCGGAAACCCGCGACCTGGAAATCAGCCCGGATGGACGCCCGTGCTGAGCCGGCTGTCCGATTACTGGATGGCCGAACCGGCGGGCCAGCCTGGGATCGCATCATGGCGGTCCTGGGCACGGGAATCAGGCGTCGGTGCGCCAGGGCCGGCGATCCAGAACCGTGCGGGCAGCGTCAATGCCTGGGAGATGGCGCATAAACGGCTCAAGCAGTCGATTGCCGACGCAGGGGGCTGAGTGGCGGGGATTCGGCGATCGGGGCGGCGAATCCGTAGGATCGAGTGGCTTCGAGCCGAGGTTGCTCGGTTGGAGCAGGAGAATCCAGGCCTGACGGAGCAGTTCTTACGATGGTCGTTAGTTGCCGTTCGGGTCGGACTGCTGTTCGAACCCCTCGACGCGCCCTTGCTTGAGCCGAAGAAAGATGGCTCGAACGTGGAGGTGGTGAACAGGACATGGCTGTCCGTTTGACGGCGAGGCGTCCGCCTGAGGCGACTGACTTTATGCCGCGATCGCTTTCCTCGCGCCCCCTTCTTTCAGCGTAAATTCGAGGATCGCGTCACATGCGAATTGCATCGAATAGAGGAGGAATTATTGACCTTGGCCTTTAGCCGGCTATAAGAGTTTCTTGAAGGCAGCGTCGCAAGGCGCTCGTCAAGATTGCCATCGTGCGAGATAGCATGTTTACAGTTGCTGCTAAGGTTACAACCATATGGGGCGCTATTTGCGTAATTGCAATCGCCGTATTCTATTATAAGAAGAACAAAAACGATAATATTTATAAAATGATCAAATCGGCACGTCCCTCGGATAGGCCGGATCTGGTGAGGCAGTATATCGGAACTCTCGGTTTTGATGTTGGGAAGCTGTCCACGATTCAGACTTATAGGCTGTTAATTCGGAAGGCAGAAGCTTCTGGGCGCTTTTTTACGAGATCCATCGCCCTTTCAGTGTTGGGAGTCGGTGTGTCAATATTTGGAACATTGTTCTTTTTATCCAAATCGCATCTGGATTTAACGATCTCAACTCCGACTACTGTCGCTAATCCATCGACCTTCTCTGAATCCGTAACGCCTGGCCCGGACAAGCCTGTTCGCGCCAAAGATGATTCTACACCAAGTCTTGCTCAGGAGACGCGAGGCGGTAAGGAACCGGAAAGTAGGAATAATGTAGCTGTGTCTTTTAAGTATATTGATAGCTCTGACTTGTCAGAAAAGGATTATGACGGCGAGCTATACGTAGACGGCAGAAGTGTCAGTGGCGCCGCTGGCGCTGGATCGGGGTATTCTGCGTATCGCTTCGAACTTATAAGTGGAAGGCCTGTTGTTCTCGAACTAAGGCCGCGTGGAGAGGTGGTGCCGATCAGAAAAGAGAGGGTGGCGGCAAATTTTTTGGTCACACTCAATTGCCCAGAGCGGACACTGTATACGCCGTTTTCTCCAGAAAAAATAAATTTACCCGCCGTTAATTTGGCGAGAGAGGCGCTTGACCACGAGGCTGACTGCGCTGAGATTGATAAATCTCTGCAGATGTGGAAGTTTTACGATTCTACTCTCGATTCCAAAACGAGCAGACCCGAATGGGGAAGAGAAAAAATAGAATATTTTCCGGAAGTTGTTAAGTATAACTATGCTCGGGCGTTGTACGAATCGTGCAAAGACCTTGCTTACGAGGAAGAGTGCGAGAAGGCATTGCAGGCGTTCAGCGACCTCACGCCGGATACTCTAAAGAAGGCGGCTGTCTCTAAACACGAAAAGCCGTTCGTTAAGAGCGATATACAGGCAAGAATGGCTCAAATTTTTTACGCGAAGCTCAAGCAAAGTTATGCCGATCAGAAATGGGATGATGTGATCGCTTTGGCAAAAGAGATTATAAGTAAGTATCCGGCCGAGGGCGAAGCTTGGAGATCGGTGGGCGTGCCGATGGCGAGAATACGTGATGATGCTGTGAACGCATATCTCAGATTGGCTGAAAACCACTCTAAGGATGCCTGTATTTATCTCAGAGATGCGAAATTATATAACGGAAAAGAGCTGAATTGGCCCCAAGAGAGAGGGGCTAATGCGAGTTACATTAATGAGTTGTGGTCTGGGCATAAGTGTTCATGACGATAAATTGATAATAAGCTAGATCGGAAAGAAGCGCAGACTGTAGGAGGCAATTTGGGTAGACAAAGTGCGGCGGAACAAGCCTCCGCGAAGTGGATCGAAAGCCTATCGGCATTTGCACGAGATAAGCTATGGCGCACATGGCGCGACCCGTCTGTGCTGAAAACGCTGCTTTCTCGTCTATATGGTCTTCTCGAAACTACGCCAGCAAACCTTTTGCAGGAATTCGATCAGTTCGACGAGGGCGCACTTAGCCTTGCTGCGTTTCGGGAAACGAGTTGTTTGGGTAGGCCAGAGAGCTTTGCTTCGGCGAGGGCGGCAAAGGATGTGCTTTTTCGCGCGGCCGCAGTTTTACGTGCTCTCGACCAAGTGCTGTTCGAGGGGGCTGAGCCCAATCCGGGTGAAGCTCCTGATTGTTGGCTTACATCTGACGGTGAAAAATATGTCGTTCCGATCCCTCGCTCGGTGGTTAGCGATGGAGGGCCTAGGTCAGGTCAGAGCTTCAGTCGTCGTGGGCTCCTCCATCACCGAGTCATCCCGACGCGGATCGGGGATGTCGATATTTTGATCGAGCAGCATACCGACCTAGCCCTTGAACCGAAGCCAGCGGAACACATCTTTGGCGCCGCCCTCTTTGCAGGATTCGATCTCCGATATGAAAGAAGTGGAGCTAAGGGCTTCCTCGTCACTGCTACCGATTGTGCTGAGGGCCTTCCAGCAGCGATCGAGCGGCATTGTGCAGCGGCTCGCGCTGGTAGCTGTGACACGTTGTTGTGGCCGGAACTGACTATGAATCCTGCCTGTGTTACGCAGGTCCAGACGTTTTTTGTCGAAAATCCGCTCGAAACCCTCCTGCCGGCCGTGGTGATCGCAGGTTCATGGCATGTCCAAGGCAAGAATGGTCATTTGAATCTCGCGCCCGTATTAAATGGTCGAGGAGATCTGATGTTCGCATTCGGCAAAAATCGGCGGTTCAGCTTTGATGGGCTGACCGAGGACATCAATGTTTACGGTAAGGTCCACATTATTGCCACAGATCGCGAGTTGATCGCGCTCGCGATCTGCAAAGATTTTTGCGACAAGGCCAGGGCTGTGCCTGCGATCTCTCTTGATGTCGATCTTGTGCTGGTATTGTCGATGGGACGGCCCAATACGATGACCGCTCATCGCGACGTAGCCGATGACATGAAGGTTCGCTTCGGGACGCGAACGGTCATAGTTCAGCAGAGCTATCCGCGAGCGCCATTAGAGCCGGCCGGCTACGTCTTTAAGGCGCTGAAGGATCCAAGATCAGCGCAACTCGACGCCCTTGCGGAGTGTGCCGATTTCACTACGTTTCGGCGTGAGCTGTGACAATGTGCTCATTTGTGAGGAAATCGTAAACTGTTGTAAAATGTTCTGGGCTTACTGTAGCTTTCCATGCGAGGGGGCCGAAATGACAGACACCGCGTTTGAAACCTTAGCGCGCGACGAAATCGATGTCGGCGCAGCACGCGCAGCGATTTGGCGGGCGCTCGATACTGAGACCGGCTTTCGAGCTGCGTACGCCGCGTTATGCCGTTGGACTTGGCGGGTGATGGTAGAGCATCGTCTCGATGATGAGTTGAGATCGTGGCATCGCCTGCTTCTTGACGTTGCTGGCCGCATAGCAGCCCAGGTGCGCGATAAGGAGCACCCTGTCGCGCAGGGGCGTCTCGATTGTGCAGCCGCAGCGGAGCGCATGCGAGCGCTGGCGGATCTGGTTCGGATGTCGGTCGAAGCCGCCAGCGTCTCGATGATGAAGGATCTCACCGCCAGAGCCCATGTCATCGAAATTTTGCAGCTACTCGCTAGCAAGATGGGCTCTCACGTTGAGCGCGAGCAGATCAAAACCGAACTCGGTTTGCGTGACGCCAATCTTTCACGCGTCATGACGCTGTTGGCGGCAAATGGGCTCGTTGAGCGCGAGCCCCGAGGCAAAATTGCGGCATTTCGCGTGACTCAGCGTGGATTGGCCTTGGCTGATTCCGAGCGCAATGAGCGCCAACGCGCACGTGCGGAGATGCTCCCCGCTCCAGTTTCGGCGCCCGTACAGAGTAAGGAGGACGCATTGCGCGGAGTGTTCGAATCGCCAAATATTGTTGTGATAATGAGGCGATATGACATTCATCCGAAAAAAGATAAACTCGACTATCACTTCGCATCGGAAGATAGGATTGACAGTTCCAACTATCGACTCCTTTTGAGTGCTACCGAGAAGGAGCTTGTCCATTGAAGCGGTCCACTCGCCCAGCTGGCCCAGCTAAGCGTTTAACGACTGAGCGCAAGAAGGTCGAGGAGAACGTAGCCCTGCCTGGTGGTATCGCAACGAGTTTGACGCAGATTCGCTCGTCGAGCGTGAACCTCGTAATCACCTTTGGTCAGCGTGACGATGGTGATGATGTCCTCGTACCGCTTGTGGAATGGCAATTATTTGGCCAGAAGTCCTCAGGAGAGGGTGAGTCCGATCGGAACGACCCTCCTCCCGAACTTTCCTCTCATCTTCTTACACTCGATAACCTTGCTTTCTTGCTTCAAGATATTGGCTTTGATACGCGCAATGCTGCCCGTCTTCTTTCCGCCCAATCAAACAGTCAGGCAGGATTGATGAAAGGTCGGCTGGATTACACCTTGAGGATGCTGAGGCTGGCGTCTGAATATATTTCAGATGCTGCTGAAAAAATGGAGGAAGTGCTGCTTAGAAGCGACGATGAGCCGCCGGCAGATAACGGCTAATGTGACTGGATGCTTACTGAAGTGCCTCGTTGCGCTCACGTCATGGGTTAGATGGGCACCGATATAGACCGGTTTCGGTCCGATCGTCAGGGGCGCCCGCCGACCAACGGCAACGTGTAATCAGGGCGACACCTTGCGCAGTTCCACTACCTGAAATCCCGTGTCGGCACTTTGACGCCGCTGCCGAGGCGGAGGTCCGGACTATACATGTCTCGAGCCCTCCGGCCGCCCAGGGCCAGCTCATCTCGGGGATCAGGTCCACCGGGATGCGTCGGCTGGTCGCCGCGCCCATGCGTGATCAGGAACGCCGGGACATCCCGTCCTCCCACGCTTCGGAGCAGCGGGGTCAGGTCTTCCACTTCCTCGCAGACAACATGGATCACCTGGCCCTCTCGCTGGACCCGGCCTCGGACGCCAAGCATGCTCGCCGACAGGATGATGCGGCGCTGCTGATCGAACAGCGTCGGCCAGACGATCAGGTTGGCGATCGCCGTCTCGTCTTCGATCGTGATGAACAAGACTCCCTTGGCCGAGGCAGGCTTTTGCCTGACGAGGACGAGGCCTGCGACTCGGACGCGCCGCCCATCCTTTTGCTCAGCAAGCCGGATCGCCGGGAGAATTTCCTTTCGATCGAGATCTGCGCGGATGAACGCGACCGGATGCTGCCGCAGGCTGAGGCCGACACTACCGTAGTCCTCGACGACCTCTGCGCCGGCCGTCATCGGCGTCAGCTCGATCGGGGGTTCGACCACCTCGCGAAGCAACAGTCCGGCCCGCTCGTCGGCAGCGGCGAACAGCGGCAGAGGCTCGTCTCGAAGGGCGCGGATTGCCCAGTCGGCCTGCCGGCGGTCGAGCCGGAGGGAGGAGAAGGCGTCTGCCGCCGCAAGACGCTGAAGCGCCGCCACAGGGACCTGCGAACGGCGCCACAGCTCATCGATCGAGACGAACGGACGATCGGCTCGCGCCGCCACGATGGATGCCCCATCTTTGTTGGCTAGGCCTTTGGTCATCCGAAGTCCCAAGCGGACGGCCGAATATCGGCCACCCGTGGGTTCGAGCGTGCAGTCCCAGCGGGAACAGTTGACGTCGATCGGCCGGACCTCGATGCCGTGCTGCCGGGCGTCCCGGACGATCTGGGCCGGCGCGTAGAACCCCATCGGCTGCGCATTGAGCAGGGCCGCGCAGAACACGTCCGGATGATGGCATTTCATCCAAGCGCTAATGTACGCGATGTAGGCGAAGGACGCCGCGTGGCTCTCGGGAAAGCCGTAGCTGCCGAAGCCTTCGAGCTGCTTGAACGTCCGCTCGGCAAAGTCCTCCGCATAGCCGCGCTCGACCATGCCGGCGACGAGCTTCTCCCGGAAATGCGACACCCCGCCCGTGAACTTGAAGGTCGCCATCGCCCGGCGAAGCTGGTCCGCCTCGGAGCCTGAGAAGCCGGCGCATTCGATCGCGACTCGCATCGCCTGCTCCTGGAACAGCGGAACACCGAGCGTTTTGCCCAGGACCGCCGCCAACTCCGGACGCGGGAACTCGACCGGCTCCTTGCCCTCGCGGCGCCGGAGGTAGGGATGCACCATGTCGCCCTGGATCGGCCCAGGGCGGATGATGGCGACCTGGATGACGAGATCGTAGAAGGTCTTCGGCGCCAGGCGCGGCAGCATCGCCATCTGCGCGCGGCTTTCGATCTGGAAGGTGCCGAGCGTGTCGGCCCGCTGGCACATGGCATAGGTCGCGGCGTCTTCCTGCGGCACCGATGCCATGTCGAGCTTCACGGACTTTTCCTCTTCGAGAAGATCGAAGCAGCGTCGCAGGCAGCCGAGCATGCCAAGGCCGAGCACATCGACCTTCATCATCTTCAAGACGTCGATGTCGTCCTTATTCCATTGGATCACAGCACGATCGACCATCGCCGCCGGTTCGATCGGCACCAGCTCGTCGAGCCTATGGTCGGTGAGGACGAACCCGCCCGGATGCTGGCTCAAGTGCCTGGGTGTGCCGATGAGTTCGTGCGCCAGCTCCAGCGTCAGGCGCAGACGCCGGTCGTCGAGGTTCAGGTTCATCTCCTTGGCCTCGGCTTCTCCGACGCCGTCTTCGCTCCAGCCCCAGACCAGCCCGGCGAGGCCGGCGGTGACGTCCTCCGGCAGCCCCATGACCTTGCCGACCTCGCGGACCGCGCCCTTGGCGCGATAGCGCGTGACCGTCGCCACCAGGGCGGCGCGGTGCCGGCCATAGTTTTCGTAGATCCACTGGATGACCTCTTCCCGGCGCTCGTGCTCGAAATCGACATCGATGTCTGGGGGCTCGCGCCGCTCATTCGAGACGAAGCGCTCGAACAGGAGATCTGACTTCGAGGGATCGACCGAGGTGATGCCGAGCACATAGCAGACGGCCGAGTTCGCGGCCGATCCCCGACCCTGGCACAGGATGCCCTTCGAACGGGCGAACCGGACGATGCTGTGCACCGTCAGGAAATACGGCGCGTAGCCCAGCTCGCCGATCAGCTTGAACTCATGACGCAGGGCGTTCTCGACCTTGGTCGGCACACCGCCGGGATACCGCTCGGGTGCGGCTTCCCAGGTCAGGTGCTCCAGAGCCTGCTGCGCCGTCATGCCGGGGATCACGACCTCGGCCGGATATTGGTACTGCAGCTCGTCGAGGCTGAATTTGCAGCGCTTGACGATCTCCAGCGAGCGCTCGACGGCAGCCGGATAGCGCCTGAACAAGCGGGCGATTTCCTCGGCCCCCTTCAGATGCCGATCGGCTGTTCGTTCGAGTCGGTAACCGGCCTGGTCGATGGTGCAGCCTTCGCGGATGCAGGTCATGACCTGTTGCAGCATGCGCCGCTCGGGCGCGTGATAGAGCACGTCTCCGGTCGCGACCGTCTGGACGCCGGCCTTCGCCGCCAGCGCGGACAGCCGCTCTAGACGCATCGCATCGTTTGGACGTCGCCGGAACGTCAGAGCCAGATGCGCTCGATCGCCGAATAGCGCCCGAAACCGATCCAGATGCTCCGTCAAGGTGTCGTTCGGCTTGCCCGGCAAGAGGATGCCGATCAGCCCTTCGGACCAGCCGGCGAGATCCTGCCAGGCCAAGTGACAGGCGCCTTTGCCCGCCCGCTTGTTGCCGATCGTGAGCAGGCGGCAAAGGCGACCATAGGCACTCCTATCTGTCGGGTAGACCAAGATCGCTGGCGCGTCGGCCAGATCCAGATGGCAACCGACAACGAGTCGGACGCCGGTCGTGCGTGACGCTTCGAATGCCCGCACCATGCCGGCGAGCGAGTTCCGATCGCAGATGCCGAGCGCCGGAAGCCCAAGAACGGCAGCGGCAGCAAATAGCTCATCCGCGCCGGACGCGCCGCGCAGGAAGCTGAAATGCGTCGCAGCCTGCAGTTCGGCGTACATCAGCCGAACAGCCCGTGCAGGAACCAACGGGCGTCATTCGAGATGCCGCTCCGGAACAGCCAGAAACGTTGGCCGGCCTCATCCTCGATCCGGAAATAGTCTCGGACCGTTTCAATCTCACGATCCGACCGCCACCACTCGCCGTGAATGCGCTCGGGTCCATCTACCCGGATCGTCTTATGTCGATCGTGGCGCCAGACGAAGAAGGCGGGCGGATAGTCGGGTAGCAACGCCGTCGTCTCGACCAGTTCGGGCGGCGTCAGCAGCCGGGCCGGGCGCGGCAGGTCGGCCGGCCATGACACGCCGGTCGGCCGAGACAGCGACGGGATCGCTCGCCAGGACCGTTCGGGGACGTCGCTTTCGACGAGCGCGGCTCTGAACAGCCGGTCTTCGCCGAACCGATTGCCGAGACTGTCGATCAAGGGTGCGAGATCCCGGCCGGCCAGTTCCCGATCGACTAGGGAGGCGGATAGAGCCGCCGACAAGGGCGCCTGCATGGCGACCGCCAAGCTGATCGCGTCGATCCCGAATCCGGGGTCGATCTTCTCGATCCGCATCACCAGGAGCTTGCGCAGATGGGATGCGTCTCGTGAGGGCTGAGCCAGACCGACCCGGTGAGCCTGCCGAACGCCATCGACGCGTTCGACCACGAGGTCGAGCGCGCAGGCTCCGAGCCCTCTGCGCCGCAGATCGTCGGCGAGCTGGCGGACCAGATGATCGATTGCCGTCTCGATCGCGGGCGCCGTCGAGATCGGTTCCACAAACGACGCCCGCCGTCGTAGGCGCTCCGGTGCAAGGATCGGGTCGATCGGTTCGAAGAGCCGGCCGGTCAGCTGATCGAGGCGACGCACGGGCTCGTCGCCGAAGCGAAGAGCCATCTGGGCTCTGGGGGCGCGCATGAGCGCGCCGATCGTGTCGAAGCCCAATCGGCGTAGTCCAGCGACGGTGTCCGCCGAAAGCCTGAGCGCCGCGACTGGCAACCCGAGACATATGGCGGCCCCTTCGCCGGCAGGCACGACGCATTCCGCTTCCAGCTGGAACCTGGCCATCGCATGGGCGGCGGCAGGCGTGTCGGCGATGGCAACCCGTGCGGAGATCCCGGCCTGCCACAAGCGCTGTCGCAGGTCGGTGAGCATGGCCCGCTCGTCACGCCACAGGTGCGTGCAACCGGTGGCATCGATCCACAAGCCATCGGGCGGGTCGGGAGACGTGAGCGGTGCATAATGCTGCTGGCACCAGACGGCCAGCCGCGTCAGGCCGGCCAGATCGGCGGTTGGGTCTGCGTCGATCACGGTGAATTCCGGGACGAGCATTTGGGCGTGCGCCACCGTCAGGCCAGGTCTCAGCCCTTCGGCCTGGGCAGCCCCATTGACGGCCGCCACAATGCGACGGCGACCGTCATGAAGGGCCGTACCGATCGGCCGGTCAGCCGACGGCAAGCTGCGGTTGGTTCGGCGAACCCTGTCGATCGGCCAGGCCGGCAGGAAGACCGAGACGACCCGTCTCATCACACGCTCCAACGATAAAGCTCTTCGGCTCGCCACCCCGGCAACGGACAAGGTCGAGGCGCCACCGTGCAGGTCCGACACCCGGCACATCCGGTGACCATTCGAGTGCCGGAGGTGATGGGATCGCTGAAATCGACCATCGTGTCCGAGCGGCCGTCGGTTCTGCCGTAATGTCGTCGCCGCGACGTCGCGGCCGGCGAATCATGAGGCCGAGGCCGCCGGAGCCTTCAGCCGCGAGCTGCAGGCGGCGGCTCCCGGTGAGATCGACCTTTCCTTCGATCTCGCCCACAACTCCAGCGAGCCCGGCATATCGAAGGGCCTCCTCCATGACGAGGAGTGCACCTTTGCTATCGCCGGCCTCGACGTAGATGACGCGATCGGGGTGAAGGCCGACTCCAGCGAGGGCCGGCGCGAAAAGGTCACGTCGGCCGAAGGCCCAAATCACCGTTCCGCAGGTCCGGGCCAGGATGCCGGCGACGAAGATCACGGCCGCCGTCGCGTGCGTGAGATCGGGGCCACCGCTCAGCACCTCGTGAACTGCGCCCAACATCAGCCCGCCGGACGGTAGGACAGCATCAAGCTCCGGAACGCCGAATGGGAGCGTCGGCACCGGCCCATCCCGCCGTGCGTTCATCTCCTGGGCTCTGACGCGAGCGCGTAGCTCCGCCAGCAGGGCTTGCTGCCGAACGTCCTTCATGCCGTCTCCGACCCAAACAGGGAGACAATGTTCCTATTTTGTTCTATATGGAAGAGTCAAGATCCACATCAACGGTGGGAGGGTCCCATGGGCGTGACAGCGCGAGCTTTGCACGAGCCGCAGGGCGATCTTGAGCTGGAGCTGAGCGCACGCGACGAGCGGAAAGGCTGGGTCGTTCGCCTGCATCCACAGACCGGCGCCCGGCATCTCGACGAACTCGAATTTGGGCTGCTGCCGCACAACACGGGCAGCCCGACCACGGCGCCGCGCCCGAGAAACGCCCGCGCCGAAACCGTCGCCGAGCTTCCGATGTTCGCCGACGCCTTTCAGCGGCGCCGGGCGATCGTTCCGGTCGATGTCTATTTTCAGAGGCGGTCGATCGGCTCGCCGCCGCAGCGGTTCGCCATTTCTCGGGCGAATGGGCAGACCATGGCCTTCGCGGGTTTGTGGGAGTCGTACCGTTGGCCGAACGGGCTCATCACGCGGACCTACTGCATCATCACGACAGCCGCGAACGCCATGATCTCGGAATTCCATGACCGGATGCCGGTCATCCTGGAGAAAGCCGATTGCCCGATCTGGCTCGGTGAGCGTCCTGGCGATCCGTCGTCTCTCCTCCGTCCGGCGAGTCCAGGGCTGCTCCAGTGCCGTCAGGTCGGCGGCCGGAAGGGGCGGGCTCGATAGCTGGGGCCACGACGGGCGGACGGGTGCACGATGGCAACGCGCAGGTAGCGCCAATCTTGGAGGCGGCGCCATGACGCGCGGCCGAACGCGCCAAGACGCTCAGCGTGAGCAAGCCGAGAAGCTCGCGGTTCTGCAGTGCGAGATCGAAGCCGGCCTCGCGGGCAGAGCTGGTGGACGCTTCGTGGTCGAAAGGGTGTGATCGCGACTTCGCTTCAGCGGCCGTAATGGGTGGGGTGGTCGGTCTGCTTCTGAGCCGCGCTATTCGGAACCGGACGTTCGCCCTACGCAGCAATCGGCCTGGAAGCGAAACGGGGACGTGGCTGATGGCGTTCTTAAGGGTAGATCATTGCGTTTTTTGCGATTTAAAAACAAGTTGGGAATAGGGCATCATCGCCGAACATTCGTTCTGCGCTAAGCGGTGGAAGCGATGAGTACTCCAAAGTATGATTTATATACGTTTGTTGCTGGAGAGGCACTTGAAAGCGGAAAGCCATTTCAGCTTAGGTGCAACTGTGGCGGCACGGTCACGATATTGCCTCCAATGCAAGAAGAATCAGTCTATTGTCCATCTTGTGAGGCTCACATCAAAGCGCTTTGCTTGGAGGGCGACCCCGGTTACGTGATTGGACTGGGCACTGATGGAAAGCCAACGCTCATGGATGTGCAGGGAAGTAAGGCAACGCCATCTCATCTATTGACCGAAGAAAGGCGTCGGGAGATTTTGGCGAATATTCCTGTTAATGCGGAGCGGTAAATGTCTGTGCCGCCAAGCCAGATCATATTGGTTAATGGGGAGGGCCAGATTGTCAAGGCCGATCAACTGCGCGATCTTTTGGCCGGAGACGAATGGAGATTTATAGTTAACGACGAGATTGGCTCAATTTTATATATAGGTGACTTGAATATATATTCCGCAGAGCCGCTCGAATCAGGGAAGTATCAACTAAATAAAGTACTTGAACTTCAAATTAAGAGATTTGGAAAGAAAACCATTAGAAAGCAAATTGGCGCAAAGGTATTCAGCGTGACGGAGGACGCCATTTTTGTTGTTCGAGAAGGATCCGGTCTTCGAAAGGTATATGCGAAAAACCTAATTCCCGGATCGATTCTCGCCACCGGAGAGAAGGTATTTCGATGAAGTTCCGGAATGTATTTGAAGAAGAAGTATTCAGCGCAACGCGCAAGCACGTTCCCAACTCAATAGTGGAACACAATAAGATAGTTGTAGTAAACTCACCAAATCATCCTGCGCTGGCTTCCTTTTCTGGCCCCCCGAAGAAAGAAGTAGATGTTATAGTCGCCGATATATCGGATATAACTCTGCTAATTAGCTGCAAAGAATATACCAAGAGCGCTTCGCCGGGCGACGTGCAGGAATGGGATTCCGTTGTAAAAGCTATGAACCAATATGGCGGAGGCCGGCGTTATATTGGTATGGTAGTTTGTTCGGCAGGTTTTTCCGAGGGATGTGAACCATGGGCGTCAGCAGCTAACCTCATGCTAATGCCACCATATCGCCCGGAAGGTGATAAGTTAGATCGCAGCAAAATACTGGCAATGCTGGACAGAACACTTGGGGCACTTCATAAGAGAATAAAAATTTCGAGAGAGGGACTTTTTGATGCGCCGAATTTATATGACTTCGCCTTTAAGCTAACGGATGGATTTGAGGAACTGTTTCGCGTCAAGCAAGAGAGCCAACGGTATGAAGTTGGTGATTTCAAGTGGGTGTCTTCATTTTCAGAGTTGGTCGATCATATCATCGACAAAAAATTGATTTGCATAGAACCTACCAAGGGCGCTGTTATAATTACCCTTGATCCACCGTATTGGATCTCCATAGGTGCAGACAAAGTGCATCACTCCCCGAAAATGATAGCTCCGTCAGGGGAGCGTGAAAATATAATATTTTTAAAGAACTTAATTGCGTCAAGTCGGTGCGACTTGGCGTTTCTTCAAAAAATATGCAAAGATAAAATCATTAGTTCCGCTTGCGATTGGGGGGATTTTTTTGAGTTTGGCCTTGAAGGGCGATACAATTTACGAATATCCCCCAATACTATTTGGATTTACTCAACCGAGAATCCTCCCGAAGCGCATGCCCTGTAACGGGAAGAGGCTTCGAGTGTGGTCCGCCCAGCAGGCTGCTGAAGAAATCATTCCCGGACTGCCGGCGAGGTTAGCTTCGCGTCGGTATGTCGGCTATGGGGCTTTCGCTGAATAGTCTGCGAAGACGGACACGGGTCGATGGGCGACATCGCGTCGTTTGGGCCGCACATGCGTGATGAGTGGAAGACGTTCAGGCCGCTATCGGACGCTCACGATCGATGCCGTCGTGTCAACCGGCGCGCAATCTTGACCCCCGATCGGCGTCCAATGTTGACCCCCTGATGGCGGGTTGTCCCGGTAGTCCATAGGAGGGGCCCGAGCGCGACGCGCAGTGCCTCCACGCGCGACGGAGC